>CAZMGU010000074.1:0-11423 GCA_964565905.1 uncultured Halobacteriales archaeon
TCCCCTTCGTCCTGGAGACGCCCACTGAGGACGGGAAGAGCTTCGAGTGGAACATCGAGCGTGCTCGGGAGCTGGCTGGTGCGAGCGAAGCGAGCACCAGCTAATTGCGAACGGGGAGCGCTAGTGACCCGTGAGCTGGCTGGCGCCGAGTGAGCGAACGGCGACCGCCGGGAGCCGTGAGCCGGCCGGTGCGAATCAGCTGAGCACCCTTCCCGGAAGTCGCGAACGTTCCCTCGAACGGAAAATTTATCGCCGTCATCGGGCTATCGATAGCCGTGGATTCCCCGTTCGACGTCCTCCAGGTCGACCCGGACGCGGACGACGACGCCGTCGAACAGGCCTACCGGGAACGGATCAAGGAGGCGCACCCGGACCACGGCGGGTCGATCGCCGAGTTCCGCCGCGTCAGGGACGCCTACGAGGCCATCGAGGACGGCTTCCGGCCGAGCGACGTCGTCCCCGACCCGGCGGGCCCCGAACCCGAGGCTCCCGAACCGGAGGAGACCGACCCCCACGTCGAGTTCCTGAACTTCGAAGTGCTCGACGACCACGGCTGGAACCTCGGCGACGACGACCTGTTCCAGAAGGCGGCCGCGGCGAACCTCGACGCGGCGGACCACGGCGAGTTCGACGTCGACGCGGGCGACACGCTGCTGGAGGCCGCCGAGGACCAGGGCCTTACCTGGCCCTTTTCCTGCCGCGGCGCGGCCTGCGCGAACTGCGCGGTGGCCGTCGTCGAGGGCGACCTCTCGATGCCCGTGAGCCACGTGCTGCCGCCGGAGATGACCGACCGGGGGATTCGACTGTCGTGCGTGGGTGAGCCGATTACGGACGACCTCAAGGTGGTCTACAACGTCAAGCACCTGCCCGACCTCGACGAACTGCGACTCCCGCCTGGCCCCTACGAGTGGGCCTCCGATGATTGAGAGTTCGATGATTTTGATCTCGCGTCCGCTCGACCGGTGACTGTTGAGTACGCACTGAACGGCCTCGCTCTGGAGACGACACGACTAACGACAAAGGAAAGCCCTCGCCTCCTCGCGGTCGCTGAGCGAGATATCCTCGCTGCGCTCGGATCGGGCCCGCTCACCGACCGCGACGAGGCTCGCCCTTTCATTCCACCAGGAACCGCATAGCTCGTGAGGCTCGCTTCGCTCGCCCTCACTTGCGATTGGAACCACCACTCCTCCCCGGTCGCGCTGAACTTGGCGCGACCGCTTCCTTCCGCAACCGCCCGCCGTCGGCCGGGAGCGCGTGCGCGAACGACAGTGAGCGTCGCGCGACCCGCCGGAAGACGCCGAGCGTCTTCCGAGCCCACGCTCACTCCGTTCGCGTGGACGGGGAAGGGCAGGGTTGCCCGCGGTGCGGTCCTGGCGGATGAAAGGGCGCGGCTCGGTGAACGAAGCACGGACCCGCAAGGACCGGAGCGAACGAAGTGAGCGAGGACCGCAGCGTGGTCCGCGCGAGTTCAGCGCGCCGAGGGCTTTCTGGTCGTTGCTGGTCCCTGATCCGGCGCCGGAGTTCCCGTCGAGGGCTTTCGGTTTCGTCGTACCGTTCCCTCCGTCGATCACCCTCACACCTCCCGATCGACTCGCTTTTGCCGGGTCGTTCGCAAGGTCGCCCGTGCGCAGATTCGACGCGGAGTACCTGTCGGCCACTCGCGAGGGGATGTGGGCCGACTCGCGCGAGGCGCTGGTGGACCTGGACCTGGCCGGCCGGGACTCGGTGCTGGACGTGGGCTGCGGGACGGGCGTGCTGACACGGGTGCTCCGCGAGGAGTGTTCCGGCGAGGTGGTCGGACTGGACGCCGACGCCGACCTGCTGGCGGGCGTCGACCCGCCGGTGGTCCGCGGCGACGCCACGCGCCTCCCGTTCGCGGACGACGCGTTCGACCTGGTCGTCTGCCAGGCGCTGCTGATCAACCTCCCCGACCCGCAGGTCGCCGTCGACGAGTTCGCCCGCGTCGCGTCGGCGGCGGTGGCGGTCGTCGAACCCGACAACGGCGCGGTCACGGTGGAGTCGACGGTGGACGCGGAGGCGCGACTGGCCCGGCGCGCTCGCGAGTTTTACCTCGACGGCGTCGGGACGGACGTCGCGCTGGGGGCCGGCGCGGCCGCGCTGCTGACGGCGGCCGAACTCGACGTGCTCTCGACCAGGCGGTACGACCAGATGCGGAGCGTCGAACCGCCGTACTCCACCGACGCCGTGGCGGCCGCTCGCCGGAAGGCCACGGGCGAGGGGCTGGCGGACCGCCGAGCCGAACTCGTCGCCGGCGCAGCGAGCGAGGCCGACTACGACGCCCTCCGACGGGAGTGGCGGGCGATGGGCCGGACAGTGGCGGCACAGATGCAGGAGGGGGCCTACGAGCGGACGGAGACGGTGCCCTTCTTCGTCACCGTCGGACGAACCTAGTCCGCCTCGCCGGCCCGTCGAGGGCCGTCGTCTTCGGCCGGTGACGAGCCGTCGTCATCTTCGGCGGGTGGTGGGCCGTCGCCTCCGGCCGGTGGGGGACCGCTATCCCCGTCCGGGCGGAGCGCGCCGGCGGCGCGAAACGCCACCAGGTCGACGGCGGCGAGCACCAGACCGACCGCCGCGCCGACGACGCCGGAGACGCCCAGGCCGATGGCCAGGATGAGCACGAACGACGTCGGGTCGCCACTGCCGGTCATCAGGTCCGGAATCGAGACGAGGAGCAGCGGCCCGAGGAGGGCGGCCATCCCGACGAGACCCCCGGCGGCGATTCCGCGCAGCAGGACCGACCGGACCGACCCCGAAAGCGTCTCTTCGAGAGCCTCGTCGGCGAGCGCGTCGCCGGCCAGCGCCCAGCGCGTCGCCAGGTACGAGAGCCCCCAGAGGTAGCCGTAGCCGAGGAACCCGGGGAGGGTTCCGAACGCCGGGAGGACGTCGGAGAGGCCACCGGAGACGTAGGCCGGGAGTACGACGCCGAGCGTGAACCCGGCGGCGTGGAACGAGGCGAGCGCCCACACGAGCAGTCGCCGGTCAGCCATGGGCGAGCACCTCCGCGATGACGACCAGCGCGAGCAGGACGGCCGTCGTCGCGCCGTAGGCCCGCCGGTAGAAGACCGGCGACGTGCCACCATCGTCCTCCTTCAGCAGGGCCACCGCGAGCGTCCGGACCAGCGACCCGAGGACGAACGCGACGACGAAGCCGAGTTTCGCGGTCAGTATCGTCCCCCAGCGAGTCTCCGGCCCCGGTGCGCCCAGCGCCCCGAGGTTGCCGACGCCCGTGACGACCATCACGCCGATGGCGCCCCAGAACGCCCACTCGTAGGCCGTGGCGAACCCGGCCAGCGGACCGTCTCCCCGGCGGGCGGCGTACCACAGCGCTGCCGCGCCGCCGAGCATCACCGCCATCCCGAGGACGTGGAGCGTCCGGACCGCGACGTGGAGGGTGCCTGCCATCGGTCGGGGTTCGCCCCACCGGTAGAAATAGCCACCCGCTGGCGCGCACGACAGGGGCTGTCGTGTGGTTCGAGATATCGGTCGAGCCGCGATAGAAGAACCGAGAACGAGAACAGTCGGAAAGTCCTCGATCCGTTCTTGACGAGTTGCCGAATCTAACGACAAAGGAAAGCCCTCGGCGCGCTGAACTCGCGCGGACCACGCTGCGGTCCTCACTCACTTCGTTCGCTCCGGTCTTTGCGGGTCCGTGCTTCGTTCACCGAGCCGCGCCCTTTCATTCCGCCAGGTAGCACCGCGGGCAACCCTGCCCTTCCCCGTCCACGCGAACGGAGTGAGCGTGGGCTCGGAAGACGCTTCGCGTCTTCCGGCGGGTCGCGCGTCCTCACCCGCGAGGGGTTCGGCCGCGCTCCCGGCCACGCGGTGCGGTCGCGGAAGGAAGCGGTCGCGCCGACGTCCGGCGCGACCGGGGAGGAGTGGTGGACGATTCGCGAGCGCGGGCCGAACGAAGTGAGGCCGCGCGAGCTATGCCGCCTGGCGGATTGAAAGGGCGAAGCGCGGTCGACGAAGTCCGACCCCGCAAGCACTGGAACGAACGAAGTGAGTGAAGCGCGCAGTGGGGTCGCACGAGTCGAGCGCGTCGAGGGCTTTCCTCTGTTTGTGGTTTCCGTAGCAACTCTAGCGGGGCTGGCCGAGGACTTTCGAAGTGGTTCTCTCAGACCACGTCGCCGCGGACCGTCGCGCCGTCCTGGCGTTCCCGGTAGGTCTCGATGGCGTCGGCGGCCTCGGCGGCTTCCCCCTCGTCCATCCCGAGCATCTCCAGCGCGCCCGACAGCGTCGGGAAGACGAGTTCCCCCTCGCGGAGTTTGCGGAACGCCTCGTCGCTGCGCTGGCCGCGCTCGCCGCCGCTCGCCGCGTCGTCGCCACCCGCCCCTCCGTCGTCGCCCTGGTCGACCCACAGGCACACCCCGCGAGGGTCCAGTATCTGCTCGTAGT
Organism: uncultured Halobacteriales archaeon; assembly: GCA_964565905.1. Classification (GTDB taxonomy): domain Archaea; phylum Halobacteriota; class Halobacteria; order Halobacteriales; family Haloarculaceae; genus Halomicrobium. The sequence goes on from CAZMGU010000074.1 coordinate 4,417, forward strand.
TCTCGCGGGCCTGCGCCCCCTTCAGGCGCTGTCGGACGTTGTCCTCGAAGGAGGCGTTGCACACCTCCAGGTGGACCGGTTCATCGTCGTCGAGGAGGTGGGCGGCGAGGCACTGCTCGGGCGCGGCGTGGCCGCTGGCGTTGGCCCGGACGTGCTCGGGGTGCTCGTCGGCCCAGGCGGCCCGGACCGTCTTGCCGACGCCCTGGACGCCGAGCGACTCCTCGAACTCGTCGGCGCGCTCCGGCGCGTCGCGCATCAGGATGTCCTTGGTGAGGTAGACGTCAAGTCGCTCGACGGGGTCGAGTCCGAGGGCGACGTCGCCGTACACCCACACCTCGCGGACGGGCACCGGCATCGTCTCCGTCGCCACCGCGTCGACTATCTCCGCGACCCGGTCGATGGCTGCCGAGCGGCCGAACTCGTTCATCGGTCGTCCGTTGGGGGTGGGACGGAAAACGGTTTCCGGTCGCCCTCGCGGCGGTATCGCCCGGTCGAATCCGACGGAACCGTTAACCGGCGTCTGGCAGTAGCCCGAGGTATGGACGACTCCAGTCCGACCCGGCGGGCGCGCGAGAACGCGACGGGCATCGTCTCGATGCTCGTGACCGGCACCTGGCTGGCGGCGCTGTTCCTCGGCGTCGACTGGTGGCTCCCGCTCATGCTGTTCGGCTATATCGTGATCGTTCCCCTCGTCGCGCTCCTGTTCGGGGACGAAGAGGACGTCGAGGAGTGGGTGGACGGGGACGTCGAGACCGGATCGGCTTCCGCCGACGCCGAAGCGCGCGCCGACGCCACCGACGACGGGGACGACGCGCTGGCGAGACTGCGCGAGCGCTACGCCGACGGCGAACTCACAGACGAGCAGTTCGAGCGCAAGGTCGAGCGGCTACTTGAGACGGACACTCTGGAGAACGTCGAGGACCGGCAGCCCGAGAGGGACCGGGACCGCCTGCGCGAGTCGGAGTAGGCCGCAGCGCGAACGCAAGGCATACCGAGGGCCGCGCCCGACTCGGGAGCATGTCCTGGCTCCTCCTGCTGGTCGCCGGCCTGTTCGAGGCCGTGTGGGCCGTCGGCCTGGAGTACTCCGACGGCTTCACGAGGCCCGTACCCACCGCTATCACCGTCGCCGCGATGGCGGTCAGTCTCCTCCTGCTCGCCCGCGCCGTCCGCGACCTGCCCATCGGCACCGCCTACGCCGTCTGGACGGGCATCGGCGCGACGACGACGGCCGTCTACGGGCTGACGGTCCTCGACGAACCGGCGAGTCCGGCCCGCCTCGCCTTCCTCGGACTCATCGTCGTCGGTATCGCGGGCCTCCACCTCACGGGTGCCTGACGTTTATTAGCCCGTCGGCGAAAGCGGAGCCATGGAGTTCGACGTATTCGACCCCGGGACGACCGGCGACGCGCCCGACGCCGCGAGCGACCCGGTTGCCGGGGACTGCCTCTTCGTCCTCGGGTGGGGGAACCGACCATCCCACGAACCCGTTCGCTGGCTAATCGACCGCCTCGTCGGCGACGGCTGGCGGGTCCACGCGGCGACGCTCCCGGTCCACGTCACCGACGTCGGGCGCGAGTGGGTCGCCCCGGTCGAGTCCTACGCCGCGGACCTAGACGAGTTCGCCCTCCTCGCGCACAGCGCCGGCGGCCTCACCGCGGCCCACGCCCGCCTCCCGGGCGTGACGACGCGGACCTACCTGAGTCCCTGGTGGGGGTACCCGCCGGCGACCAGCGGCCGCCTCCCCTCGCTCCTCTCGCGGATTCCAACCGACGCGAAGGTGCTGCCGAGCGACATGGACGGCCCGTACCTCCTTGGCGAGCACGCGACGGGCCGGCAGGTCGCGGACACGCCCTCCCGCGTCTCGCCCCGGTTCCTCCGGACCACGCGCGAGGCCCACCGGACGCTCCCCGCCATCGACGACGACGCCGTCGTCTTCTGCTCCCTCTCCGACCGCGTCGTCTCGACGCGGGCCATCGGTGACCGGGTGGGATCGGACCGCATCGTCCTCTACGACGGCGGCCACGAACTGTTCTCGTCGGGGTCGCGGACGTCCCATCTGGACGGGTTGCTCGGGGCGCTCGCCGACGGACCGGACGCGCTCGCATGACGGCGACGCCGCTCTCACTGGCTCTCGCGGGCACGGTCGCTCTCGCCGTCGGAGCGACCGTCGCGGTGGCGCTGGACCGCCTGTACGCCCGCCTGGGCTACCACGAGCACTACCCGAACACCCGCCGTCGAACCCGGGTGCGGATGGCCGGTTACGGATCGCTGTGTGGACTGGCGGCGGCGCTCGCTCTCACTGCGGCAACGGTGCTCCCCCTGGCGCTCCCGCTCGGCGCGCTCGCCCTCGCCGTCCGGCGCGAACTCGTCCCGCGACCCGAGTTCGTCCCCATCCACGAACTCGAACCGAACGTCGGTCCCGGGACGGACGCCACCGTCGTCGAGGACGGCCTCGTCCTCGCGGACCTGCTCTCGGAGTGGTACGTCTGGGGGCCGCTGGCGCTGCTCGCCGGTGCCGTTGAGGTCGGTGCTCGCGCCGCACTGGGCTGGCCGGTTCCCACTGCGCCGTCGATTCCGCTCCCCCCGGAACTGGCGGCGACGGCGGCGGTGGCCCTCGGCGTGGCCTATCCGCTCGCAATCGTCCTGCGTCGGCCCTGGCGCAGGACGTCCTTCGACGGGGGAGCGTGGTACGTCGCCGTCGGCTTCTGGGCGTTCGCCTGGGGTGGCACCGCGCTCACGCTCGGCGTCGCCGCGTTCCTGCTTGCCCGGTTCGGCCTCGTCGTACCCCTCGCCACGCTGACGGGGGTGCTCGTCCTCGCCCACCTCCCGCCGGACGAGGGCGACGCGCCGGTCGAACTGGTGCTGTCGTTCTGGCCGGGAGCGCTCGCCGGTGCCGGACTACTCGCCGGGGTGGAGTGGGGCCTCCGATACGCGTTACTCTGACGAGTGTATCCGTCGAGAAAGCGATAGTCAGGAGTTCGTAACGGGCGACGTACTCGAACCAGTTCGAGCGGTCGAGTCACACGTACCCGGACGCTACCTGGCCGGAGTGCCTAATCACTGGACGTGTGTCATTTATTACCATGCGACGTCGTGACTACGTGAGTATGGTCGCAACCGGCCTCGTCGGGTACGCTGGTGCACGCGCTCAGCAAACGGACCGGACCGGGAGTACGAACGAATCGACCGACCAGCCACCGGAGTGTCGGACCGAGACGGCCACGGACACTGGCCCGTCCACGGAACGACTTGCGACGGAGAGCACTGGAACGACGACGGGAACACCCGGTGGGACTCTCGAGATCAGATCGACGGAATACGTCGAAGTCGAGGAGGAGTTCTCGACGACCGCTGGCGTCTGGGTCAACGTTGCGAACACGGGCGACTCCCCGTACAGTTTCGTCGAAGTGACGGCGTCGTTCCGCGACGCCCAGAACACGATCATCACGAACGGCTACGACAATATGCTCGCGTTACCACCCGGCGGGACGTGGCGCACCTTCCTCTCGCACGCCCAACCCGACGCCGTCGAATCGGCGACGGTCGAGATTACGGACTCCGCGCTCGGCCAGCCACTGCCGACAGCAGCGGACCTGAACTTGACCCTCGAGAACGCGCGCCTCACCGATTCCGGATCGACCGTCGTCGGCCAGGTGACGAACACGACCGGTGGACCGCTGAGTTACCTCGAGGCGATCGTTCGCTTCCGCGACGATCAGTACATCTACGGTGGTACGTTCACGAACGTGTCGAACTTCGCCGCCGGCGACACGTGGCGTTTCGAGGTCTCACACACGTCACTGGCACCAGAACCGCCGACAATCACCGATTACGACCTGCGTTTCTCGACGTGACCGTACCCCGACGAACGGTCACCTCGCCGATCGACCAGTCGTCGGTCGACGGCCCACGTCACGACTCCCGCTCACCGCCACTCCTCGCCCAGAACGAAACCCTCTCCCCCGTCCGCGAGCAACTGCCCGCCAATGGAGTGCGACAAGTGCGGCGCGAACGCGGCGGTCCACGCGGCCTACAGCGGTCTCCACCTTTGCGAGAGCCACCTGTGCCAGGCCATCGAGAAGCGGGTCCGCCGCCGGATCCGCGAGGACGGCCTGGTGCCGGACGACGCGACGCCGGAGGACCCGGACACCTGGGTCGTCGGGCTCTCCGGCGGCAAGGACAGCGTCGTCCTCACGCAGATCCTCCACGAGACGTTCGCGGAGGACCCGCGGATCGAGATCGTCGCGCTCTCCATCCACGAGGGGATCGAGGGGTACCGGGACGAGAGCCTCGACGCCTCCGTGGAACTCACCGACGACCTGGGGATCCGCCACGAGGTCGTCACCTACGAGGAGGAGTTCGACGTCCGGATGGACGACGTCGTCGAGAAGGATCCGGAGAACATGGCCGCCTGCGCCTACTGCGGCGTGTTCCGCCGGGACGTCCTCTCGCGGTACGCCGAGGAACTCGGTGCCGACAAACTGCTGACGGGCCACAACCTCGACGACGAGGCGGAGACGGCGCTGATGAACTTCCTGGAGGGCGACGTCGCCCAGATGGCCAAGCACTTCGAGGCGTCGCTGGGACCGTTCGACGACGACTCGCGCGCGGCGGAGGACGTCGGTGAAGGCGGTGACGATACGGGCGACGGCGCCGCCACCGACGGCGCTCGCGAGGACCAGGACCACCACGTTCCACGGGCCAAGCCGCTCCGCGACGTCCCCGAGAAGGAGGTGGCCCTCTACGCCCGCTTCCGCGACCTGCCGGCCCACATCACCGAGTGCCCCCACGCGGAGGAGGCCTACCGCGGCGAGATTCAACAGCTCATGCTGCAACTGGAGGAGAACCACCCCGGCACCCGACACTCGATCATGGCCGGCTACGAGGAACTCGCCGCCCTCGCCTCGGGGGCGCAGGACCCCGACGACGACGAGACGCCGGACTTCGGCGAGTGCGACAACTGCGGCGCGCCGACGGCCCGCGACGTCTGCCGGAAGTGCGGGCTGCTGGACGCGCTGGAAGCGGTGTGACCGGTTTTGACGAATCGGCGTCGCGAATCACGCACTCGAGCGAGAGAACCCATCAACCGTCGTAGGAACAGCTGTCGCCGCACGTGCCGGCGCATCTACACTCCTTCTCGCCGCAGTCGTCACAACAACTGCTCCGCCGATACACACCGAAAGCGACGACGATTCCGGCGGCACCGACCAGCGTTCCAGGGAGCGATCCGACGAGGGGGACCACGACGGCGTCCGTCCCGAGAACTGTGAGACTGTATCCCGCCAGAACGCCGGTGAACAGCATCACGATACTCCCCCGGTCGACCGCTTCCCGGACGGGAGCGAGGACGCGGCGTTTCGGCGTCGGAGCGTCCGGATCGGAGGCCATACGCGGATCTCTCCCCGACGGCGTATAAAAATTCGTCTCGAAGCAGACGTATTACAATCCGCGACGCGGAGAATACAGCTCCGTTCTGCCCACCAGCCACGCCCGAGCTAGAACGATTCCCGCTTTCGATCCGTCGCCCGGGGGCCGTTCGGAGTCCGCTCCGGATAACGTGGGATCCGGAGTAGACACTCGACGGTCGACGACCGGGTAGCGCCGAAAAAGGACTGCACGAGACGTCAGTGTTCGAGTGGCCCTGGCAGGACAGGGGTTCGCGGTTACTGGTTCGTCCGGACGACGTCTAGCCCGTTGTTCTTCTCCTTGGCGTCCTGGCCGCCGTCGGTGTGGCCGAACTCCTGGTTGGCCTCGACGTTCTGGCTGGCGTCGAACGAGAGGTCGTCCTTGTCGACGCCCTCGATGGCCTGCCGGGACTTGTCGGCCTGCTTCTGCGTGCTCGGGCCGAGCACCTGCGCCGACTGGACGCCGGTCATGATGGCCATGACGCGGACCTTGCCCTTGTACTCCTCCTGGATGCGGGCGCCCCAGATGACGTTGGCGCTGGCCTCCAGTCGCTCGGTGATGTTCTGGGCGATGCCCTCGGCCTCTTTCAGCGTGAGGTCGGGGCCGCCGGTGATGTGGACCAGGCCACCCGACGCGCCGCGGTAGTCGACGTCGAGCAGCGGGTGGTTCATCGCGTCCTTCACCACTTCCTCGGTCTTGTTCTTGTCCTGGGTCTCGCCGACCAGCATGACGGCGACGCCGCCCTGGTTCATGATCGAGGTCATGTCGGCGTAGTCCAGGTTGATCAGCGACGGCTGGGTGATGGTCTCCGAGATGCCCTTCACCGTCTCGGCGATGATCTGGTCCATCACCGAGAACGCCTTGCCGATGGGCAGGTTGGGGACGTAGTCCAGCAGCCGGTTGTTGTCGAGGACGATGATCGAGTCGGCCTCGTTGCGGAGGCGCTCCAGGCCCTCCTCGGCCTTGACCGTGCGGGCGCGCTCGACGTTGAACGGCGTCGAGACCATGCCGACGACGATGGCGCCCTGCTCTTTGGCGATGTCGGAGACGACCGGCGCGGCACCGGTGCCCGTCCCGCCGCCCATGCCGGCGGTGACGAAGACGAGGTCCGCGTCGCCGAGCACTTCCTTGATCGTGCCCTGGGCCATCTCGGTGGCGCGCTCGCCCATCGAGGGGTCGCCGCCGGCGCCGAGCCCGTTGGTCAGGGACTTGCCGACGAGTATCTTGGTGTCGGCCTCGATCATCTTGAGGTGCTGCTTGTCGGTGTTGATGGCGACGGTGTCGGCGCCCTCCACGCCGATGTTGTACAGGCGGTTGACCGTGTTGTTGCCCGCACCACCGCAGCCGACGATGACGATGCGCGGGTCACCGAACCCGTCGACGCCCTCGTCGCTCATCTGCTGTTGCTCCTCCTCGTCGCGCTCGAGCGCTTCCTGGACGATGTCTTGCATCGTCAGGCCCTCGCCCAGGTGCGCCGCTCGCGTTTCTCGGATGGTCGCTCCTGGGTGCCCCCCTGCTCGGAGAGCATCTCACGCACAGCGGACCTGATGGCCTCGCTGCGGTTGGGGTACTCCCCCGTTTCGACCATTCGTTCGACCTCT
>CAZMGU010000075.1:0-11242 GCA_964565905.1 uncultured Halobacteriales archaeon
TGACGCCCTCGACGTCGGTGACGATGACGACCTCGTCGGCGTCCATGAAGTTGCCCATCATGACGGCCGTCGTGTCCGAACCGCCGCGACCGAGCGTGGTGACGTTGCCCTCGTGGTCCTGGGCGAGGAAGCCCGTGATGACGGGGACGACGTTCTCCAGCTGGCCGGCGAGCGCGTTCGCGCGCCGGGTCGTCTCCTCGACGTCGACCTCGCCGAACTCGTCGGTGATGATCGGCCACTCCTCGCTGCCGGGTTCGAGGAACATCGCGTCGATGCCGCGGGCCGCGAGCGCGCCCTTGAGCATCCGGACGGAGGTCCGCTCGCCCATGCTGACGATTTCGGCTCGGTCTGCGTCGTCGGCCTCGTACTCGATGTCGCCGAGCAGTTCGTCAGTCGTGTTACCCATCGCCGAGGCGACGATGGCGACCTCGTGTCCCTTCTCGACGGCCTTCGCGATGGAGTCGGCGGCCCGGTTGATCCGGTCGCCGCTCCCGAGACTCGTCCCGCCGAACTTGGCCACTACGCGCATGCCATCACCGGTGCCGTGCGTGAATCTGTCATTACCCCCCCTGTTGCCAGCGGCGTGGGATAACTGTGTCCATCTTTCCCGCCGCCGGTCGGTGATCGGAGTTTCGGGAGGTCCCGGCGCTGGCGTCAGTGACGCCGGAACCGGTGGTACCACGGAAGGAAAGCCCCGGCCCGTTCACCTCCCGCGGCTCGCTGCGCGCCTCGTCACTCCCTCCGGTCGTTCCTGCGGTGCTTGCTTCGCCGGGGTTCGGTGAACGGGCCGCCCCTTTCGGTCCCGCCCTGTCGGATGATCCACGGGTCGGGACTGAAAGGGGCCGGGCGCTCGGCGTTCGAGAACCCGCAAGCGATGCGAGAGCGAAGCTCTCGCAAGTGCCTCAGACGTGGCCTGAGGCCACCGCAGGCCGACAGGCCGAGGAGCGCAGCGCGGTTCGGAGTAGCCGAGCGCCCCGGGGGCTTTCCTTTGACGTGCGAAGGACCGTCAGCGATTCGCCCACGGACCACAGTTTCCGCGAGCGGCCGACCGTTTATTTGCCTCGCTCCCGACCACTCGGACATGGAGATTCGGGAGGCCGTGGAAGCCGACGCGGAGCGAATGGCCGACATCGCCGGGAGTCCCCCGGACGTGATGCGAAACCTGGTCCACGACCGGACGGTGCGGGTGGCGCTGGAGACGCGACCGGAGGGGGCGTCGCCCGACGAGCGAACGGGGAGCGAAGCGACCCGTGAGCAGGACGCGGACGACGAGGTGGTCGGCCTCGTCAGCTTCGACGCCCGCGATTCGACCGTCCACGTGACCCAGCTAGCGGGCCCCGGCGAGGCCTGCGCGCGCCTGATCGAGGAACCGATCGGCTTCGCCAGACGCGAGGGGATGGACGTCGAACTCCTGGTCGCCGAGACGGACGACGACGTCCGCGACGCCGTCGAGGACGCCGGGTTCGATGAGAGCGGGGCCGGTCCCCGCTTCGAGGGGGAGCGGACGACGCGCTATCGGCTCGAACCGGGCAAGGCCGAGCAGTAACGACGACGGACCGGGCGCGGGCCCGCCACTGCCGACAGTTCTCAGGACTCTTGCCGACCAGTCGCGAGTATCGCCGGCGCGGAGTCGCGGCGACAGATTCAAGTATTGGTGTAAAGTAGACTTTACTGTAAAGGGCGCTTTACGACAACTGCGATTTACAGACATCATGACAATGACATCGAATGACTCCCGCGGCCACGAACGACTCGCGAAACGACGACGGTACCGCTGGCTCATGACGGGATCCATCGCCGTCGGCGTCGCCGCGGGGCTCGTCCTCCGGTGGACAGGCTATCCGCTCGTCGGCGAGGCGGTCTACTGGGCCGGTATCCTCGGGTTCCTAGCCGTCTGGCGCGGGACGTCGGTACAGCTCGTCGACGAACGCGACGTCGAACTCGAACGGCGGGCGGCCCACACGACGCTGAGCGCGGTGGGCCCGCTACTGGTGCTGGGCGCGTCGACTGCCCGGGTGCTCACCTGGGTGACCGACTACACCGTCCCGATCGTAATTTGGGGCGTCCTGTACGGCTACGTCTCGCTGTTCGTCGTCTTCGGCGTCGCGTACGTCTGGCACCGCTACCGATCATGAAAAACGACCTCCCCGAGCGTCGCGCGGACGCCGACCTGAGCCAGGCCGACCTGGCGGTGGCCGTCGGCGTCAGCCGCCAGACCATCAACGCCATCGAGCGCAACCGGTACGACCCGTCGCTCGAACTCGCGTTCAAACTCGCGGCGTTCTTCGAGTGCCCCGTCGAGGACCTGTTCGAACCCGAGTTCGACCTCGACGAACTCCGTCCCGACTGACCACCCATGTCCGAACCGACCACCACTACCGACCGACTCCCCGCATCGTCCGGCAGGTCCCTCGCGGCCGTCGCCGCCGTCGCGATGGTCGCCTGGGTCCTGCTCGAGTTCGCCTTCCGCCGCGGCCTCGTCGGCGCTCTCGCCGAACCGCTCGGGACCGGTCGCGGTGCCGACGCGCTGGTCCTGACGTTCCTGTTCCCGGTCATCGCCGGCGTCGTCGTCTGGCTGGGAGCGCGCGCCGGCGTCGGTCGCTCCGACTGGGAGTACGACGTCTCACTCCGGACCGTCGGTGCCGGCTTCGGCGGCGTCGTCGCGTACTACGTCGTCATCCTCGCCGTGATAGTCGCGCTGACGACGCTGCTCGACGTCCAGGCGCCGTCGGTCGGTCCGACCGCACTCGGGACCGCCGGCGCGCCCGCGTGGGCACTCGCCCTCCTGCTCGTCGGCAACGGCGTCGTCGTTCCCATCACCGAGGAACTCGCCTGGCGCGGCGTGATCCAGACCGCGCTCACCGAGCGCTACGGAACCGCACTGGCCGTCGGCGTCACCGCCGTCGCCTTCGTCGCCAAACACCTGATCGTGGACCTCGCGGCGTCGCCGTTCCGCGTCGCCTCGCTCGTCGTCCTGGCCCTGGTCTTCGGCGTCCTGCGGGCCCGGTACGGGACGGCGAGCAGCACGGTCGCTCACCTCGCCGTGAACCTCCTCTCCACGGCGCAACTCGTCTTCCTCCTGTGAGGGAGGACCGCGAACGCTTTCCCGCACGACTCCGCAGGAACGGCCATGCGAACCGTCTGCCGGATACCCTACGAACATGCCACCGACCTGCCGGCATGGACCGTCGACGAGGTCCGGACCCCGCCCGCCTACGTCGAGCGATTCCTCGCCGAGTTCACCGACCCCGGCGACGTCGTCCTCGACCCCTTCGCCGGGTTCGGGACGACGCTCCGCGTGGCCACGGAGATGGGGCGCGACGCCTACGGCGTCGAGTACGAGGAGCGGCGGGTGGAGTACGTGCAGGACGGCCCGGACCACGGCACCGTCGTCCGCGGCGACGCCCGCGACCCGGCCGCCTTCGACCGCCTCGACCTCCCCCGGGTGGACTGCTGTCTCACCTCGCCGCCCTGGATGGTCGAGGGGATGGAGGTCGCCCCGCTCACCAACTACGAGGACGAGGGCGATTACGAATCCTACCTCGACGGCGTCCGCGACGTCTTTTCGCACGTCGCCGACCGCCTCGTCCCCGAGGGCGTCGTCCTGGCCGACGCGGCCAATATGAAGTTCGAGGGCGAGGTGACGACGCTCGCCTGGGACCTGGCCGACGCCGTCGGGGAGGTGCTCCACTTCGACGGCGAGGTCGTCGTCGAGTGGGAGACGGAAGAGGGAGCAGAGGGGAGTTCCGCCGGCACCTTCGGCACCGGCTACGACCACAACTACTGCCTCATCTTCTCGGCCGAGGACGACGAGTGAGCGCCCGTGCATACCGCGTCTCCGACCCGAACGAAGTGAGGGTCGGCCTTTTTGGTCCAGATTTTTTGGCCCGGGTCGAGCGCTCGCCGGAAGCGAGCGCGAACCCCCGGTGAAAAATGTGGTTTACCAGGTCTCGACGGTCCCGTCCTTCACGTCCTCGGCGCAGCCCTGGCAGTCGGGGTGGTCCGGGTCGAAGCAGGCGGGCCGGCCCTCGTCGTCGAGGGCGACGGCCCGGCGTTCGGCGTAGCGCCGGCAGACGATGCGGGCCTTGCCGTCGTCGCGCTGGGGCAGGTCGGCGAGCGCGCTCCGCTTCGCGTCCGTGTAGGCCGTCCTGGCCTCCTCTAGCTGGCGGCCGGCGGACCGAAGCGTTGACTGGATGAACCGCTGGATGCTCCCGCCGTCGTCGGCCATACGCGGAGTAGTTCCCCCGGATGTAAGAATCTTCTCGGTAGTTTTCCGTGCCCGCCCGTTCGCTCTGGGACGGAGAAACCGTCCGCGCGGAGCGCCGCCGACCACTTTCAGTTCCGCCGCGCACTCTCCGTGACTTTATAGGGAAGCACGGCCAAACTCCGCCTGTCTCCCACTGAAACCACGCGGAGACAGCAACACCATGACAGATTTGCGTACACACGCGGAAGAGATTCAGGAGCAGTTCTCCGACCAGCTAGACATCGACGTCGAGGACGTCGCGGAGCGACTCGAGACGCTGGTCGACGACTACCAGGTCCCGCTGAGCGAGGCCCGCCGCAGCGTCGTCAGCAACTACCTCGACGAGGCCGGCCTGGAGCGCGACCAGCTCGCCGGCACCGGCGGCGGTGGCGGCAACGAGCACGTCGACCTCGCCAGCGTCGACGAGCCCGAACAGTGGATCGACGTCACCGCGAAGGTCGTCGAACTGTGGGACCCCCGGTCCGACGCCGTCGGCCAGGTCGGCCTGCTCGGCGACGAGTCCGGGCAGATCAAGTTCACGAAGTGGGCCAAGTCCGACCTCCCCGAACTTGAGGAGGGGAAGGTGTACCGGCTGGGCAACGTCGTCACCGACGAGTACGAGGGCCGCTACTCGGTCAAACTCAACCGGACGACGACCATCGAGGAACTCGACGAGGACATCGAGGTCGGCGACGACGACGTCACCGTCGAGGGCGCGCTGGTGGACATCCAGTCCGGCAGCGGGCTCATCAAGCGCTGTCCCGAGGAGGACTGCACGCGCGTCCTCCAGAACGGCCGCTGCTCGGAGCACGGCGAGGGCGAGGGCGAGTTCGACCTCCGGATCAAGGGCGTCCTCGACGACGGCGACGAGGTGACGGAGGTCATCTTCGACCAGGACGCCACGGAGGACCTCACCGGCGTCACCCTCGAGGAGGCAAAGGAGATGGCGATGGACGCGCTCGACACCGAGGTAGTGGCCGACGAGATGCGCGAGGACATCCTCGGCTACTACTACCGCATCACGGGCCCGACGTTCGGCCGCTACGTCCTGGTCAACGACCAGGAGCGGCTCGCCGGGCCGGTCGATGGCGAGAGCGTGCTGATCAAAGCGAGGTCGATCTAGATGTCCGGCGCACCCACTCGCGAGGTCGCCCGCCGCGTCTTCGCGGACGAGTTCAACGACGCCAGCTACACGTTCAAGGAGTCCGACGACGAGCGCGCGCCGGTCTACGTCCTCCTCCCGACGGGCGAGCGCGCCAACCGCGTCTTCGTGGTCGGCACGCTCACCGAGACGGAGGACGTCGGCGAGGACAGCGAGTACTGGCAGGGACGCGTCGTCGACCCGAACGGCGACACGTTCTTCATGTACGCCGGGCAGTACCAGCCCGACGCCGCGTCGATGCTCCGCGAACTGGAACCGCCGGCGTACGTCGCCGTGGTCGGCAAACCCCGCACCTACGAGACGGACGACGGCGAGGTCAACGTCTCCGTCCGCCCAGAGTCCATCTCGACGGTGGACGAGGCCACTCGCGACCGCTGGGTCGTCGAGACGGCCGAGCGGACGCTCGACCGCATCGGCCGCTTCGAGGCGGAGGAGAACGACGAGTACGTCGAGATGGCCCGCGAGGAGTACGACCTCCCCGTGGAGAACTACCGGCGGACCGTGGTCGGCGCGCTGGAGAGTCTGGAAGAGGAGCAGCAGGCGGAAGCGTCCGCCGACTGACGCCGGGTTCGGATCTCGACGACCTTTTTAGCCGATCGCCGGACGTGCGGACGTCTGACAAACGATTAAGTGGGTAGCGCGAGCTACTGATACACATCAATGGGTAACAAGAACAAGACCATCTCGTTCCGGGTGAGCCAGGAGAAGTTCGAGACGCTCCGGGACATCGCCGAGGAGCGCGACATCTCGCTGTCGGCCGTGTTCCGCGACTACGTCGACATGCTCGTCGCCCACGACGGGCAGGTCGAGGTCGTCCCCGAACACGAGGTGGGCGACGCCGAGAGTTCGACGGAGAGCTTCCCGCCGAAGGTCGAGGTGCCCAAGAGCTTCGTCCGCGAACACGAGCGCCTCGAACTGGAGGCCGACCACCTGCGCGAGCAACTGGAGGAGCACAAGCGCTACGTCACCAAACTGCGCCAGCAACTCGACGAGCACGACGAGGAAGACGACGTCGTCCAGCTAGAGGACCTCGACGGCGACGACGACGAGGAGACGTCCTACCGCATCGGTAGCTTCGACGAAGTGTAGACCGCCGTCTCGTTCGTTCCGCGACTACACCAGGTCGTCTCGTTTCGCGCCCGCTTTCTTCGCCACGTCCGCCCGTCCGTCGACGTCCGCCAGCGCCTCGACCGCCTCCAGCGTCCGAATCGAGTCGTCGAGGAAGCCCCGGACGTCGCCGGGGTAGGCGTACAGCATGTAGTCGTCGCCCATCACGTCGACGACGCCCTGCGGTCCGAGCCCCTGTTCGCGGAGTTCGAGGAGGTAGCGGGTGAACTTCCGCTCGGGGCAGCCACAGTGGGGGTTCGCCTGGCAGTCGCAGTCGAGGAAGTCCTCGGCGAACTCCAGGACCCGGTCGCGACTGGCCTCGTTGAGCTGCGAGACCCCCTCGCCCTGGAAGAGGATGTCGAGCGTCGCGCCCTTGAACGCGCCCTTGGGGAACGACGTGTCCAGCTGGGAGACGAGCTGGCGATGGTTCTTGATGTATATCTTGTCCGTGATGGCCACGCGTAGGCGTTGGAAGGGGACCCGAGTGCAAAAGCCTCTCGAAGCGGAGGGGGAGTCGTAACGTATATTTACGTCAGGCAGGTACGTACGGATGCCTAATCCGTGTCCGGGTTGGGGTAGTGGTATCCTACAGCCTTGTGGTGGCTGTGACGTGGGTTCAATTCCCGCACCTGGACCTTTTCGCGACGAACGGACGTGAGGAGCGGAAAGTCCGCTGTAAGGGAATTGAGGTAGACCTGACGCGCGCAGGCGAAGCCGAGCACGTCTGGGCGTGGTTCAATTCCCGCACCTGGACCTCCTGCCGCGAACAAATTCGTGAGCGGCAGGTATCCGCCGTAAGGGAATCGAACCCGGATTCAGGTCACACCTCTCGATTCGACGCCTCGTCGAGGAGGAGAATGGCACCGCCGAGCAGCGCGGCGTTCTTCAGGAAGTTGATCTTGTTGGCCTGTCGCTCCGTCCCCTCCATCGTCCAGAAGTCGTGGATGGCGGGCGTCGTCCCGAGGAAGAAGACGACGAGCAGGCCGGCGGAGGCGCGCGGGTACTTCCAGAACAGGACCCCCAGGTTCGCCACGAGCAACATCGCGGTGACGAACGGGACGAGCACCTCGGGCACCGGGACGCCGCTGTCCCTGGCGACGTCGACGCGTTTCTCGTTGTTCCTGAACCCGTCGACGGCCATGTAGGCCAGGACGCCGCTGTAGAGGAGTCGGCCGAGCGCCGACGGCGGGTCGTTCGAGGGGGTAGCGTCGCTCATGGGCTCAGATCGCCTCGATCCGGCTGACGTTCGCGGCGACGCGACCGACCGTCTCGTACTCGCCGTCGGCGGTCCGGCGGGCGACCCGCCCCTCGACGTCGTCGCGCTGGTCGGGGACGTCGAAGAGGCCGGACCCGCAGACGACGTCGCCGTCGTGGACGGTCCACGTCTCGATCACCTCGTGGGGTTCGCCGGGGTAGGGGACGCGCTTCCAGTCGCGGCCGAAGTTCGTCGACTCGAACAGCGCCGCGTCGTGGTCGTCGTTCACCCACGCCGGCGGTGCCTCCTCGCCGCCGCTGAAGATAACGGTGCCGTCGTGGACGAACACGCACCGGACGTAGGAGAAGTCGTTCCCCCGGTCGATCCGCTCCCAGGAGTCCCCGGCGTCCGTGGTCCGCCAGAGGCCGCCCTCCCCGACCGCGTGTCCGAGGCCGAGGTTCTCCAGTTCGTGGTCGAGGTAGCCGGTCGTCGCCAGCCAGACGTCCTCGGAGATGGGCAGGACCTGGTGGACGTCGTCGACGATGGCGTCGCGGCGGTCGTGCCAGGTCCGCCCGCCGTCGACGCTCAGGTGGATACCGCCGGCCTCGACGCCGGCGATCAACCGCTCGGGCCGGCCGGGGACGACTTCGAGCGCCCGCAGTCGCGCGTAGTGCGGGTCGATGGGTGACTCCCAGTGGCCGCGCGAGGGCAGGTCGCGGAATCCCTTCAGTTCGGTCCACGTCTCGCCCCCGTCGACGGACCGGTAGAGGTACGGGTCGTTCGTGCCGGCGTACAGCGCGCCGTCGGCCGTCGAGAGGACCGACCACACCTCGCTCTCGCCGGCGTGCCAGAACCGGTCGCCCAGCGGGACGCCGAGGTCCTCCCACGTCTCCCCGCCGTCGAGCGAGCGGTACGCGCCGGTCGAGGAAGCCACGAACACGCCCTCGGTGTGGTCCCACGACTCCACCGCCGTCACCACCTCGCAGTCGAGGACTCGCTCGGCCTCCGCCCGGTCGAACGGGACGTCCGCGACCCGGTAGAGGCCGTCGTCTGTACCGATCAATAGTGTCATACGTGGCGTGTCAACCCGGCACACAATAAAGTTTTACCGTACTGTAAAATCTAAGTGGCGGCGCGTGGTACCTGTCGACGGACCGATCGCCACAGGAGTTCGCGGACCGACCCGCTTTGCGGACCTGCCACACCGATGTCACCCACACACCCGACGAAACGCCCGACGGACGCAGCGTACCTCGACGACCGGGAGACCGAACTCCCGGCCGAACTGCTCAACCTCCCGTGGATCGACGCCCACAACCACGCGCACACCCTCTCGTGGGAGGACCGCGAGCGGTACGCCCTCTCCGGGTGCGAGTCGATGGTGATGGTCGCCTCGGGCTACCACTGGACGCCGTACAAGCCGGTTAGGGCCGAGGACGTCCGCTTCCTCTGGGACGACGCCGTCAACCGGCGCGGCGCCATCGAGCGCGACCACTTCTTCGAGGCGAACCTGGGCCTCGGCATCCACACTGGCGTCCGCGTCGAGAACCCGGACGAACTGGTCGACGCGATGGCCGACTACTGCGAACTCGACGAGGTGGTCGCGGTCGGTGAGACTGGCGTCACGCCGTCCCAGCACGTCAGTTCGTGGGCGCTAGAGGAACAGCGCGCCGTCGTCGGCGCGCAGATGGAACTCGCCGCCGACCACGACCTGCCGGTGATCCTGCACACGCCCAACACGACGAGCGACGACGGGCGGGCCTACCAGCGACCGCCCGGGACGCCGGGGTACGAGAAGAACGCCGGACTGGCCCAGGAACCCGTCATTGACGCCGAGAACCCGGCGCTCGAATCGGTGAAGATAGACGTCGACGTCGCCCGCGAGGTCGGCCTGGACGAGTCGCGGCTAGTGGCGTCCCACGCCGACGAGAACAACACCGAGTACCTGATGGAGCAGACGGACTGCTATCTCAGCTACACTATCGGCCACTCGTGGCTGATCGGCGTCGACGCCGCCGACGTGGCGGACGCCATCGACGCGTACGGGCCCGAGCGGATCATGGTCGACACCGACTGCGCGAACGTGCTCCGGACCGATCCCTTCGCCCTGAAGCGGGCGATCTTCGAGCTCTGGCGCTACGGGATCGACGTCGACGCGATCAGGAAAGTGGTCTACGAGAACCAGCGCGACGTGTTCGGCATCGGAACGTGAGTTCCTCCCCCGGCGCGAGCGTCCGCGACCGCAGTCCGGGACGTCAGGACTCGTAGACGAACCGCTCGACCACCGCTGGCTCCTCGGAGGACCGCCCGCGGCCGGTCGCGTACGGCCCGATCATCACCCCGAGGAAGCCGTCCGCCACCTCGGTCGAGACGTACCTGGTCGACGCCGTGCCCAGTTCCTCGCCGTCGACGAGGAAGCGGTAGGATTCGGTCTCGGCCGCCACCGCGAGGTCGACCGTCGCACCGACCGGCGTGCGAGCCACTACGTCCGTCGCGTCGCCGATGCGGAGGCGGAGGAGCGCCTCCCGGCGGCCGTCGCGGCGGGTGACGCTGAGCTGGTAGTGGTGGCGCTCGTTCGCGAACACCGCGAGGCCGGCCTCCTCGCCCTCCCCGGGATCGAAGGCGAGCGTCGCCTCGGCGCGGCAGTCGAAGGCCGTCTGCCGTCGAGCCACGAACGTCGCGCCCTGTTCGTCGAGCGTCTCCGGGCCGCCACGGAGGGCGAGCCCCTCCGCACCCGTCTCGTAGCGCTCGCGGTCGGGGTGGTGCCGGAACTGCCACTCGACGCCGAGGCCGTCGTCGAAGGAGGTCTCCGTGCGCTCGATCGGCGTCGGCTCCGTCCGGCGTTCGGCGGGGAGGGGTGCATCCATCTCGGGCCCGAGGGGATCGCCGCTGTTGACGACGGGCCAGCCGCCCTCCCAGGTGACCTGCGCGAGGAACGTCTCGCGACCGAGGTGGTGGTACCGGGGCCACATGCTGTGCTGGCGGATCCCGAGGCAGACGAGCCACCACTGGCCGCTCCCGTCCGCGACGAGGTCGGCGTGTCCGACGGCCCTGATCGCGTCGCGCGGGCGGCCCCAGTGGGTCAGGATCGGGTTGTCGGGGTGGGGCTCGTACGGGCCCGTCGGGTCGTCGGCGCGCGCCGCGACGACCATGTGGCCGGCGTGGGTGCCGCCCTCCGCCGCGAGCAGGTAGTAGGTGCCGTCGCGCTCGTACACGTGGGGCGCCTCGGCGTACGGGTCGCGGTACCCCGTCCAGATCGTGTGGGGGTCGCCGGTCTCGCCCGTCTCCACGTCGAGTTCGGCCTGCCGGACCGGGTTCTCCGGGTCGTCGACGTGGTAGGAGAGGTACCAGGTGCCGTCGTCCCGGAAGAGGTCCGGGTCGAACCCCGGCGCGTCTATCCAGGTCGGCTCCGACCATTCCCCCGCGGGGTCGTCAGCGGTCACCACGAAGTGCCCGCCGTCGCTGACGTTCGTCGTCACGAGGTAGAAGGTGCCGTCGTGGTGGCGCAGCGTCGGCGCGAAGATGCCGCCGG
>CAZMGU010000076.1:0-11239 GCA_964565905.1 uncultured Halobacteriales archaeon
CGTCCCATCGAGTCCATCGCGTTGTCGATCGACTCGCAGTCGCCGCAGAACCAGCCGTAGCGGTCCTCCAGGTCGCGCCCCCCGAAGGTGGGGTAGAAGGGCGCACGGAGCCCCCGCTCGGCCTCGCTGAAGTTGACGAACAGTTCCCGGCCGTCCGGACCCTCGATCCGCTCGACGACCTGTTCGGCCGGTTCGTCGCCGAGGCGCTTCTCGTAGACGGCCTCGACGAACGTCTGGTCGCCTATCTCGACCTCGGACGTGTCGGCCTCCTCGAACCCGTGCTCGGCGTAGAACGCCGTCCCCGACTCGTTGTCCTCGAGGACGAGGCCGCGGAGGACGGTCGCCTCCTCCTTCTCGAACGCCTCCTGGATCTGGCCGAGTAGCTGGACGCCCACGCCCTCGTTGCGCTCGCCCGGCGCGACGTGGAGCCAGTGGATCTCACCCACGATCGGGTCCGTCTCGACCCTCGCACCCTGGACGAACCCGACGACCTCGTCGTCGGCCGTCGCCAGTTTCAGGATCACCGCCTCGTCGTCGAGGAGGTCCCTGACGCGGTTCGGGGCGTACCACCCCTCCACCATCTCGTCGATCGTCGCCTCGTCGACGAAGTGGCTGTAGGACTCGGCCAGGGACGCGCGCGCGACGTCGGGGATCTCGCTCACGTGTTTCTCCTTTGCATCGACGATCTGCATACCACCGCTTTCGCGGCCAGCCAGTAAACGATTTGGCACGTGCCGAGCCGTCACGCCGCTGGCTTTATCGCCGGCCGACCCCTCTTCGTAGTCGAGACCGATGTCAGACTCATCCACCGACGAGAGCGGCGACGCCGCGAGGATGGAACTAGAACCGGACGCCCTCCACGAGGGCGACTTCGAGGAGCCGTACTTCGACTGCCCGAGTTGCGGGTCGCCGGCCACGATCACACAGATCGTCGAGGAGGGACGCTGTTCGGGCTACCTCGACGAGGACGACAGCGAGACGGGCGGGGGCGAGGAGATGGACGGGCCGGCCTGTACGGCGAAGCTGTCGCTCGAACTGGTCTGGGAGGAGTGAACGCTGCCCGGCGGCGTCGACCGGGTTACTCGTCGACGTCGATGCGGACGGCGTCGTCGGTCACCTCGACGATGGAGTCGTCGTGCAGGGCGATGTTGTCCTCGTCGTGGTCGGCCCAGCCGAGTTTCGAGGAGACCGTCTCGGTGATGCCGGGGTCGGGGTCGACGTACGCCGTTCCCTCGTCGACCTCGACGACGCGGCCGACGGCGTCGTCCCGGTACGTGACCTTCTTCCCCTCGTCGTCGTCCGTCAGGTGTGCGCTCATGGTTCACTCGGACTACGGGCGAACGCGTCCAGTGACTGGTGCTTGCAGGAACAAGCGGGTCCGGCGCTGCGGGCCGGCGACGGTCAGCCCAGTCGCTCCTCGTCGTCCTCGAACGTCCGGAGGTCCCGCCCGTCGCTGTACTCCTCGCTGCCGGCGGCGTCGCCGGACAGTTCGTTGAGGACGGCCTCGCGCGCGTCGGCCGGCGTCTCGAATCGCTCGTCGACGAGGCGGTCGAAGACGCTGCCGAGCGACTCCGTCTCGTTCGCCAGGTCTATCTCCTGGTCGGCGTACTCGACGGCGAGTTCCTCGCTCGTCGTCGGGTACTTCTCCTCCGCGAAGAGGCCGACGTCGCCCAGGACGTCCTCGACCGTGTCCGTGCGCTCGTGGCGGCGGCGGTTCGCGCTCTCCTGGACGCGTTCGGCGTCCGGTTCGTAGGAGTCGTCACCCTTCTCGCTCATACGCGAAGTTGGTCCAGCGGACGGAAAGACCTGTTCCCGGCGTGGCCGGCGTGGGGGAAAGTACTTATAAGTAGCACGACCCAGTCGATAGATCGCCGGTGGAATGGCCTCTCGCCGGGCGATTCGCGACCGCCCGTCGAACGGTACCACGAGACGTGAGGGTGACCCTATCGACGGCCGCGTCACGGGCGCGGGGAACGGCGTCCCGGCTAGGTTCGGCGTATAGCGAACCGCAGTACGGCGCGGGGTGAGTAAGCCACGACAGAGTGAGGAGGAAGTTGCCTTCGATCCGAAACGGTCACAACCATTTATCTTGCTGACACGACTCCGATCGCACGCTGCCCCCCGCACATCCGACAGAGACAACTATGACAGACAGATATCGTACGATACTCGTCGCATCGATCGCCCTCATGACCGTGATAGGCATGGGTGCCGTCACGGTCGCCGCCCAGGAGACCGAGACGGAGAACGGAACGGTGACGGAGAACGGAACCGTGGCGGAGAACGGAACCGTGGCGGAGAACGAAACCGCCACCGAGACGGAGATGATGACCGACGCGGAGGCCAACGTCACGTTCGAGAACACGACGTCGAACGGGTCGGCCGTGACGGTCGACTCCGCGACCGTCCCCGAAGGCGGATTCGTCGCCATCTACACCGTGAACGAGTCCTTCTTCCAGGAGGACGCCGGTGCGGAGATGACGGAGACGGAGACCGAAGGCGACCTCCTCGACGACAACGAGACCGAGGCGAACGCCACCGAGACCGAAGGTGACGTCCTCGGCGACAACGAGACCGAAGCAAACGCCACCGAGGCCGAAGACGACGGCCTGCTCGACGACAACGAGACGGAGGAGGGTGCGACGCCGACCGAGACGCCCGCCGTCGCGCTCGGCACCAGCGAGGACAAGGTGACCTCTATCGAGGAGATAAACGCGTCGACGCTCGGCCTCCACGTCGGCACCTCGGAGTACATCCCCTCCGGGAGCGAGGAGAACGTCACCGTCCAGTTCCAGGGCCGGATGGTCGAGGACCAGGTCCTGATCGCCGTCGCCTACCAGGACATGGACGCTGACCAGCAGTTCGGCGGCCTGGCCGTCGAAGCGCCGTACTTCGACTCGGAGAACAACGTCGTCGCCGACTGGGCGCAGGTGAACCTCAGCGAGGACGGCGAAACGGACACGACCGAGACGGAGACGGAGGGCGACCTCCTCGGCGGTAACGACACCGAGACCGAAACCGAAGGCGACCTGCTCGGCGGTAACGACACCGGCAACGAGTCGGGCGAAGAGAACGACACCCTGTAACGAGCGCGCTTCGGTTTCACTTTTTTCCGCCCGGTGACGCCAGTTCGACAGCGGCGCGACCAGGGAGACGCCGACGGGAAACGCCCCGAGAGCGGAGCGACGCACCGACGGCGACGCGCCCGGGAGCGACCCAAGACGGTAGGGCGTCGCGTGACTAGTGATGGGCGAACACCATGACGCTCGACTTCGCGGAGACATTCGAGGAGGAACTCGCCGCCGTCCCCGACGACCAGTTCGACCGGTCGCGGTTCGTCGGCGGGGTCGGTCCGCCGGACGCCGACGTCGCGTTCGTGGGCGAGGCGCCCGGCGCGAACGAGGTGGAGCAGGGGGAACCCTTCGTGGGCAACGCGGGTCGCGTCCTCGACTCGCTGCTCGACGACGCCGGCCTCGACCGCGACGCGGTGTACGTCACCAACCTCGTGAAGGTGCGGCCGCCGGAGAACCGCGACCCGCGACGCGACGAGATAGACGCCTGGTGGCCGGTGCTCCGGGCCGAACTCGACCGGGTCGACCCCGCCGTCGTGGTGCCGCTGGGCGCGTTCGCCAGCCGCGAGGTGCTCGATTCGGACGCCGCCATCGGCGACCTGCGGGGCGAGACGTACGAGCGCGACGGGCACGTCGTCGTCCCGACGTACCACCCCGCGGCGACGTTCTACGACGACAGCGTGAAGGCCGGCCTGCGGGAGGACCTGAAGCGGGTCGCGGAACTGGCCGGGGAGTGAGCGAGGCGGAGAACCGAGTACCGTATCGGCGGGCGAGAGCGGTCGAACCGCGGACTGTGGCGAGGGGGCGCGGACTACGGGCGAGGACCGCGGACTGCGGGCGGGGACCGCGCTTCGCTACGGACCGCGCATGCTCCGCCGGTCGCCCCCTCGTCGCTCGTCGCCGCGCCGCTCGTCGCCCGACTGGCCGTGGCTCAGACCCTCCTCCGCGACGTGGGCCGGGTGCTGTTCGTGGCGGTGTTCGTTCCCGCGCGGGACGTTGCCCTGGTCGGTCCGGTGTCGCGGGTCACCGCCACCCTCCGTGCCGGTGTAGTGGACGTCCCGCTGCTGGTCGCGCCCCTGCGGGTCGTACGCCTGCTGGCGACTCCGGGGCTGGTCACCCCCGCTCTGCTCCTGGTGCTGGCCACCCTGCCGGTGCCCCCGACGCTGCTGGCTCTGGTGCTGGTTGCCCTGTTGCTGGTTCCGGTGCTGATTGCTCTGCTGCTGGCTCTGCTGACCGTGTCGCTGGCCCTGCTGCCCGCGGTTGGCCTGCGCGTGCTGCTGGCTCCGGTCCTGCCGGCCCCCGCGCCGGTCGCCCACGTTCTCGTGGCTTGGGCGCTGGCCGTGCCGGGACTGCCCCTGTCCGCCCTGCTGGCGGTGCTGGTCCTGCTGGTGGCGCTGGCCCTGCTGGGCCTGGTTGGGCTGCTTCCGACTCTGCTGGTTCTGACCCTGCTGTCGGTGCTGGCCCCGGAAGTGTGACTGCTGGGGCGACGGGCCGCGGTGGGACGGCTGTTCGGACTGGTTCGGGTCGCCGCTCGTCCGGAGCCCCTGGGAGGTGTCCCGCTGCTGCTGCCGACCGGCCGATCCGGGGTGGCCGCCGGCCTCGTGGGAGTCGCCGCCGTGTCCCTGCTCGCGGCGTTGCCGTTCCAGCTGTTCGTGCGCGTGGCCGCCGCCCTGGTGGCCGCCCGACTGCTGGCTCTCCTCCGGCGGCTGACCGGGCGTCTGGCCGACCTGCCGCTCGCCCGGTTGCACCGACGAGTGGTCGCTCCGGGGGGCGTACGGCTGGTGGCCGGGCCGGTTCGGGTCGTGCGTGGTCTCCTGGTCACGGTGGCGCTGGTCGCCGCCGCGGTTCTGCTGACCCTCGCGCCGCTGGCGTCGGTGGGGCTGGTGGTGGTGCGATCCGTCGTCGTCGGAACGGCCGTGGTCTCGTGTCATGGTGTGGTCCGTCGCCGCGAGTGGTCGCCGTCGCGATGCTACGTCTCGAGCCACCAGCCGAGGAGGTGCTCGGCCTCCTCGCGGGTGCGCGGGGAGTCGCGCTCCTCCATCGCGTGGCTCTTGTCGTCGAGGACCGTCCGTTCGAGGCGGTCCCGGGCCGCGCGGATGGCGGGCGCGGCACCGTACTCCTCGCCGGTGCCGGCGAAGCGCCCCCGGTTGGTGAACAGCCGTATCGTCGCGCGGATGAGCGGCATCCCCCGCTGGCGCTCGCGGTGGTTCTGGAGGATGACGTACGCCTCGATGACGTCCATCTCCTCGTACTTGCCGTCGACCTCGTCGATCATCCCGGCGACGTCCTCCCGCGAGAGGTCCGTCAGGAGGTTCGTGCCGAATATCTGCAGACGGGTGTCCTCGTCCTCGGGTTCCCACGTCAGCGAGCGCAACACGTCCGTCAGCGTCAGAATGCCGTCGGGACCCTGGGTCGGGACGTCCACGACGAGCGACGAGATGCCGTCGTCGAGCATCGTCCCGGTGGCCTCGCCCAGCGGCGTGGTGGGTTCCGTCGACCGGACGGGCGAACTCATCACGTCCCGTACCGGCAGGTCGAGGAGCCGGGACTCGACGCCGGCCCGGTCGCCCCAGCCACCGTGGCTGCGGCTGCCGTCGCCCGAGCCGCCCCCGGCGTTCCCCTCGAACCCGCCGGCGTCGCCGCCCTGCTGCTGGTCGATGTTCCGGACGACGAAGTCGAGGAGGTCGAAGTAGCTCGCGATGCCGACCGCCTCCCGGACGGGACCCTGCCCCTCGGCGTCCGCCATGGCCGCGCGCTGGGCGCCGGAGCCGTCGGACTCGTCCGTCGCGTCGCGCGCGCTCGCGGACTCGCCGGTCGTGGTGTCGCCAGGGCTCCGCTCGTCGGACTCCGTCTTATCCTGGACGACCGGGACGCGCGAGATGCCGTGCGTCCGGAGCGTGTTGATCACCTCGCCGAGCGTCGCGTCGGGCGCGACGCTGATCAGGTCCTGCGAGTAGACGTCGGCGACGTCGAGCGCGTCGAGGTTCGGCCGGACCGCCTCGGCGATGCTCCAGGCGGTGACGACGCCGTCGAACTGCTCGCCGTCGTACACCGGCAGGAGGTTGAGGTCGCTCTCGACCATCAGCCGCGCCACCTCGCGGACGTCGTCCCGGCGGTCGACGTGCGGGACGTCGTCGCGCATCAGGTTCCGCGCCTTCTCGTCCGGGTCGCGCCGGGAGGCGAGCAACTGCTTGCGGGTGACGACGCCGGCGACGTCGACGTCGTCGTTTATCAGGAGCCCCTTCGCGCCCCGTTCCTTGAACGCGCCCATCAGCTTCGACGCTCTCGTCGAGGGCTCGAACTCGATATACTCGGTCGTAACGGCCTCTCCTATGTCCATCGTCGTACTCCTCACCCCGTCTACGACTGGCGTTCGCATAATCGGCGGGCTTTCACTTGCCAGTCTGGACGCAGTCGCGCGATTCCGCCGGCCGTGGCCGGCACCGCGCCGGCTGGTCGTGGCAGTGGATTGAACCGACGTGGGCCGCTAGTTGCGGTAGCGCCTCGCGGCGCAGGACAACCATGGACCGGGACGACATCCTCGACGGAACAGCACGCCGCGCCGGACTCGAGTCGGACCAGGCGGCCGAGCGGGCCGTCCTCGCGACGGTGCGGACGCTCGGCGAACACGTCTCCAGGGGCGAGGCACGGGACATCGCCGAACCGCTCCCGGCGGAGATCGGCGACGCGGTGACCAGTCGGAGCGCCGACGAACCCGACGAGTTCGACGTCGACGAGTTCGCGGACCGGGTCGCCAGCCGGGAGGGCGACGACGTGAGCGCGGACGAGGCTATCGTCCACGCGCGCGCCGTCACGGCGACGCTGGCCGACGCCGGCCTCCGGAACGAACTCCAGGACGCCCGCGAACAGCTACCGAACGAGTTCGCGACGCTGTTCGAGACGGACGAACTGCAGTCGGAGTGAGCGAGGGGCGGTTCGCAACAGCGACGGCGGGACCGACGGATCGGCAGCGGGAGCGCGGATCGGTGGGGGCCGCCGCACGGTTTTTCCGGGGACGGCACCAAGTTCGCCCATGGCGACCGACCTCCCGACGCGCGAGGAGTTGCGCCGTGGCATGACCGTTCGCGTCGTTCAGGAGCAAGAGGAGAACCCGGGCGAACCGCTGATCGGCGACGTCCAGACGATACTCAGCGAGGAGAACAGCCATCCCGAGGGGATCAAGGTGCGGCTGGAGTCCGACGTCACCGGCCGCGTCAAAGAGGTCGTCACTGACGCGGAGGAAGACGAGATGACCGGCTGACGACGTCCGGCGGCCGTCGCGTCGCGGATAACCGGGCCTTACCCCGGTAGGGCGCGCCGAAACGCCCGGAACCGTCACCCGACTTTAATAGGAGCGCGTAGCAGTCTCCCGGTGTCAGCGTTCGTGAGAGCTGGCCCATAGCCATGAGCTCCGACGACTCGAACCAGGACGACGACGGGGGGGACGAACAGAGCGAGAACGGCAGCCAGCAGCCCCGCGACCCGGAGACGGGGCAGTTCCTCCCGGCGGACGAGGCGGCGTCGGGAGACGGGAGTTCGACCGACGGGGAAGGGGCGCAGGGGGACGGGAGCGACGGGACGGGAGACGACGCCGTCGACGACGAAGCCCGTGAGAACGCCGCCGAGGAGGAACGGGCGGAGCCGTCGACGGAGTTCCAGGACGGATCGGCCGACGAGTCGGGTACGGATTCGGCGGACGAGTCGGATGGGGACTCGGCGGAGTCGCGGGACGAATCGACGGGGCCACGGGACGAACCCGCCGAACCGGCGGACGCGGGGACGGCCGACCGTCCGCCCGCCCGGCCGCCCCGGGACGCAGGGCAGTCGGGGGAGGTCTGGCAGTCCGGCGACCTCAGCCAGCACGAGCAGCGGCATCACCGGCGGCGCGAGCCGCCGAGCCGCGAGTCGACGGGCGATACCCCGCAGCCCCCGTCCGGTCGACCGGAACAGCCGCGGACGGGTGCCGACCGGCCGCAGACGCCCCCCGACCGGTCGAGGGCGGGCGCGCAGCCCCCGGAAACTCCCCAGGGCCAGCGACCGCCCGACCCGCAGGGGAGTCGGCCCGGCGACGCCGGCCAGCCGGGGAGGTCGAGGCAGCCGCGGAACGCCGGTCAGCCGCCCGATTCGCCCGGACCCCGGAGTGCCGGCGCGCGACCGAACGCCGGCGGTCAGCCGCGGAACCAGGGCGGACGCGGCCAGCCACGGGGACCACAGCAACCGGGATTCCAGTCCCAGTCCGGAGGCGGCGGGGCCCAGGGACGGGGACCGCAGCCACGCGGCGCGCCCCCGGATCGATTTCGGCAGCCGTCGCCACCGTCCGGCGGAGCACCGCAGCAGTCGGGGCCGTCGTCGCCGCCTCCGGGAAACCGGCGGCCACCCGAGGCCGGGCAGTCGGCCCCAGGCGGACAGTCGGCGCCGGTCGATCAGTCGGCTCCGGGCGGACGGCCCGACCGGTCGGTCCAGCAGCCGGTTCAGCAGCCGTTTCAGGGATCGTTCCAGCAGTCGGTGCAGCAGTCGATGCGACAGCCGGGAGGCCAGCGGCAGTCGACGGCGACGGGGTTCCAGTACCAGTGGCCCGGCGGGTACCAGACGGGCGGGAATCAGCCAGGGAGGGACCAGCAGGGCGGGAACGACCTGTACCAGCACCAGGGAGCTCCTGGGCAGCAGTCCGGGCAGCGGCCGCCACAGGGGAACCAGCAGCACGTTCAGAATCAGCCGTCCGTCCAGAGGCAGGGAAGCCAGCCGGCCGGTCAGACCCAGGGGAACCAGCCGTTCGTCCAGGTCCAGGGGAGCGGGTTCCCCGACCGGTCCCGGCAGTTCCAGGCGCAGCGGACGACCGGGCAGTGGAGCCAGCAGTTCCAGTCTCAGCAGTCGTGGCCGTCCGGGCAGCAACCTCGCCAGTCCCGGCAACCCCAGCAGTCCCGGCAGCCCCGGTCGTCTGGGGAGCAAAATCCGGGCGGAAATCGGGGCGGGAACCGGGGACCGGACCGGCGGCGGTAGGAGCGGGCGTCACCGGCCGCCGGCACGCCGCCGTTACCGGCCGGTAATCTCGGGTTAAACGTTTTAGGGGGGACGGACCTACGTGGGAACATGGAGGAGAGCGAGGGGGTCGACGCCGCCGTCGAGCCCCCGTGTTCGTGCAAGCTCGGGCGGAACCTGGCGGCCTACGGGCTCGACGACCTGCACGCGACGCTCAGGGAGCGGCGGGCCGACGGCGACAGCCTCCGGGACCTGGAGCGGTTCGTCAACACGTCGCTGCTCGACGGGGCGCTCCGGGAGGCGGGCGCGGAGGTCATCGGCGACGTCGACGCCATCTACGACGCGCTGACCGGCGACGACGTGAGCGCGGGGCGGCGGACCGAGGTGCGCGAACGCCTGGAACACGCCGGCGTCGACGTCGCCACGGTGGAGGCCGCGTTCGTCTCCTACCAGACCGTCCGCACCCACCTCCGGGAGTGTCTGAACCTGGAGACGAGTCGCGAGCGCAGCCTGTCGGTCGACGACGCCCGCGGGACCATCGAGTGGGCCCGCTCCCGGAGCGAGGGCATCGTCGAGCGGACGCTCCAGCGCCTCGATGCGGCCGACGAGGTGGCGGCGGGCGACGTCGATGTCTCCCACGTCGTCCGGGTCGACTGCGGCGATTGCGGGTCCAGCTACCCCGTCGACGAGTTCGTCGACCGCGGCGGTTGCGCCTGCGGGGCGAAGCGCGGCGAGTAGGGCCGAGTTACGTCGGCAGATCCGGGGCAGGAACGGTCTCGTCCGGACGAACGGCCGTCACAAGCTATATATGCGGATGCGGCGACCTTGCAACCGAGTGAGCAACGAATGGTAGCCAACGTCGGATCTGACTCCGTGCGGGTCGACGTCGAGAACCTGGGCGGGATCGATTCGCGCCAGCTGACGCTCGACCGGGGCGTGACGGTCCTGACCGGGCGGAACGCGACGAACAGGACGTCGCTGCTCCAGGCCGTCGCCGCGGGACTCGGCGGGTCCTACGGCGAACTCAAGAGCGACGCCGACGAGGGCGAGGTCCGCCTCGCCTTCGGCGACGAGGAGTACAACCGCGCGTTCGGCCGCGACGGGTCGGGCGTCGCCGTCACCGGTGACCCCTACACCGACGACGAGTCGCTGGTCGACCTGTTCAGCTGTCTGCTGGAGGTCAACCCCGCGCGACGGGCCGTCGAGCGGGGCGACGGGGACGCGCTGCGCGACATCGTCATGGAGCCGGTCGACACGGCGGAGATAACCGCCGAGATAGAGGCGACCCAGCGCGACCTCCGGGAGGTCCGCGACCGGATCGACGAGATAGAGCGCCGGCGGTCGAACCTGGCAGCGCTGAAGGAGCGCCGGCGCGCGGCCGAGGACGACCTGGCCGACGTCGAGTCGGAGCTCGCGGACGTGCGCGAGGCGGTCGACGAGTTCGAGGCCGACGCCGACGCGGCCGAGGCGGCGGAGGCGGTCGTCGACGAACTGAAGGAGACGCGCGAGGAGTACGAGCAGGTGCGGAACCGCCTCGACACCCAGCGGAGCGCGGTCGAGTCGCTGGAGTCGGAGCGCGAGGAAGTCGCGGCCGAACTCGACGACCACTCGACCCCGGACGCGGAACTGGCGGCCGCCGAGGACGAACTCGAACGGCTCCAGCGACGCCAGCGCCGGGTCGAGAACGCCATCAACGACCTGGTGTCCATCGTCGAGTTCAACGAGCGGCTGGTCGGCGACGGTGCGGACGCGCTGCCCGCCGTCGGCGACGACGACGGCGACGTCCTCGACGCGCTCGACCCCGGGTCGGGCACCGTCGACTGCTGGACCTGCGGGACGACCGTCGACCGGAGCGACGTCGAGGAGCGCGTCGACGGCCTGCGCGACGTCGTCGAGGACCACCGGCGCGAGCGCAACGACCTGCGGAAACGGATCGACGAGACGCGCGCAACGGTGAGCGACCTCCGGGAGACGGTCGACGAGCGCGAGTCACTGGAGTCCCGGCTCGAATCCATCGACGAGGAGCGCGAGGAGCGCGAGGAACGCGTCGCGGAGCTCTCGGAGCGGGAGTCGGAGCTCCACGACCGGATCCAGGAACTGGAGGAGGAGGCGACGGAGTCGGAGGGGCTGCGCGACAGCGAACTGCTCGAGCGCTACCAGCGCCTCTCGGAACTGGAGTACGAGCGCGG
>CAZMGU010000077.1:0-10976 GCA_964565905.1 uncultured Halobacteriales archaeon
CGCTCATCTCCACCGGCGGGACCATCGCCTCGACCGTCGACTACCGGACCGGCGCGGTGACGGCCCAGTTCGACGCCGAGGACGTCCTCCGGGCGGTCCCGGACCTGGCCGGCATGGCGAACTACCGCGGGCGCGTCGTCGCCAACATCCTCTCGGAGAACATGACCCCCGACGTCTGGCAGGACCTCGCGCGGGCGGTCCACGAGGAGATCGAGGCGGGCGCCGACGGCGTCGTCGTGATGCACGGCACCGACACGATGCAGTTCACCGCCTCGGCGATGGCGTTCATGCTCGACACGCCCGTCCCCGTCGTCTTCACCGGCAGCCAGCGCTCGGCGGATCGCCCGTCGTCGGACAACGTGATGAACGCCGTCTGCGCAGTCGAGGCTGCCACGAGCGACTGCGCCGAGGTGCTCGTCTGCATGCACGCGAGCGAGTCCGACGACGTCTGCGCCCTCCACCGCGGGGTTCGGGTCCGCAAGAACCACACCTCCCGCCGGGACGCCTTCGAGACCGTCGGCTCGAAACCCCTCGGCCGGGTCGACTACGGCGCGGCCGACGACCCCAACGAGGTCACCTTCCGCCGCCCCCACGCCGAACGCGGCGAGGTCGAACTCGACGTCCACCCCGACCTCGACACCGACGTCGACCTCGTGAAGTTCACCCCCGGCACCGACCCCTCGTTCCTCGAAGGGTGCGCCGGCAACGCCGGCGTCGTCGTCGAGGGCACCGGCCTCGGTCACGTCAACACCGACTGGATCGACACCATCGACGAACTGACCGACGCCGGCACCCACGTCGTCATGACCAGTCAGTGTATCGAGGGCCGCGTCTGCGACCGGGTGTACGACACCGGCCGCGACCTGCTCGACGCCGGCGTTATCGAGGGCGAGGACATGCTGCCCGGGACGGCGAAGGTGAAACTGATGTGGGCGCTGGCGAACTCGAACGACGTCGCGGACACGATGGGCCGCTCGCTGGCCGGCGAGATTACGACGCGCTCGGTTCCCTGGACGTAGCCTTCGATCAATTTTCTCCCGTCGCTGGAGGGAACCTCCTCAATCCTGGACTGGTGCAACTGACGACGAAGGAAAGCCCTCGCCTCCTCGCGGTCGCTGAGCGAGATATCCTCGCTGTGCTCGGATAGGGCCCGCTCAGCGACCGCGACGAGTCTCGCCCTTTCATTCCGCCAGGTACCGCAGGCAGCCCTGCCCTTCCCCGGGTCACGAGCCCTCGGCCCGTCCGGGCCTCGGGCCTCGCTCCCGGCCGACGTACACGTTCTAATACTTTGTGTTCGCGGTCCCTAGCCGCCGCTCACCGGCGGGAACAGCGCGAGTTCGTCGCCCGACTCGACCGTCGTTTCTAGGCCCTCGGCCTCGACGAACGGGTCGCGGCCCTCGTGGAGGAGGCGGACGTGGTCGACCAGCGACCCGTCGTCGTCGAGCACCTCCTCGGCGAGCGCGGGGTGGGCCTCGACCAGCGCGTCCAGCGCCGCACCGACAGTCGTCGGGGCGTCGGCGTCGACGGTGACCTCCGATCCGCCGGCGGCCTCGGCGAGCGTCGCAAACAGCGTCCACTGCATGGTCGGACGCGCGAACGCGGGGAGGAAGAGGGTTCCGGGACGCGTCGGTCGGTCCGGACGGCTCAGCGGTCGCCGCCGGTGCCCGGTTCGTCCGGGACGGCGGCGGGCGACTGCTGGTCGTCGTCGCTCCCGTCCGCTCCGGAATCGACAGTTTTCTCGCCCCTCGCCGCGGCCTCGACTCGCCGGAGGACGTCCGGCGTCGCGACGGCGTAGACGACGTCGCCGGCCGCGAGCGTGCGGTCCCTGGCCGGGAGCGGTTCGGGCGACCGGTCGCGTCGGGTGATGGCCGCGACGGTGACGTCGAGGCCGTCGAGCGCGGCCCCGTCGAGGTCGCTCCCCGCCTCGACCGTGACGGTCGCCAGCGTCTCGTCGGCAGCGCGCAGCAGCGACGCGAACTCTCGGTCCGGCCGGTTCCCGACCGGCAGCGTGACGAGCCTGTACGACTCGTCGGGGCCCAGTTCCGCGACGTCGGCGGCGTCGACGACGACGGTCACGACGTCGCCCGCGACGCCGCGTAGCTCTCCGGTCGTGACCCGTTCGGGCGGGTCGGTCCGCCAGACCTGGACGAGGTCGCCCGGGCCCGCGGCGTGGGCGGGGTCGGCCCGGATGGCGACGGCGTTGCTCGCCGGCGGGAGGGTCGGCCCGATGCCCGCCGCTCGCGACCCGACCGCGAGGTAGTCGACGGTGCCGTCGGCGGCGAGTTCGACGTCGACGTGGCCGACGCCGTAGTCCGTCTCCAGGCGCGTGGCCAGTCGGTCGCGCAGTTCCGCCTTCGTCAGTCGACGGGGGAAGATGAAGCGCCGGCCGGCCAGCGCCTTCTTCGTCTCGTCCGGGACGGGGTCGTAGCCGACGACGTCCTCGACTTCGTCGGGTAACTGGACCGTGATGACCCGCCCGACGGCCTTCACGACGTCGCTAACGTCGCCGTCGACGCTGGTCGTCCCCGAGGCGGCGAACAGGTCGATACCGGCCCGGTCCCCGACGCGGCCGCCGGCCCGGGCGGCGACGCCGCCCGCGAGGAACGTCGCGACGTGGACCGCCGCGGCGAACGTGGTTATCGCCGGACCGTCGTTTATCTCGTTGGCCAGTAGCGTCGTCGTACTGAGCGAGACGGACACCGCGGTGAGGCCGAACAGTAGCGAGAGCCCGGACGGCACGCGCTCGCGGACGTACCAGCGGTAGCCGAGCGCGACGAGGCCGGCGACGACGCCGGCGAGGACGGCGACGCCGACTATCTGTGCCGCGACGAGCGCCATCGACTCCGTGGTCACCCCCGAGAGCTGTGCCGTCACGCGACCACCTCCGAGAACTCGTCGAGCGCCCCGCCCGTCCCGACGGCGTACAGTTCCTCGCCCGCCTGGACCGTCGTCTCCCCGCCGGGTGCGATCAGCCACCCGTCCGCCTTCCGGAGCGCGAAGACGGCGACGCCGTACGTCTCCCGGACGTTCGCGTCGGCCAGCGAGACGCCGTCCAGCGCGCCGTCGGCGCCGACCGTCATCCGTCGGAACCGCTGGCCGGCGCGGCGCAGCAGCGAGACGAGTTCGTACTCGCGGCGGGTGCCCCGCGACTCGACGACGACCGTCGCCTCGTCCGCGCGCAGGAGCGCCTCGGCGTCGGCGCGCGCGACGCCCGCCGTGAGGCGGCCCTCGCCGCCGTCCGTGGTCGGCGCACGAGCGGGCCGGGGCGGAGTCCCGTCCTCCCCGTCGCCGTTCACCTCCGCGTCCGCGTTCGCGTCCGCCTCCCGCGTCTGCGGTTGCTCGGTGGCCGGTTTCGAACCGTCGCCGGAGCGCGCGCTCAGCACCGTCCCGCCGACCGTCGCGTCGGGCGTGACGAGCGTCAGTTCGTCGCCGCGGGCGAGTCCGGTCGGGAGCAGCGCGTCGACGGAGACGGCGCGCTCGCCGCCGCCGACGCGCTTCGAGAGGCCGGAGAACGGCGGCGCGGCGACGACCGACGCCCGGCCCCGCTGGTCGATGGAGACGGTGGCGTCGCCGAGGTCGAACGCGGTCCGCAGGCGCTCCTCCATCCGCGATTCGAGTTCCGAGATGTGGAGGTCGGCCGGGAACGTCCACTCCTCGGCGCGTATCTCCGCCCGGACCTCCTCGGGGAGCGGCGGATACCCCTCCATGTCGGCTATCTCGCCGACGACGCGGACGCGCACCTCGCGGCGGCCGCCGACGAGTTCGACGACGTCCGCTGACAGCGTCCGCTCCCGCAGTTTCCCGAGCGAGAGCCGTCTGGGGAACTCGGCCCCCATCTGGTCCCCCTTCGCGTGGGCGTACATCGACGCCATGCTGACGACGATGATGGCCGTGACCACCCGCTCGGCGTTCGGCGCGGCCGTGATGGTCCTGTCGGCCAGTGCGAGCAACCCGCCGTTGACGCCGGCGAGCGCGATGGCCAGCACCGTCACACCGAACCCGGGGACGGTGACGCCGGTGAAGTATTTGAACGAGAACGCGAGCCCCCACGAGACGAGCGCCGGGATGATACCGACGAGCAGTCCGAGGTAGACGCCGAGGAACACCTCGACCGGGAGGGATGCCATGTCACTGTGCCCACGCTCACGCCGTTTATCCCTTCCGGCGGGGCCGTGCCGGACGCCCGGTCGCCGGACAGTCGCCACCGGGGCGGAGAGCGGGGTTTTACGGTGACCGCCAGCAAGGAACTGTCCATGGACCGGGTGCGAGACTGGGTCGGCGTGCGCGCGACGCTGCTGTTGCCGACGTTCGTGGCGGTGCTCTCCTTCGTCACCGGCGTCACCAACATCAGCGCGACCAGCGTCACCGGCCCGCTACACCCGTACCTCCCCACCGCCGTCGAGCAGACGGTCGGCTTCACCGGCGCCCTCACCGGATTCTTGCTGCTGGTGAGCGTCTACGGACTGCGGCGGCGACTGCAGGCCGCGTGGTACGCGACGGTCGTCCTGCTGCCGCTGACCGCGATTCAGGGGCTCCTGCAGGTGTTCGTAGAGATTCCGGTGATCGGACCCGTCCCCGTGGGGACGCCGCTGATACTGTTCTCGGTCGTCTCGCTCCCGGCGGTGTTGCTCAACCGGCGGCTGTTCGACCGACAGGTCGACATCTCGGTCACCCAGCAGGCGGCCATCGCGGCGCTCGTCGGGGCGCAGGTGTACGTCACCGCCGGGACGTACGCGCTCCGGGAGGACTTCACCAACGTCACCTCGCTGACCGACGCGCTGTACTTCGCCGTCGTCACCTCCAGCACGGTCGGCTACGGCGACATCGCCCCGACGCCGGAGTCGGAGGCGGCGAAGCTGTTCGCCCTCTCGGCCATCGTCCTCGGTACCTCCAGTTTCGCGCTGGCGCTCGGGTCGGTGCTCGGCCCGGCCATCCAGGACCGCATCTCCAGGGCACTCGGAACCATGACCGACTCACAGCTAGAACTGCTCGAGGACCACGTCCTCGTCCTCGGCTACGGCGACCTCACCGAACCGATACTCGACGAACTGCACGACCTCAGCGAGTTCGTCGTCGTCACCGACGACGCCGAGCACGCCACGGCGCTCCAGCAGCGGGACGTCCCGGTGCTCACGGCCGACCCGAGCGACGAGGAGCCACAGCTACGGGCGGGCATCGAGCGGTCCCGCGCCGTCGTCGCGGCGACGCAGGACGACGCCCGCGACGCGCTGGCCATCCTGACGGCCCGGCAACTCAGGCCCGACGTCCGCATCGTCGCGGCGGCGACCGACCGCGAGAACGTCAAGAAACTGCGCCGGGCCGGGGCCGACTCGGTCATCAGCCCGGCGGTCATCGGCGGGCACATGCTCGTCCAGTCGGCGCTCGGCGAGGAGGACTCCGAGGACGTCGCCGACCGCATCGTCGAGGACGACGTCTGAGCGGTCCGCGGACGTGAGGCCGGGAGGGTCGATCCGGACCGTATCGCGCCGGCTAGAGGCGGGTCGTCGCGTCCAGCGCGATACCGATGGCTCGTTCGACGTTGTCCCTCGCCTTCTCGGGGAGTTCGTCGTCGTCCGTCTCCCCCTTCTGCGTCCCCTCGACGAGGTTGCCGTCGACGGTACAGATGGCGCCCGCGCGCATCCCCTTCCGCCGTGCGAGGGTGAAGATGGCGGCGGCCTCCATCTCGACGGCCAGGACCCCGGCCGCCTCCCAGTCCTCGACGTACGCGTCGGTCTCGGCGTAGAACGCGTCGTCCGTCGCGACGGGGCCGACGTGGACGTCCTCGCCCCGGTTCTCCGCGCCGGCGACCAGTTCCGAGAGCACCTCGTAGTCCGGGACGGCCGGCACCGTGTCGGCCTCGTAGCGTCGCGTGGTTCCCTCGTCCTTTGTCGCGCCTGTCGCGACGACCATGTCGCCGATCTCGATACCGCGCTGGAGCGCCCCCGTCGTCCCGACCCGCAGGACGGTGTCGACGCCGACGGCGTGGAGTTCCTCGACGGCGATGGCCGCCGACGGCGACCCGATGCCGGTCGAGCAGATGGTCACCTCCCTGCCCTCGTAGGTGGCGTTCACGACGCGGTACTCGCGGTTCTCTGCGACCACTGTCGACTCCTCGCACTGGGCGGCGATGCGGTCGACCCGTCCGGGGTCGCCGGGGAGCAGTGCGACGTCGGCCAGTTCACCCGCTTCGACGAGCAGGTGGGGTTGCTTCGCCATGGCCGGAGGGACGCGGGCCGGTCCATTAAACGGCCCTGCTTCGCGGGCGTCGCGGACGGGCGCGTCCGGACAGGTTCCGCCGGGGCTAAGACTCGACTAGCGCGACCAGGGCCGTTCCCGCGGCCCTGCGTGCCCGCCCGGTCGCGCCGGCAAGCCGACCTTATCGACGGACGGCGGCCAGTATCCGGACGTTGACTCGCAGAACGGTATCGGCCGTTTATCGGGCGGCCAGCCCTGTTCCCTCCTGCATGTTTCGCAAACTCGTAGCCGTGCTCGTCACGGCCGCAGTCGTCACGGCGGTACCGACGGCGATGGCAGCGACAGGCGTATCGGTCGACGACGGCGCGTCGTCCGCGACGGTGACGGTCCAGAACGCGCAGGTCGACACGCTCGAACTCGGGAACGCGACGGTCGACAACGTCACCATCGAGGTGCTCAGGATCGACCAGCTAACTATCGAGAACCAGAGCGGATCGGAAGACCTGAACGAGACGCTCGGCGGCGAGAGCGGGACCGCGGTCATGCGGAACGTCACGTTCGAGACGCTCTCCCTCGAGAACTCGTCGGCCCAGGGCCTCTCCATCGACGAGGGCGAGGCGACGCCGACCGAAACCGAGGCCGGCGCTGAGAACAAGACGGAGAGCGCCGCCATCGACGTCGACGAGAACGCGGCGGAGGCCGAGGCCGCTGCGGGAGCAGACGCCACGAGTATCGGCCCGGTGTCCGGCGTCACCATCGAGCGGATGACCGTCGACCAGTTGACGGTCGAGCAGATGAACGTCGAGGAACAGCGCGGCGGCGGCGTCCTCGCCGGTATCCTCGACTTCATCGGCGGCCTGTTCGGTGGCGACGGCGACGCGGAGGCCAACGAGACGGCCACGGCGAACGAGACGACCGCAGCCAACGAGTCGGTCGGAGCGAACGAGACGGCCGAGGCGAACGCGACCGACGACGGAGTCGCGGCGAACGAGACCGAAGCCGGTGTGAACGAGACGGAGGCCGATGCGAACGAGACGGACGCCGACCCCACCCACCTGATCGTCGAGAACGTCGACGTGCAGGACCTCACCGTCGAACAGCTCGACGCCGAGACGCTGCTGACCGAGGAAGCCGCCGCGACGGAAGGTGCGGCGAACGAGACCACGGCCGAGGGCGAGACGAACGAGACGGTGGCCGCCGAGGGTGCGAACGAGACGGCGGCCCTGAACGAGACGGCGACCGACGCCGACCTCGACGGGACGGAAACCGCTGCGAGCGAGAACGCGTCGGTGCGGACGCTCCAGCAGGTCACCGTCGAGAGCGCGACCATCGGGTCGCTGAACGTCGAGACGCTGACGGTGGAGACGACCACCCAGCAGACGGAGACGGTCGCCGCTGCGAACGAAACGGAGCCCGCCGCGGCGAACGAGACGGCGACCGCCGCCGCGGAGGGGAGCCCGGACGACGGGTCGCCCACCCCGACGGAGTGACCTCGTAGCGACGGGGCCCCGTCGAACGGCACCGGTCACCCGAACACCTATTTTCTCTCCGAGTGACGTTTCCACCCATGCCGAAACTCGACGTCCAGTTCTGGGTCGACGACCGGAGCGACGTGGTCACGTACACCGTCGACGGGGACCTGAAGCGTCCCGGCGACGCTATCGAGCGGGCGCGCGCGGCGGCGACCGACGACGGCCACGACGAACTGAACCTGAAGGAGGTGAAACTCCGGGAACCGGCCCAGTGAGCGGCCGCCCCGTCAGCCGACGACGAACAGGAAGAGGTTGTTCGCCGCGGGACCGAGTCCGACGCCGATGATGGCCAGCAGGATGAGCGTCGACTCGGCCGGTTCCTCCTCGACGTAGCGGTTGAACGCGACGACGACGACAGCCGCGACGACCAGTTTGACGAGCACGAACAGCCAGCCGACGCCGAGTACCTCTGCGGTCGGCAACTGGCCCGCAAACTCCATGATCGCACGCGGTATCGGCGTCCGTTCCTCGAAGACGACGCCGGCGACGTCCGCGCCGACGGCCGTCGAGACGCCGTCAAGCGCGTGGGCGAAGATGACGACGGGTCCGACGTAGCGCGTCCGGACAAACACGGGCGTCCGCCAGATGCCGATGCAGAACACCGTCGCGACGGTCAGGACCAGCGCGCCGACGAGCGCGACGGCGGGCCACACCGGGTCGAGCGTCCCACTGCCGAAGTCCTGCAGGACGAGGATGACGAACAGCACGGTGAGGACGCCTGTCCCTGTGAGTCCCAGGTTCCGGTCGACGGTGTCGAGGCTCCCGAGGCCGACGCCGACGACCGAGAGCACCAGCCAGGTGAACCCCGTGACGAAGAACGCCGTCAGGTAGACGGCGGGCGCGCCGAACAGCGGGGCCACGATGGGCGAGAACGCGCCGAGCTGGTAGAACGCGTGGAGCGCCCCGCCGACGGCTATCCAGGGCGCGACCGCCACGGCGAGGCGCTGGTCGATTGGGGGTTCGACGGCGTAGAGGAGCGCAGAGACCAGGAAGCACCCACCCACGAGGGCGATCAGGTAGGAGAGCGGCGGGAGGGCGAATCCATCCGGAAGCACGAGCATGTCCCTGACGGTGTGCCGGAGGGGGGAAAACCTTCCGACGCCCACACGGGAGCGTTTACGGTTCCCGCCGCCGTCACCCCGCCCATGGACGACGTACCCGACCGGATCGAACACACCGTACTCGGGCCGACGACGCGGTGGGCGGACGTGACGGCGACCCTCGACGACGCCCTCCAGTACGGGATGCGAGCGTGTATCCCGCCGTGCTACGTCGCCGACGGGGCCGAGTACGCGAACGTCCCCCTCGCCACCGTCGTCGACTTCCCTCACGGCCAGGGCGCGACCGACGCCGTCTGCGGTGCGGCGCGACGAGCGTGGAAGGACGGGGCGGACGAACTCGACGTCGTCGCCAACGTCGGACGACTGAAGGCCGGCGAGGACGACGCCGTCCGCGAGCACGTCGCGGAGGTCGTCGCCGCCGTCCCGGTCCCGGTGAAGGTCATCGTCGAGGCACCGCTCCTCACCGACGCGGAACTCGACCGCGTCGGCCGACTCGTCGCCGAGGCCGACGCCGCCTTCCTCAAGACCGCGACGGGGTTCTCGGAGGGCGGTGCGACGGTCGAGGACGTCGAGCGACTGAGTACGCACCTGCCCGTCAAGGCCAGCGGCGGGATCGGATCGTGGGCGGAGGCCGAGGCGATGTTCGACGCCGGTGCGGCCCGAATCGGCGCCTCCAGTGGCACCGCCATCGTCGAGGAGTGGCGGGAGGCGACGGGCCACGGCGGAGAGAGCGACGGTGCCGACACTGCCCGGTAGGGCGGTCCACGCCGGTACCGGCTACGCGGAGTCGGGTTTCAGGAACCGGAGACACAGGAAGTTCGGCGGTCCCTCGCTGAACCGACGGGCCCGTTCCGGGTCCGCCTCGCGATAGGCGTCCGTCACCTCGGGTTCGACGACGCGCTCGACGAGCAGTCCCGCGTCCGTCGGCGGGCCGAACGCGTCGGCCAGGGAGCGGCGGTAGAACGGGACCACGAACCGCTCGTCCTCGCCGCCCCAGTCGCGGTCGACGCGCTCCGTCTCGACGTAGGTGGCCCCGTCCGCGAGCACGTGGTCCCTGGCGCCGTACTCGGCGTCCACGTAGTCCCTGACCGGGTGGCTGGTCGAGACGACGGCCCGGCCGCCGGGTCTCAGGACCCGGTGAAACCCGTCGAAGACGGCGTCCCAGTCCGCGACGTGTTCCAGCGCGAGTTGACAGACGACGAGGTCGAACGCCGCCTCGTCGAGGAAGTCGAGTCCGTCGGTGAGGTCCGCGCGCCGGGGCGAGACGCGGTCGTCGTCACCGAGTCGCTCGCGGGCGCGGTCGAGCATCTCGGGGTTCGCGTCGACGCCGACTGCGGTCGCGCCGTCGTCGACCAGTCGTTCCGTGTAGAAGCCGTCGCCACAGGCCGCGTCGAGCACGTGCGCGCCGTCGAGTTCCGGGAGCAGCGAGCGGACGGCGGGCCACTCGTAGTGTTCTCTGATGGCCGCTCCGGTCACGTCGTCGTATCCAGGGGCCAGGTCGTCGTACGCGTCCCCGGAGACCGGTCGGTCGTCGTCGGACGCCATGGCAGTGTCTGCCATCGCGTCGGTGATATACTTTCTCCGGCGGGAACCCGAATCGAACTCCGCTCCGGTCGGACGCCGGTCGCCAACAGTTAAGCGGTCCCCGCCGGACCACTCACCCATGGTTCTGCTCGTGCCGTTCGACGGCTCCGACCTGTCGGAAGCCGCGTTGCGTCGCGCGGCGGAGTTCTCCGAGTACACCGACGAGTCCGTGCTCGCGCTCAGCATCGTCCCCCGGGAACCGGAGTACGCGGTCGACCGGGGATGGATCGAGGAGGGAGACGACTACGACCCCGAGGCCATCGGCCAGCGGTTCCGCGAGGCGGTCGAGTCAATCGCGCCGGACGCGGAGTTCCGCTGCGAGATACCCGAGGACGTCAGTTCGATGGCGTCGGTGACGACGGACGTCGTCCGGACCGTCCGGCAGGTCGCCCACGAGGTGGACGCCTCCATCGTCTTCATCGGCAGCGAGAACGCCGGTCGCGTCTCCACGCCGGTGTCGAGCGTCGGTGCGCCCGTCTCGGAGGACCCCGGCTACGACGTCCACATCGTGCGGCACGCGGACTGAGGAAGCCGAGAGAAAGACCTATCGCGTGACCGTGACCGGGACGGGCGAGCGCCGGACGACCGTCTCGGCGACGCTCCC
>CAZMGU010000078.1:0-10971 GCA_964565905.1 uncultured Halobacteriales archaeon
CTCGTCGGCGTTCTCGGCCATCTTCTCGGGTGGCCCCAGCGCCGCGTCCATGGTTCCGGTTGGAGTGCCCGGCGGCCAAATACCCTCTGGGTTCCGGCGGCCGACGCCCTTTCACCGCCGCGTCACCTACCCCCGTCCGTGACCGCAACCACGGACCACGACCGACCGGTCGCCCTCGACTCGAAGGCCGAACTGGACGACTTGGTCGCCGCCCACGACCGCGTCCTCGTCGAGTTCCACACCCAGGGATGTAGCATGTGCGACGCTATGCAACCGGTGCTGGGCGGCGTCGCCCAGTCGAGCCCCGCCGTCGTCGCGACGATGAACCCCCGCGACGACCCGCCGCTGCTCGACGAGTACGACGTCCGCAGTGTCCCGAAACTCCTCCTGTTCGCGGACGGCGAACTGGCCGACACGAAGGAGGACGGGTTCGTCCCGACCGAGGACGTGCTCGACTTCGTGGACCAGACCGAGTAGCCGCGATTCCGAGCCGCTGCGACGGTCTACCGAGGGACGGCCGATGACACAGCAACAGGGAGGGACTGAAAGGGGCCGGTCGCTCGTCGCCTCCCCGGCGAAGCAAGCACTGGACGGAGCGACCGAAGGGAGCGACGGAAGCGCGCAGCGAGCCGCGGAGGTACGAGCGACCGGGGGCTTTCACCCTGTTCGCGGTGTTCCACCGAAAAGCTCCCATTTCGGTTACCCTCGCGTCACTCCGAACTTTTCACTCTCCAGTCCCTACGTCGACTCATGAGCACCCAGAGTCAGGACCACGAACTGGTCGTCTACTCGGACTACGTCTGCCCCTTCTGCTACCTCGGCAAGGCGGCGATGGAGCAGTACCTCGACGGGGCCGACGACCCGCCCGACGTCGAGTGGCGCTTCTACGACCTCCGGGGGTACAAGCGGAACGACGACGGGAGCATCGAGGACGACGTCGACGACGGGAAGGACGAGGACTACTTCGAGCAGGCCCGCGAGAACGTCCGCCAGCTGAAGGAGGAGTACGACGTGGAGATGAACGTCGACGCCTCGATGGAGGTGGACTCCTGGAACGCACAGCAGGTGGCGCTGTACGTCAGGGAAGAAGTGGGTGAGGAGAAGTTCCGCCGACTCCACGAGCGACTGTTCGACGCCCACTGGCAGGACGGCGTCGACATCGGGGACCCGGAGGTGCTCCGCGAACTCGTCACCGAGGTGGACCTGAATCAGGCCGTCGTCGACGAGGCGCTGACCGACGAGTGGGAGGCGGAGCTACGGGATCGCTTCGACGCGGCCCAGGACGCCGGCGTCACCGGCATCCCGACGTTCGTCTACGACGAGTACGCCGCCCGCGGGGCCATCCCGCCCGAGCAGTTCGAGCGACTGGTCGAGGGAGCCTGAGCGACCGACGCTACAGCATCGAGAGAAAGTCGTCCCTGTCCTCCCACCCCTCGACGCGCTCCCGGAGTTCCGGGTCGTCCTCGACCAGTTTCCGCAGCGACGAGGCCGTCGCCCGCCGCACCTTGTACGTCTCGTCGCCGGACAGGCGATGGGCGAGTTCGACCGCGTGGTCGGTCGCTCGCCCGTACCCGCCGCCGACGGCCTTGGCGACGTTCCACCGCGTCCGCACGTCGTCGGCGCGACTCCAGCGGTCCAGGTACGCCCGGCCGACGGACGGGTCCTTGGCGGCGACGTGGCTCAGCGCGAACGCGCCGCAGTTCTTCTGCACGTAGTCGTCGGAGTCCGACACCAGGTGGTCGAGTATCCCGAGCGCGGGTCCGACGTGCTCCTGCTGGACCCCCATCAGTCCGACTTCGCAGGCCCGCCGGACGAAGTTGTCGTCGTGGGTAGCCCATTCCTGCCAGGCGTCCGTGACCCACTCGAAGGCGTTCTCGTTGACGTACTTGAGCGCCATCGCGACGCGCTCCCGGACGCGCCAGTCCTCGTCCCGGGCGAGTTCCCGGAGGAACGAAAGCCGGTCCGGCAGGTCGTCCTCGGCGACGGCCTTCCGGGCCCACGCCTCGGCCACGAACCCCTTCTCGTTCGCCGTCTCGGCGTCGAGCGCCTCGATATCCGCCCACCCGTGGTCGCGGTAGTAGTCGTCCGCCAAATCGCGGATCTCGGGGAGCGGACGGTCGCTCAGGTCCATAGCTACGGGGGGTTCGCCTCACGCCGCAATAACGGTTTGTGACCTGTCAGCAATCGTCCCGCAGGAAGCGCCCCCGGTACGCGGTCGGTCCGAAAAACGAAGAAAAAGCGAAAACGGCGCGACGGGACGGGTTACTGCTCGACGCTGGACTCGCTGAAGTAGCGGCGGCCGCTGATGGGCACCTCGTGGCGCTCGCCGACGACTTCGAACGTCCCGGTGGTCCGGACGTCGGCGGCCGAGTGGCCGACGCGGACCTCGTACTCGTCGGGTTCGACGACGAGGTCCATGTCCGTGTCGTGGAAGGCGAGTTGCGTCGTCGCGAGTTCGACGCTCACCGTCGCGGACTCGCCGGGTTCGAGGTAGACGCGCTCGAAGCCCTTCAGTTCCTGGACGGGGCGGGCCTGGCTCGGCGTGCGCTGGTGCGTGTAGAACTGGACGACCTCGTGGCCGGCGGCGTCGCCCGCGTTCTCGATGGTGACGCTGGCGGTGACGGTGTCGGCGGGGCCGACCTCCTCGTCGGAGAGTTCGACGTCACTGTACTCGAACTCCGTGTAGCTCAGGCCGTGCCCGAACGGGTAGAGCGGGTCCTCGTCCGTGTAGACGTGGTTCTCGTTGCGGCTGTTGGGCTTGCGGCTGTAGTAGACGGGTAGCTGACCGACGTTCTTCGCGACGGAGAGGGGGAGGCGGCCGCTGGGGTTGTGGTCGCCGAGCAGCACGTCGGCGACGCCCTCGCCGCCCTCCTCGCCGGGGAGCCACGCCTGCAGCACGGCGGGGACGTTGGCGTCTATCCACTCGATGGAGTGGGGTTTGCCGGTTATCTGGACGACGACGAGCGGCGTGTCCGTCTCGTTGACCGCCTCGACGAACTCCTGCTGGACGCCGGGGAGTTCGAGGTCGGTGACGTCCGCGCCCTCGCCGCTGGTCGGGACGTCCGGCTGTTCGACCATGTCGGCCTCGGGGTCGCTGAAGGCGATGGCCGAGCGGGTGCCGACGAAGGCGACGGCGACGTCCGAGTCCTCGGCGGCGGCGACGGCGTCGTCGAACTCGTCCGTCGACGGGCCGGTCGTCGTACAGCCCTCGACGTACTCGACCTGGTCACCGAGACGGTTTTCGAGCGCATCGCGGGGCGTGACGACCTCGCGATTGGCGTCGCGCTCGGGGTAGTGGGCGGCGTAGGCGTAGTCACCGAGCTGGCCCTCCGGGGAGTCGGCCTTCGGCCCGAGGACGGCGACGGACTCGTCGCCGTCGAGCGGGAGCAGGTCGTCGGCGTTCTTCAGCAGGGTGACGGACTCGCGGCCGAGTTTGCGGGCGTGGTCGCGGTCGGCGTCGGGGCCAAACTCCTCGGACACCGCGTCGACGTCGACGGTCGGGTCGTCGAGCAGGCCCTTCTCGACCTTCTGGCGAAGCACGCGGCGGACGGCCACGTCGACCGTCTCCTCGGAGCAGTCGCCGTTCTCGACGGCCTCGACGAGTTTCTGGTAGCAGGCGACCTGCGGGAGTTCGACGTCCATACCGGCCTCGAGGGCCTGGACGGCGGCCTCGTAGTGGTCCTCGGCGACGCCGTGTTCGTCCTTCAGGTAGCGGACGCTGAAGTAGTCGGAGACGACGGTTCCCTCGAAGCCCCACTCGTCGCGGAGGATGCCCGTCAGGAGCGACTCGTCGCGCGCACACGGGATGCCGTCGATGTCGTGGTAGGCGTTCATCACCGACTCGGCGCCGGCGTCGCGGATGGC
This sequence comes from uncultured Halobacteriales archaeon, assembly GCA_964565905.1. Lineage (GTDB taxonomy): Archaea > Halobacteriota > Halobacteria > Halobacteriales > Haloarculaceae > Halomicrobium. The sequence goes on from CAZMGU010000078.1 coordinate 3,865, forward strand.
CGCCTCGAACGGGAACAGGTGCACCTCGCGGAGTTCGCGCTCGCCTATCTGGACGGAGGAGCGGTTCTTCGCGCCCTCGCCGACGGCGTGGCCGGCGAAGTGCTTGACCGTGGCGGAGATGCCCTCGGCGGGGTCGTCGCCCTGGAGGCCGCGGACGTAGGCGCTGGCCATCTCGGCGACGAGGTACTGGTCCTCGCCGAACGTCTCCTCGGTGCGGCCCCAGCGGGGGTCGCGGCCGACGTCGAGCACCGGCGAGAGGGCGTGGGCACAGCCGATGGCGCGCAACTGCTCGCGGATGCGGCTCGTCATCTCCTCGACGAGGTCCGGGTTCCACGTGCTCGCGAGGCCGAGTCCCTGCGGGTAGGTGGTGCCGTCCGGGCCCATGTAGCCGCTCAGGCACTCCTCGTGGGGGACGGCCGGGATACCGAGCCGGGTCTCCTCCTGGATCATCTCCTGGAGTTCGTTCGTCACCTCGGCCGCGCGCTCGGGTTCGAGGCTGCCGCCGCCGCCGAGTCGGGTGAAGTGGCCGACGCCGTTCTCGATCAGTTCACGGGCGTCGTCGTAGTTGATGTTGCCGTCCTCGTCGAGTAACTGGAGGACGTCGCCCTCGGCCCGGCTCTCGTCCAGTGCCATCCTGCGGGCGGGCACCGCCGTCAGCTGTGCGACCTTCTCCTCGAGCGTCATGCGACCGAGCAGGTCGTCGACGCGCCGTTCGACCGACAGCGATGCGTCACGATAGGGGGGTGTGTCCGTTGCTGTCACGTACGCGTCGTCGTGACTGGGGCGCTAAATTCTTCCGCGTCGTTTCACTCCGCCCCCACTTTCCGTTCGGTTTCGGTGAACAGCTGACGGCATCGTGGCGACGTACCGGCAACTGCGTTCACTCTTCCCGAACGATCGTCGGCGGTCGGCGTGAGGACAGTGGCCGCCGGCGCGTGGCGTCGCCTGGCGCGCGCTCCCGACGGAAACGTCCGGCCCCGCCCCGGCGTCCGGCGCATCTCGGCGTCCGCCACCATCCTGGCGTCCGGCCCATTCCCGGGTCGCCGCTCAGGCGCTCGTCTCGCTGTCGGACGCGGCCTCGACCGCTACCGAGTACGTCGACTGGATCCACGCCTCTGGGTTGTGCCGGTCGTAGACGACCGTCTCCCCGTCCTCGGTCCTGAAAAAGCCGTAGTCGGCGTCGTTCGACTCGCCGTCGGACGGTCGCTCCTCGTCCGTGTGTTCGTCTCTCATTGTGGGAGGGCTACAGGCGAGGTAGGGGCCTCGGGCGGGTAAACCCTCGGCCAGATCGGTACCATCAGGATTTACTACCGAGTGGTTCCAGTGGACGAACGTGACGCGACAGCCAGCCCAGGTCCGCACGCCGGTCGTGCTCACGGTGGCGGGGAGCGACTCCGGGGGCGGGGCCGGCATCCAGGCCGACCTCAAGACCGTCGAGGCCGGCGGGGCGTTCGGGACGAGCGCCGTCACGAGCGTCACCGCCCAGCACACCCGCGGCGTCGAGGGGACCCACGGCGTCCCCGTGCCGGACGTCGAGGCCCAGATAGACGCCGTCGTCGACGACTTCGACGTCGCCGCCGCGAAGACGGGGATGCTCGGCCGACGCCCGGTGGTCGAGGCCGTCGCCGAGCGCGCCGGCGAGTTGCCGAACCTCGTCGTCGACCCGGTGATGGTCGCGACGTCGGGCGACCGGCTGCTGGAACCCGAGGCCGAGGCGGCCTACGAGGCGCTCGTCGAGCGCGCGACGCTCGTCACGCCGAACGCCGACGAGGCCGAGGTGCTGACGGGCGTCGCCGTGACGGACGCCGAGTCGGCCCGCGAGGCGGGCGAGCGACTGGTCGCGATGGGCGCGGACGCCGCGCTCGTCACCGGCGGCCACGCCCCCGGCGAGGAAGTGGCCGACGTCCTCGTCGACGGGGAGTCGACGCGGACGTACCGGCACGACCGGGTCGACACCGCGGCGACACACGGCTCCGGATGTACCCTGTCGAGTGCCATCGCGACGCGCCTGGCCCACGGCGACGACCTGCCGGCCGCCGTCGGCGAGGGCGTCTCGCTGCTCTCCAGGGCCGTCCGGTACGGACTCGACGTCGGGGAGGGACCGGGGTCGGTCCACCACCTCGTCGACGTCCGGAACGAAGCCCGCCGCGACGACACCGTCGAGTCCGTCGAGCGCCTCGTGTGCGAACTCGACGAGCAGGACGCGACCTGGCTCGTCCCGCCCGACGGGGCCGCCGTCGCGGGCGCGACGCCGTACGCGGAGTCCGCTCGCGACGTGGCCGCGGCCGACGCTCCCCTCGAACCGACCGGCGACGGGCCCCGTGGCCGAAACGTTCGCTTCGGCGCGGCGGGTCGACTCGGGCGGCTACTCCTGGCCGTCAGGGAGGCCGCCCCGGCCGTCCGGTTCGCCGTCGCCTGTCGCGCCGACGCCGTCGAGCGAGGGGGCGACGCGCTCCCCGGCCCGGTCGTCGAGTGTTCGAGCGGGGAGGACGGAAGCGTCGGGGCCCTGGCCGGGCGGCTCCCGGAGAGACTGGCCGACCAGTCCGGATCACCAGCGGCCGTGCTCGACGAGGACGGTTCCGAGGGACGGGCGGCACTGCTCGCCCCGGACGCCGACGCGCTCGTCGACCGCGTCGAGGCGCTCCTGGCGACCGCGGAGCGGTAGCCCGTCAGCCGGGCCGGGCCCGGAGCAACGCCACCGCGACGGCGAGGAACACGGCCGCGTCGGAGACCGCCCCCAGTTTCGACCTGCTCCCGGTCGGGGACGGGTCGTCCGAGGCGACGGCGGTCGCCGTGGCACGGGTGGCCGACGCCGATGCGTCTCCGGTCGTGTCGTTCCCCGTCGTGTCGTTCCGCACCGAGTCGTTCTCGCTCGTTCCGGTCCCGTTCGTTCCGTTCCCCGGGTGAGCGGTTGCCGTCCGGTCCCCGGTCGTCGTCCTGACGGGCGCGGGACGAACCGCCACCGTGAACGACCCGCCGCCGTCGACGCGCACGTCGGTCGCCCCGATGGCCAGCAGCGGAACGGTCGCGTTCACCCGCCCGGTCCCTCCCGGGCCGACGGTCGCGCGTCTCCGCTCGACGACGTCGCCGTCCTTCCTGAAGACGACCGTCTTCGCCGCGGGGACGTCGGCGTCGTTCCGGACGACGGCGCCGAGCGTGACCGACCCGCCCTGCATGGTCGTCCGGGACGACGCGGTGACGTCGACGACGCGAGCGGGCGCGGATTCCCGGACGCGCACCGTCACGTTGTCGCCGCCGAGCGCGAGGTCGTAGGTCCCGGTCCGGGTGAACGTGTGGGCGAGCGGGGCGGTCACCGTCTCGTTGGGGGCGACCGACCCGTTCGCGCGGTCGACGACCGTCCCGTTCACCGACAGCGGGGCGGTGTAGTTGCCGGTCGTCCCGCCCGCGTTCTGGACGAGCGCGCGGACGTGGAGCCGCTCGCCGGGGACGAGGACGACGGGCGACCGGTCGCCGTCGACCGTCGCGTTCCGGTACGGGCCGCTCACCCGGTAGCGGGCGTCGTTCGCGGCGCTCGGTAGCTGGAAGCCGACGCGGGCGGGGCGCGGGCCGAAGGCCGCGAGGTGGGCCGTCCGGTTCCACGTCGGGACGTCGGCGTCGGTGTCGGCGTAGGTCAGGCCGGCGTCAAGGACGGCGGTGTCGCCGTGTTCGTCGAGGTGGGCCAGGAACGCCGACAGCGACGTGGCGTCGAACTCGCCGTTCATGGCCCGGAACACGGTCTGGAGGGTGCGCTCCCGGTCCTGCGCGTTCCGGATCCGCCGGTCTATCTGGCCGAGGACGAGCGCGCCCCTGTCGTAGTTCGGTCGGCCCGTCCACGTCGACCGGTTGGTGAGGACCGCGTCCGCGGCAGAACCGGTCGCGCCCGCGGCGACCCGGTCGCGGAACGCGTCGTAGTCGACGCGGTGTTGCTCGAACGTCAGCAGCGCGGCGTAGTAGCTCGCGCTCGCCTCGCGGAACCAGCGCATCTCCGGGGTCAGCGTGAGGTCCTGCCGGGAGTGGACGTACTCGTGGAGCCACGGGTTGCTGGCGTTTGCGACCGGTTCGACGTCGCGAACCCACATGTCGGCGTCGCCCGTCTGGAGGCCCCGCACGCCCCACGGCACCTCGTCCGTCGGTGCCGCGACGACGAACACCTCCTCGTCCCGGTCGCCCACCCGGAGGGCGTCCGAGGCGTCGGTGAGCGAGTCCAGCACCGTCGTCGGCGAGGCGGTCATGTTCGCGTTCCCGGGGACGATCAGCCGGAAACGCTGGTCGTGCGCGTCGCGCTCGTAGGTATCGTGCTCCCCCAGGTAGACGAGCCACTCGCCGGTCGCGCCGGGTCCGGCCGTTTTCACGGTCCGGTTGAACCGGACGGCGTCGCCGGTGCCGTAGCTCTCCCAGTGGGTCGGCATCCGCGGGCGACGGAACAGCGCCCACTCGCCCGCGTCGACGGCCACCCTGTGGCCGGCGGCGGCGTCCGGCCCCGTCGCGTTCACCGACTCGTTGACGGGGAGCGAGAAGGTGATGGCGGGGGTGTTCGTGGAGCCGTCCCAGTGGTACTCCCGGTCCGGCCCCTGCCGGAAGCCGACGGTGGACCGCACCTGCGCGTCGTCGGGGACGGCCGTCCGGAGGGCGGTGATCCGGTCCGGAATCGCGTACCGGAACTGGATCCGGACCTCGCCGGGCGTGTCCGGCGTCAGCCATATCTCCTGGGTGGCGGCGAGTTCGGCGTCGCTCTCACCGTGAAACGACAGCGGTTCCGGGAGGCCGTGCTCGGCCTGTCGCTCCGGCGCGGCGCCCGGCGCGGCGGAGGCACTCGGCGGCGACGGGTCGCTGACGAGCGCCGGAGCCGTGGCGAACGCCGGGCCGACGGTGCCACTCACGAGGGCAACCGTCAGGGCGAGCGTCAGCACGCGACGAGGCGAGAGCCCCATTAGAGGCCGTTAGTAATCCGAACGTCAAATACCTGATCCGTCACACGGCTACCGAGACCGTCATTCGACCCGATCGGCGACGTCGTCGAACAGCGCCGCGACGCGCCGCTCGACCTCGTCACGGATCTCGCGAACCGCGTCGGAGTCGCGGCCGTGCGGGTCGTCCAGCGCCCAGTCCCTGATCTCGGGGGGCGTCGCCGCGCCGTCGCCGGCGTCGAGTTCCAGCGTCGAACAGCCCATCGTCGCGACGACGTCGCAGGCGTTCAGTTCCGCCGTGGAGATCTCGCGCGGCGTCCGGTCGCTCAGGTCGATCCCTATCTCGGCCATCGCTTCGACGACCCCGGGGTGGACCGCGTCGGCGGGGTCGGTCCCGCCTGTGCGCATCTCCACCTCGTCCTCCAGGCCGCGCTCGCGTCGCTCGCGCTCGGCGAAGGCCGCGGCCATCTGGCTGCGGCCCGCATTCTGGACGCAGACGAAGGCGATTCGGATCGGGTCGTCGTCGGTCGCTGGTTCGGAGTTCATGGATCTGTGATTTGTGGGAGTCGGTCAGTTGGAGTCGGTCAGTCTGAGTACGCGACGCCCGTCGCGTCGGTCTCGCCGAAGATCCGGCCCCGGGTCGCGAGGGCGACGCGGACCAGCGCCAGCATGACTGGCACCTCGATGAGCGGGCCGACGACCGTCGCCAGCGCGACGTCGCTGGCGATGCCGAAGACGGCGACGGCGACGGCGATGGCGAGTTCGAAGTTGTTCGAGGAGGCCGTGAACGCGACGCTGATGCTCTCGGTGTAGTCGAACCCAAGCGCCGCGCTCGCGCCGTAGGCTAGCGCCCACACCCCGGTGAAGAATATCAGCAGCGGCACGGCGATCAGCGCTATCTGTTCCGGGTTCGCGACGATGTACTCGCCCTTCAGCGTGAACATCACCACGACGGTGAAGAGGAGACCGAGCAGGCCGAATGGGCTGATGCGGGGGAGTATCCGCTCCTCGAAGGCGACCCGTCCGACGGTGCGGAAGGCGACGCGGCGGGTGAGATAGCCCAGGAGGAGCGGCAGGCCGAGGAAGACGAGGACGGTCTGAGCAACCAGGCCGATGCTCACGTCCACCGCCGTCCCGCGGAGGACGGTGAGGAAGAGGAACGCATAGGGGACGAACAGCGCTATCTGGAGGAGGCTGTTGACGCCGACGCAGACGGCGCACAGTTCCTGGTTGCCGGCGGCGAGTTCGTTCCACACCAGCACCATCGCGATGCAGGGCGCGATACCCACGAGGACGAGGCCGGTGACGAACTCCGGGTGGCCGCCGAGAAACGCCGTCGCCAGCCCGTACATGACGAACGGGGCGATCAGCCAGTTGAACGCCAGCGTCAGCCCGATCTCCCGGCGTGCGGTCCTGGTGACCTTCGGGATGCGCCCGTACTCGATTTCGGCCATGATCGGGTAGATCATCACGAACAGGCCGACGGCGATGGGGAGACTCGTCCCGTTCCACGTGACGGCGTTCAGGACGTCCGCCGCCCCCGGCGCGACGAACCCCAGGCCGACGCCGGCCAGCATCGCCAGCCCGATCCAGAGCGTCAGGTACCGGTCGAGGACGTTCAGGTCGTCGCTCACGCGTCTGCCTCCGAATTGGCGGGCGTCCCGTCCAGCGCGGCGAGCAGGGCCTCACCCCGCGCGGTCGGTCGGTAGTACCGCCACCGGCCCTCCTTCCGCCGGTCGATCAGTTCCGCGTCGGCGAGGTCCGACAGCGCGTGGCTCACCGCGCTGGCGGAGACGTCGACCAGCGGTTCTATCTCGCAGACGCAGAGGTCGCGCTCCGCCGCCGCGAGCAGGCGGACGATGCGGTAGCGCGTCTCGCTCGCCAGCGCGGAGAGTGCCCGGAGGTCCCCCTCCAGGTCCGCGGGCCGGGCCCGGTCCGCGACGTCCTCCAGTTCGTCCACGCGGGCGGTGACGTCGGCGTCGCAACACTGGCCGAGTTCGTCGTCCAGCAGGTTGCGGAGTCGCTCCGTCGATTCGCTCATGAACAACGTTTGAGCAACTGTTCATATATATCTACGGGATCGGTTTCCGGGAGTTAGTATCGCTCTCTGGACGAGTCACCGGATTCAACGACAAAGGAAAGCCCTCGGCCCGCTCGGTTGGAACCGACGACGATTCCACAGACAAAGGAAAGCCCTCGG
>CAZMGU010000079.1:0-10628 GCA_964565905.1 uncultured Halobacteriales archaeon
CGGCCTCGTCTCCCGGTCGGGGACGCTCACCTACCAGGTCGTCGACAGCCTCACCCAGCGCGGCATGGGCCAGACGACGGCCATCGGCATCGGCGGCGACCCCATCATCGGCACGTCGTTCGTCGACGCCCTCGAACTGTTCGAGGCCGACCGGGACACGAAGGCGGTCGTCATGTGCGGCGAAATCGGCGGCGAGGACGAGGAGCAGGCCGCCCGCTACATCGGCGAGCACATGGACACGCCGGTCGCCGGCTTCATCGCCGGCCGCACCGCCCCGCCGGGCAAGCGCATGGGCCACGCGGGCGCCATCGTCTCCGGGTCCGGCACCGGCACCGCGGAGTCGAAGATCAACGCCCTCGAAAACAACGGCGTTCCCGTCGGCGATACCCCCGAGGAAGTCGCGGACCACGTCGAAGACATCCTCTAGCGGGAGTCGTTGCGGTCTGATTCGACCCGATTCTTCCGCCAGTTCCGTCGCGAGTAGCCGTCTCTCTGTTCTCGGATCGTCACCGAAACCTCGGGTAAGGCGTGCGAGTCCCGCTTTCAACGGAACGGATGAGCGGATAACGGGTAGCTACCGGACCAGCCCCGTCTCGGCGAGCGATGCGTGTATCGTGGACCAAAACCGTCGAACGGGCCGTCTGTGTCGGGTCCGGAACGCGCTGAAACGTCAAACGGCGATCGAAGCTATCCGCGAAACCGTGCTGCTTCGACGCACGGACGTAAACGTTCCGGTGTAGCTATAAGGGGAGCGAGGGAAGGTTCAGATATGCCTCATATCTGCCGGGACTGCAAGCAGGCGTTCAACACGGAACTCGAACTCGAACTCCACCGGGACACGTGCGCCGCCGGCGAACTGTTCTGCGACGAGTGCGGCGAGCGGTTCGCGGAGCGACGCGCCACGGAGGACGGGTGGCACTATCGCTGCCCCAACGACGACTGCGACGGCGACGGCATCGGCGACGACATCCACCAGGTATCGAACGTTCGACTCGAAAAAGCGACGAACTAATTCTGCGGACGAACTGCGTTCGAGGAGTGCCGACCTCCGGTCGATAGATTTCTCGCTCAGAGTGTTTCCAGTTCGCCCGTTACGATAGTAACTGGAGTACATTAATGACTACCACAGCCACGAGCATTCCGAGCGACAGCAATCGAAGGACACTCGCTGCGCGCCACCGGCCCCCTGGCAGGATTTCTGCCAGGCCATCGACCCCCACGGCGGCCCCGATAACGAGCGCCTCCACCAGTCCGACGTTGCCGAGGAACTCGAAGAACGCGTATATCCCGAAAAACGCGAGTGATACCAGAATGGAGGTACGAGCGTCCTGCCAGCCGCCCGGTTCGGCAAACAGCTCATCGAATTCCAATGGCATAATACGAGTCAATATCGGGGCGTACAAAAGTACCCAGGTGGCGAAAACGACCTGCTACAGGAGACAATAACGGCCGAGAAATGCGAGAACTACCCCGCCGTCCCAGGGTTTCGATGCGCGATAATCGGGTCCGAAGGTATACGGTCGTCCGTTCGAAAGCCGCCACAAGATGATCGACGCGCGGGAACTACGGAAGGAGTACGGCGACTTCGTCGCCGTCGAGGGGAGCACGTTCTCGGTGGACCAGGGCGAGGTGTTCGGCATCATCGGACCCAACGGCGCGGGCAAGACGACGACGCTGAAGATGCTCGCCGGGTTGCTGGAACCGACCGGCGGCGAGGTTTCCGTCGCCGGGTTCGACGCCGGCGAGACGGAGATGCGCCGACGACTGGGGTTCCTCCCGGAGGAGTCGCCCCTGTACGAGGAGATGACGCCTATTTCCTACCTGGAGTTCTTCGCGGACCTCTACGACGTGCCCGGCGACGTCGCCGCCGACCGCATCGACGAGACGCTGGACGAACTGGAACTGGAACACCGCGACCGGAAACTCGGCGACATGTCGAAGGGAATGAAACGCAAGGTCGCCATCGCCCGGTCGCTGATCAACGACCCCGACGTGCTCGTCTACGACGAACCCGCGAGCGGCCTTGACCCGCTAACGACGAACTACGTCATCGAGTTCACCGAGCAACTCGCCGCGGAAGGCAAGACCATCGTCTTCTCCGCGCACAACCTCTACCACGTCGAGTCCATCTGCGACCGCGTCGCGATAATGAACGAGGGGCGAATCGTCGCCCGGGGCGACCTGGAGGAACTGCAGGCGGAGTACGGCGAACGGCGGTACCACGTCTACACCTCGGTCGAGGTGCCCGACGCGGTGCGGGAGAACGGGACCTGGTGCCGCGTCGTCGACAGCATGGACGCCGTCGACCGGACGCGGACGGCCGCGGCCGAGGCCGGCGGCGACGTCGTCGACATCAGGACCGAGGAGTCGAGTCTGGAGGACGTGTTCCTCGACGTCGCCGAGTCGGAGACGACGGGGTCGCGATACGTCGAGGGAACGTAGATGGACGCGCGCAAACTGCTACGCATCGCGCGGTGGGAGGTGACGAAGAACGCTGGCGGCGTCGACCGGCGCACCGTCGCGGTGATGGCCCTGGCCGTCGTGGCGATGGGTCTCGTCGCCGCGCTGGCCGTCGGCGGCGGCGCGCCGGGCCTCGACTCGGGCATCTACCGCGTCGGCGTCGACGAGTCCAGTCCGTACCACGCGCCGGCGGCAGACGACCCGACGTTCGTCGTGCAGGAACCGAGTCGAGCGGCCGTCTACCGGGGTGACCAGGACGTTCTCGTCAGGAACGGCGAGTTCGCGCGGCTACCGACCGACAAGGGCAACGCCTCGCTCGGCGAGTTCCGGTCGACCGTCGACGGCTACAACGAGCGGCTGATGCTGGCCGACGACAACCGGACGGCGGCGTTCCCCGTTGCGGTCGAACTGCGCTACGTCGAACAGACGGGGGTACGGGAACGCGTCGCGACCGGTGACGAGGGAGGAGCCGGTGGCGGTGGATCCGAGGCCGGGGACGACGGCTCGGACTCCGGTGACACCGGTGGGACAGGCGCTGGCGGGTCTGACAGTGCCGGCGGCGGCACCGGTGCGGCGAGCGGCGACCGGGACGGCGCCGGGGGCGGCGGTGCCCTCGGCGGACTTGGCGCGGGCCTGTCCGGCGGCGCGACCAGCGGGACGCCCGCGGACATCCAGCCGCCGTTCCCCTTCGAGTCGCTCGTGTTGGCCTTCCTCTTCATCGTCCCGATGAACTTCGTCATCCAGGCCTACGGGAGCACGATGCTCTCCGAACGACTCAGACGGCGCGGCGAACTCTTGCTCGTCTCGCCGGCGAGCAGGTTCGACATCATCGCGGGCAAGACGCTCCCGTACTTCCTCGGTGCGATGGGGGTGGTGACCGCGATAACGCTCGGACTCCGGTATGGTGGCGTCGCCCCCGGCGGCGGTCACGTCGCCGTCCTGGCCGTGATGCCCATCGCCCTGCTCTTCCTGGCGGCGACGTTCTGTGGGGCGATGTTCGCCCGCTCGTTCAAGGAACTCACGTTCGTGACGGTGACAGTCACCGTCTCGCTGACTACCTACGCCTTCGTCCCGGCCATCTTCACCGAGGTGACGCCCATCGCCCTCATCTCGCCCCTGACCATCGTCGTCAGGGACCTCCAGGGCCAGTCCGTCCCGCTCGCGGAGTTCGTCTTCTCGACGACGCCGCCGGCGCTGACGGCGCTCGTCCTGTTCGGCCTCGGCGCCGGCCTCTACCGCGAGGAGGACATGTTCACCCAGCGGGCGATTCCGCTGAAGGTGCTCGATTCGCTCTCGGGGCGCATCGCCTCGAAGTGGAGCGCACTGAAGCTATCGGCGCTACTCCTTCCGTTCGTCTTCGTCGCGGAACTGGCCGCCGTCGCCCTGCTGTTCGCACTCGGCGAGGTGTCGGTCCCGCTCGTCCTCGTCGCCGTCGTCGTCGTGGAAGAGGTTGCCAAGAGCCTGCACCTGTACGCCGGTTTCTCCAGCGGCCGGTACGACCGGTCGCGTCACACCGCCCTCGTCGTCGGGGCGCTGAGCGGCGTCGGCTTCTTCCTCGCGGAGAAGTTCGTCCTCCTCGCGCAACTGGCGGACCTGCAGACGGTGCCGACGGGGGAGGCGGCGTTCCTCGGCGGGAACGTCCCGCCGGGCGTCTCGCCCGGAATCGTCGCGCTCCTCCTGCTCGTCCCGCTCGCCCTCCATGTCGTGACGGCGTGCGTCTCCTCGCTGGGGGCACGACGGGGTCGCCGTCCCTACGCCGTCGGCCTCGCGCTCGCGATGGCGATACACTTCGCCTACAACTTCACGGTGGTGAGCGTCCTTGTCTGACCGCTCCTCCCTCGACCCGCGACTCGTGATAGCCCGCCGGGACCTGTCCTCGCTCTCGCGCGAGAAGACCATCGTCCTCGCCCTGCTCATCCAGCTGTTCGTCGCGGCGTTCTCGTCGTTCCTCGTCGTCGGCCTGACGTCGCTGTACGACCCCGGATCGGTCCAGGCCGGTGAGATAGAGATCGGCGTCACGGGCGACGAGCAGGCGGCGCTGCTGGAGGCCGTCCACGACCAGTCCGGCGCGACGCCGGTCCGGTACGACGACCCCGCGGACGCGCAGCGTGACTTCCAGGCGGGGGCGGTCGACGCGACGTTACGCGGGACGACGGTTGCCGCCGACGACGGCGGCGGATCCGTCCTGCAGGTCGAGGCCAGCGTCCCGGAGGGGAGCATCCGGACGACGCTGGTCGTCGTCCAGGTCCGCCAGGTGCTGAAGACCCTCGAACGCCAGGAGCGGGCGGACCGGGGGGAACACCTCGACGAACCGCCGCTCAGGCTGCCGCCGTCGGTGAACGCGAGTCCGTACTTCGGGTTCACGTACACCGTTTTGCTCCCGCTCCTGCTCTTCCTGCCGCCGTTCATCAGCGGGTCCGTCGCGGTGGACAGCGTCACCGAGGAGATAGAGCGGGGGACGCTCGAACTGCTCCGCGTCGCGCCGGTGTCGCTCGTCGACATCGTCGACGGCAAGGCGCTCGCCATGATCGCGCTCGCCCCCGCACAGGCGGCGCTCTGGTTGTTCCTGCTCGCCCTCGACGGGACGCGGGTCGCCAACCCGCTGCCACTGCTCGCACTCGTGACCGGTATCGCGACGCTCGTCGTCGTGGTGGGCCTCGTCCTCGGTCTCCACCTCGGACGCCGGCGACCGGCGCAGTTGCTGTACTCCGTCCTCACGCTCGTCGTCTTCGGCGGCGCGGTGCTCCTGCCCGAGCACCCGGCGACCACCGCGGCCAAACTGGCCATCGACAGCGCGACGGCGGTGACGTACGCACACGTGGTGGGCTACGTCGTCCTCGCCGCGGCGCTGTACGGTCTGACCCGGCGCTACGTCGACCGCATCGAACCAGAATCGCTGTAGTCGACTCCGCAGGCGAGACTCCTCCGTCCGGGGAGGATCGTTCGTCCGGGGAGCCTTTTTGGGGATTCCGGTCGCCGTTCGAGTATGGAGTACACTACCCTCGGATCGACGGGCATGGAGGTCAGCCGCATCTGTCTGGGCTGTATGAGCTTCGGGTCCCCGGACTGGCGCGAGTGGGTTCTCGACGAGTCGGAGAGCCGCGAGATAATCGAGCGGGCCGTCGACCTGGGCATCAACTTCTTCGACACCGCGAACATGTACTCCGCGGGCGAGTCGGAGCGCGTCCTCGGGAACGTCCTGTCCGACTACGACCGGGACTCGCAGGTGGTCGCCACGAAGGGGTACTTCCCGATGGACGAGGACGACCCGAACTCCGGCGGTCTCTCCCGGAAGGCCCTGGAGCAGGAACTCGACGCCAGCCTCGAACGACTGGGAATGGACACCGTCGACCTCTACCAGATCCACCGCTGGGACTACGACACGCCCATCGAGACGACGCTCCGGGCGCTGGACGACGCGGTCCGCCGGGGGAAGATCCGACACGCCGGGGCGTCCTCGATGTTCGCCCACCAGTTCGCCGACGCGCTCCGGACGAGCGAGCGCGAGGGACTCGACCGCTTCGAGACGATGCAGAACCACTACAACCTCGTCTACCGCGAGGAGAAACGCGAGACGCTCCCGCTGTGCGAGAAGGAGGACGTCGGCGTAATTCCGTGGAGTCCGCTCGCCCGGGGCTACCTCACCCGTCCCCACGAGGACATCGACACGACGACGCGCGGGGAGACGGAGGAACACATGTACGAACACCCCTACCGCGAGGGCGGCGGGCGCGAGGTGAACGAGCGCGTCGAGGAACTCGCCGGCGAGTACGACCTCACCATGGCACAGGTCGCGCTGGCGTGGCTGTTCGAGAAGGAGTGGGTCGACGCGCCCATCGTCGGGACGACCAGCGTCGAACACCTCGAACAGGCCGTCGAGGCCCTGGACGTCTCGCTTTCGACGAGCGACGTCGAGTGGCTGGAGGAACCGTACGAACCGGTTCCCGTCTCCGGCCACGACTGAGTAGCGACCGGCGCACGGTGGAACCGGACGGCCGGCTACAGGGAGTCTACAACCTCCCTGACCGTCTCGTACCCCTCGTCGCTGTACGCGACGAACCGGACGTCTGCAAGCGTCTCCGGGTCGTGTTCGTCGATGGTTTCGCAGATGATCCGCGCGCCGTCCCGGAGGTCGAACCCGGCGACGCCACAGCCCAGCGCCGGAATCACGAGCGACTCGGCATCGAGTTCCTCCGCCGCTTCGAGCGCGTTCCGCGTCGCGTCGCGGATGCTCTCTGCGGTCGCCTGCCCGTCGCCGTAGTGGGGCATCGCCGCGGCGTGGACGACGTACTCCGCGTCGAGGTCGTAGGCGTCGGTGACCGCGACCTCTCCGAGGTCGACGGGTCCCGCCGCGACCGCCTCCTCGTTCAACTCGTCGCCGGCGGCCCGGCGGAGCGCACCGGCGACGCCCGATCCCATCTGCAGACTCGTGCCCGCGGCGTTGACGAGCACGTCCGCGGACTGCCGTGCGATGTCCCCCTGGACGACGTCGAACTCCATACGTGGACGCTCGGTCGCCCGTCCCAAAGGTGTCCGGGAAGTCGACGGTCGATGCCGGCCGTCACCGCCGGGAATCAAGGGCCTGGGACGTGCAGGGTTCGGCATGCACACGGGCGTCGAACCGCTGACCGTCGAGGTGCGCGACGTCTGCTTCATGCACTGGCCGGTCCCGGAGGCGCACGTCGACGCGCTCCTGCCGGACTGGCTGGAACCCGACGTGGCCGACGGCACGGCCTGGATCAGCGCCCTCCCGATGCGGCTTGCGAGTTTCGACGCGTTCGGCGTCCCCGTCCGGGAGGACGTCGAGGCGGTGAACCTGCGGACGTACGTCCGGTCTCCCTCCGGGAACCGTGGCGTCTACTTCTGCTCGCTGGACGCGACCGACCGGCCGGCCGTCGAGGCCGCGCGGCGCCTGTTCCGGTTGCCGTACTACTACGCCGACGTCGACCGCACCGTCGACGGCGACCGGACGTCGGTTCGCGCCACGCGCCGGGACGGGACGCGGGCGACGCTCGCCGTCGCCTTCGAACCCAGCGGTCACGTGCAGTCCGCCGGCCCGGACACGCTCGCCTCCTTCCTGACGGAGCGCTACCGGTACTTCACTGCGGGGCCGTTCGGAACCCGACTCGTCGGTAGCGTCGGCCACGACCCGTGGCAGTTGCAGTCGGCGACGGCGTCGGTGACCGAGGACTCGCTGCTCGGAACCGTCGACCTCGACGGGGCGGAGGAGCGTCCCCTCGTCCACTACAGTTCGGGTGCGCGGATGCGTATCGGCGCGCCGAAACCGCTCGCGATGGACCGGTGATTTCCGGGAGGCGTGCGCCGTCCGGTTCGTGGAGGACGAACGTCGCGAACATCCTCCAGCCAGTCGTCGGCTCCGTACCAAAAACTAAGGCGGACGACTCTAACCCTTCGGCAACGGCCTCGGACGCCGGACATCTCATGCCTGCCATCGAAACCGACGGACTGACGAAGCGGTACGGGGAACTGGACGCGCTGGACGGCCTCTCGCTGACGGTCGGTGAGGGCGAACTGTTCGCCCTCCTCGGGCCGAACGGGTCGGGGAAGACGACGACCATCGAGATACTGACGGGTCAGCGGAAACCGACCGACGGGACGGCCCACGTGCTGGGGATGGACCCCGTCGCCGCGCCGCTCGACGTCCGGCGCGCCATCGGTATCCTTCCCGAGCGTGAGGACCCCCCGAGCTTTCTCACGCCCCGCGAGTACCTCGACTTCGTCTGCGAGGTCCGCGACCTGGCGGACGCCGACGAGCGCATCGAGGAGTGGGCCGACCGCCTCGCCTTCGCGGACACGCTCGACTCGCTGTCGACGAACCTCTCCGAGGGACAGCGCCAGCGGGTGATGCTCGCCGCCGCGTTCGTCCACGAACCCGATCTGGTGTTCATCGACGAACCGCTGGTCAACCTCGACCCGATGATGCAGGAGCAGGTCAAGCGCCACCTCGCGGACTACTGTGACCGCGGGAACACCCTGTTCCTCTCGACGCATTTCGTCGACGTCGCCCAGGAACTGTGCACCCGGGTCGGGATAATGCGAGACGGCGAACTGGCCGCCGAGTGCGACCCCCGCGAGTTCGACGAGGACGGCCTGCTGGAGTACTTCATCGACGAGGTGGACGCGGAGGAACCGGAGGCGCTCCGCGCGTGAGCCTCTTCGTCAGGATGCTCCGGGAGGAGTGGCGACTGCACAGCGAACTGTTCGGCGGCGGTCGCTTCGGGACCTTCCCGGTCGCCATCGGTGCGCTGACGGCGCTCGGTACCTGGCTCCTCGCGGAGACGGGGACGCCGCCGGACGCGGTAATCGCCGGAATGCACGCGCTCGTCGTCCTCTTCGGCCTTCAGGTGGGCACCATCGGCCTCGTCGGCCGGGACGCGCTGCGGGACGTCCTCGGTGACGTGACGCTGCTGGTGTTCTCCGCGCGAACGCTCCCGCTTTCGTGGCGTCGACTGCTCGCGACCTTCCTCCTCAAGGATCTGTGTTACTACGGCGGCCTGCTGCTCGCCCCCGCCGTAGTCGGGTTCGGCGTCGTCGCCGTCTCCGAAGGACTCGCCGCCGCCACCGTCGCGTTCGCCTGGGTGACGGTAACCCTCGCCTTCGCCCTCGGCGTGGGGATCAGTCTCACGCTCGCGGCGCTGGCCACGCGGAGTCCGCCGGCGTTGCTCGCGGCGGTGGCGCTCGCCGCTGCCGGATTCGTCTGGTCCGGCGTCGACCCGCTCTCGGTCACCCCCTACGCGCTGTTCGTCGACCCGTCCCTCGCGACGGCGGCCGTCGGCCTCGGGCCCGTTCTGGCCCTCGGTGCGGTCGGCGTCTGGCTGTTCGAACCCTCGGAGGGGGGTGACGACGGCCGCCAGCGGTCCGTCGAACGACTGCTCGTCCGCGTCGCGCCCGACCACCTCACGCGCCGACCCCTGCTCGCGGTCGCTCGCTCGTCGGGGTCGGTCGGCAAAGTCCTCTTCTCGATGGGCGTCCTCTTCGCCGTGACGGCGCTCGTCCTCCGGCAGGTCACCGCGGCGACGGGTATCGAACCCGCCGCGGGCGTCGCCTTCGGCACCCTGCTCGGCCTCGGTGCGTTCACGACCTATAGCTGGGTGACGCAGTTCGACGACCCGCGCGAGTACCTGCGCCACCCGGTGTCGTACGCGCAGGTGTTCGCCGGGAAGCGCCGGGCGTACCTGCTGCTGTCGGTCGGAGCGGGGCTGGCGTACCTCGCGCTGGCGACGCTGTGGTACCCCGTCGCGGAACTCGCCGTCGGCGTCGTCGTCCTCCCGTTCGTCGCCACGTACGTGTTCGGCGTCGCGGCGTACCTCACGGGCCTCTCACCGAACGAACTGCTGTTCGACACGCCGCTGTTCGCGATGTTCGGTGCATCACTCGCCGCGATCTCGCTCCCCCTGCTCGTGGCCGCGCTGGCGAGTTCGCAGTATCCGACGACGGCCACGGGCGTCGCGCTCGGCGTCGCTCTCGTCGGCGGTGCCGTCGGCGTCGGACTCTCGCGCCGGGCCGGCCCGCGTTGGGACGAGCGCCTCCTCCAGTAGTCGGGCACGGTCGCGCTTTCGATTCTCAAACGTGCTCTCTCGGCATGAGGTCCGCGAACTCCTGGGCGTCGAGCCACTCGCAGAGGTGGACCAGTTGCTCGCTGGCGGCCTCGAACAGGCGTTCGCCCTTCTCGGTCGTCGCGTCTGTCTGGTCACCGAGGACGCCGTTGTCGGTGTTGTCCGCCGCGTCGTAGAACGTCCGCGAGCCGTACTTCACCGTCTCCGCCGCCTCGACGCTGGCGACGCCGCCGTCCCGCGCTTCCGCGAGTCGGTCCTCGTGGACGAGTTCGGGTCGGAGGTGCTGGATCATCGCCGTCTCCTTCGGCCCCCCGTGGGGCCCGTTCTGGTCGAACAGGTCGTCGACCAGGTCCGGGACGCTCTCGTCCCACATCCACTCGACGGCGTAGGCCGTCTCGGCCTCCCGCAGACGCGCGCCAACTTCCCGTAGGTGCGGGACGTTCCCGCCGTGGGCGTTGACGTAGACGACGCGGTCGATTCCGTGGGTCGTCAGGTTCCGCGTCAGCGACTCGACGTACTCCCGGAACGCGGGCGGGTCGACCCACATCGTCCCGTGGAACTGCCGGTGGTGGCCGCTGACGCCGACGTTGA
>CAZMGU010000080.1:0-10622 GCA_964565905.1 uncultured Halobacteriales archaeon
GCCCTCGTAGTACGGTCTGTCCCGGAGCCACGCTATCGTCTCGTCCACGCACGCGCTACCACGTCGAGCCCTATTCGTCTTGCTCTTCGGGACGACGGGGCTAGCGGCCGAAGACGCGCTGGAAGAGGCTCCGGTCGGTCGCCCGTTCGGCCAGCAGCATCGAGCAGTCCACCTCGTCGAGGACGTCGAAGTGCAGGGCGTCGCGGCCGATGCGCCCGATCAGTCCCCGGTCGCTCGCGCCAACGACGACGAGGCCGTGGTCGGCCGCCGCGCGGGCGATGGCCGCCTCGACGTCGCCGGAGTCGTCGACGACCGACACCGCGTCCGACAGGCCATTGTCGGCGCCCCACTCGTCGAGGAACGCCTCGGCGTCCGCCCGTTCGTCGGGCCCGTCAACGACGTTGAACAGCGTTATCTCCGAGCCGAACGTCGCGCGGAGCGCCCGGGCGACCTCCGCGCTCAGTTCCGAGTGCGGGTTCCCGGTCGTGGGGAGCAATATCCGGTCGGCGTCAAGGCCCCTGTCGGCGAACACGAGGAAGTCGCAGGGGAGCGAACTCGTCAGTTCGTCGAACGGCCGCTCGGCGCGGCCGGCCTCCCAGATGGCGTCCTCGTTCCGCCCCATCACGACGAGGTCGGCCTCCTCCCGGACGGCCGTGTCGAACACCTCCTCCAGCGAGCGGTGGGTGACGACGGTGGACGTCTCGTAGTCGACGTCGTACGCGGCCGCCACTTCCCGCGCGCCCTCGAGCTGGTCGTCCGACCGTTCGAGGATCCGGTTGTGCTGGACCCGGCCGTAGTGGCCGCCCGTCTCGTCCGGCACGCGGACGACGTGGACGAACTCGACGACGGCGGCCTCCTTGCCGGCGGCGATGGCGCAGGCCAGTTCGATCAGGTTCGACTCCATGCGCGGGTTCGAGATGGGGACCAGGATGTGGTCCGACCCGCGGCCGTGGCCGGCGGACCCCTCGCCCGTCTCGATCAGCGGGACGTAGGATCGACCGGCGAGGCCGCCGAACACCCATTCGGTCCAGGAGAGCTGGCGGTCGGCCCCCTCGAAACGGGCCGACTCCAGGCGCTCCTCCGTCGTCTGGAAGTAGTTGACGAGCGTCACGAGCAGGACGCCCCCGAGCGTGTTCCCGAGCAGCACCGGCAGGACGAACTCGGTCAGGCCGACGACGGGGTTCAGGCCCGCAGTCAGGACCAGGTACGCCATCTCGCTGAACGAGACGACGACGTGGTAGAGCCCACCGACCGGGATGGCGAGGAAGGCCATGTAGATGACGACGACCCGGGAGATGGTGTCGCGGGCCGCGTACTCCACCCAGACGACGCCGGCGACGATCAGGCCGGCGAAGGCGGCCTTCGTGAACAGTTCCCCGGGGCTCGCCTCGATGCCGTGCCGGGCGATTTCCGACGCGGCGGCCGCGCTCTCGGGCGAGAGGACCCCGCCCCACGCGAGCGCGACCGCGCCGAGGAGACCGCCGGTGAAGTTGCCGGCGAGCACCACGGTCCAGTTTCGCAGCAGCGCAGGGAGGCTGGCGAGTCGTTCGAGCGTCAGCAACACCGGCGGGAGCGTGTTCTCCGTGTACAGCTGGTAGCCGCCGATGATGATGTAGATGAACCCCAGCGGATACAGCAGTGCGCTCAGCACCGGGTCCCCATCGGTCGAGGCGGTCAGCGTGACCAGCATCAGGAGGGTGATCGTGATGGCGAAGCCGGCGGCCAGGGCGCTGAAGTACAGTTCCCGGCTACCGGCGGTGATCTCCTCGTCCGCGGCGGCGACGAGCCGCTGGAACACCTCGTCCGTGGAGAACCGGTCACGGACGACCCGTCCGACCGCCGGTGCGCCGCTTCGCGACCGTTCGACCGCTTCCCTGACGCTCTCCTCCGGATCCGGCGGTCCGTCGTCTTCCATCGGGCGGTAGAACGACCCGTCTCGGTAAAACGTTTGGTTTCGGTGGTTACGGCCCCCCTCGTCGTTCCTCCCGCTCGACGGACAGGGGGACGCAGTCGGTGGTAATTTCCCCCGCTCGGCCGATACCCTCCGATAATGGACAAACAGGACCTCCGCGAAGGCGTCTGGGACGAACTGGAGGAGTCGGGCGAGGCGCGCTTCCCGTTCCCGCCCCACGGGCGCATCCCCAACTTCGCTGGCGCTGACGACGCCGCGGACCGACTCGCGGAACTCGACGCCTGGCGGGCCGCCGACGCCGTCAAGGCCAACCCCGACGCGCCGCAGCTCCCCGTCCGCCGGCGGGCGCTCCACGAGGGGAAGACCGTCTACATGGCCGTCCCCAGACTCCGCGACGAGGAGTGCTTCGTCGAACTCGACCCCGACCGCATCGACGACCTGGATGCGGCCCCCACGGTCTCGTCGATGGACGAGTACGGCCGGCAGGTCGGTCCGGAAGCGGTCGAGTCGGTTGACCTCGTCGTCTCGGGGAGCGTCGCTGTCTCCGAGGATGGCGCGCGCGTCGGGAAGGGCGAGGGGTACAGCGACCTGGAGTACGCCCTCCTGCGGGAACTCGACCTCGTCGACGACGGGACGCCCGTCGTGACGACGGTCCACGAGATGCAGGTGGTAGCGGAGACGTGGCCGGTCGACGACCACGACGTGCCGATGGACTACCTGGTGACGCCCGAACGCACTGTCGAGACCGGGACGTCGTTCGACCGCCCGACCGGCGTCGTCTGGGACGAACTCGACGACGAGCGGATCGAGGAGATGCCGGTGCTGGCAGCCCGCCGCCCTGCGGGCGGCGGGTCGTGAACAACCGGTGAGCCCCCGTTTCTGAAGACGGATCCGCCGGTAGAGCCGCGGAATCAATAGTTCAACTCCATCTGTAAGGAATAATCAAACAGTTTTATATTCCCAAAGTTACTTCGAGTGACATATGGCATACGATAACAAATTCCAACGTTTCTCGTCCCGCCGGACCTACCTGAAAGCGGTCGGTACCGTCGGCGCGGCAGCGCTCGCGGGCTGTTCAGGAAACGGAGGGTCGGGTGGTGGTGGCGGGACCGGTACCGGGACCGGCACCGGCGACTGGGAGTACGAGGGCGAGATAGACGAGGCGTTCGTCTCCCCGGACAACGTCGAGAATGACATCTGGCAGGCGTTCCTCGCCGGCGCCCGGGAGGCCGCGTCGGCCCTCGACATGAGCGTCGACTACCAGGCCCACGGCGGCCAGGAGTCCCAGCAGATATCGCAACTCCAGTCCGCGATAACCAGCGGTGCGGACATGATAACGGGGACCGCCTACCAGAACTCGGGCGTCCGATCCATCGCCGAGACGGCGGCGGAGGGTGGCGTCCCGTTCATCAGCTACTGGACGATGGCGAACTGGTGGACGCCGATGGACTCCGGCCCGGAGTTCCTCCAGTACCAGATACCCGAGGTCGTCCGGACCGGTGCCGCCACCGCCCGGGTCCTGTTCGAGGCGATGGGCGGGTCGGGCAACTTCGTCCACATCACCGGCGTCCCCGGCCACGTCGGCTCACACCGCAACGCCGGCGTCGAGGCGGCGATGGAGGACTACCCGGACGTCGAGCGACTCGGGGACCCCATCCCCAGCGACTGGACGCGCCAGTCCGGCCGCCAGGCGATGTCGGACTTCCTCTCGCAGTACGGCGACGAGATCGACGGCGTCTACGGCCAGAACGACGGCGTCGCGCTCGGCGCCATCTCGGTGCTGGAGGAGAACGACGTGGCCGTTCCCGTCGTCGGCTACGACGGGTTCCAGGAGTCCGTCGAACTCATCCGGGACCGGTCCGGCGACTCGGGCCAACCCTGGCTCGCCGGCGTGTTCGCCGCCCAGCCGTTCTGGCAGGGGGGCTGGGCCGTCGTCAAGGGGTACGACTGGTTACACGGCTGGCGCCCGCGGGTGCCCGAGCGGATGATGTTCGGCGGCGGGGCGATGATCCTCAACGGCTCGCTCTCGCAGGACACGTTCAGCGACCTCGACGTCTCCTTCACCAGTCCGGAACAGTACCTCGACGTCGCCTTCTCCGAGGGGAGTTCGCCCTACGACTGGGAGGCGATGTCCATCGAGGAGAACGGCGACGACTGGGACCCGCACAACCTCCTCGTCCCCATCCGGCAGGAGGACTTCAGCCAGTTGCTGTGGACGGAGGAGAACCGGCCGAACAACTACGAGGTCCCGGACGCGTACGACGACGAGGACCTGTTCGACGAGGTGGAGCAGGACTACCGCGACAGGTTCGAGAACGGGAACGACCCCTACGCCTGATCGGAGGCACGGTTTCATGTCAGACGAAATTTCGACGGCGGACGCCGACCGTGCGGTGCGCAGCGACGCCGGGAGGGCCAGGTTCCGGGTCGAGAACCTCTCGAAGTCGTTCCGGAACGTGGATGCGCTCTCCGACGTCTCGCTCGACGTCCGGACCGGCGAGGTGGTCGGCCTGGTGGGCGAGAACGGGGCGGGCAAGAGCACGCTCCTGAAGCTACTGACGGGGATCTACCGGCCGGACGGCGGCCGTATCGTCGTCGACGGCGACCCGGTAACGATCACCGGCCCGCGCGACGCCGCCCGGCGCGGCATCTCCATCGTCAAACAGGAGCAGGACGTCGTCCCGAACATGACCGGGTTCGAGAACCTCTACCTCGGGCGCATCCCCGAGTTCTCCCGGTTCGGCGTCGTCGACACCGACGAGATGCGCGAGAGCGCCCAGCGAGTCGTCGACGAACTGGGTATCGACCTCGACGTCTCGAAGCCCGTCTCCGACTACTCGTTCGACGACCGGCAGATGCTGGAGGTGGCGAAGGCGTTCAGCGAGTCGACCGACGCCGACCACCCGGTCGTCCTGCTGGACGAACCGACCGCTGGGCTCGAAGAGGACGGGCGCGACCTCCTCTTCGAACGGATCGACGAACTCCGCGACCGGGCGTCGTTCGTCTTCGTCTCGCACGAACTCGACGAGGTCCTCCAGGTCAGCGACCGGATATACGTTCTCAAGGACGGCGAACTCGTCACGGAGGTGGACGCGGCCGAGGCGACGGAGTCGACGCTCCAGCGGGCGATGGTCGGCCGCGAGACGGCCGACCAGTACTACCGGACCGACCGGCAGCGCACCGTCGCGCCGGACGCCGAACCGGCGTTACGCGCCGACGGCCTCGCGTTCGAGGACGCCCTCGACGACGTCTCGTTCACCCTCCACGAGGGCGAGATATTCGGCGTCGTCGGCATCGAGGGGTCGGGCAAGAGCGCGCTCGGGCGCGTCCTCTGCGGCGCGGACCCGCCCGAGGAGGGAGCGGTGACGGTCCACGGCGAGACGGTCCGCCCGGACTCCGTCTCGCGGATGGTCGACGCCGGCGTCGGCTACGTGCCGAAGGACCGCAAGTCCGAGGGGCTCCTCCTCTACCAGACGCTGACCACGAACGTCTCGCTCCCGAGCATCGGCACCGAACGCGTCACCGACGACCTTGGCGGTCTGGGCTCGCTGCTCTCGCTGATCGACCGCGACGCGGAACGCGAGATGGCGGCCGAGTCCGTCGAGGAACTCGACATCAGGACGCCGGGCGTCGACGCCCTGGTCCACCAGCTCAGCGGCGGGAACCAGCAGAAGGTGGTCCTCGCCAAGTGGCTGATGCGCGAGACGGACGTCCTCGTGATGGACAACGTGACGCGCGGCATCGACGTCGCCGCGAAGGAGGAGGTGTACCGCGTCTGCCGGGAACTGGCCGAGGAGGGCGTCTCGATGGTGTTCGTCGGGGACGAACTCCCGGAGGTTATCGGCGTCGCCAACCGCATCGGCGTGATGAAGAAGGGCCGACTCGTCGACGTCGTCGACGCGCCGGTCGACGACAAACCGACCGAAGAGACGCTAATCGAGATGATGATCTGATATGAGCGAACGCTCAGCGACCGACGGCGCGAGAGAGTGGCTGGACGACGCCAGGGAGAACCGGGAACTGCAGGACTGGATCATCGACCTCGGGCCGTTCGCGCTGCTCGCGATACTCGTGGTCGGGTTCAGCCTCGCCTCGCCCGTCTTCCTGACGGCGTCGAACCTGGTGAACAACGTCCTCCGGAACAGCACCATCCTCCTGCTGGTGTCGCTGGCCGGCACCTTCCCCATCCTCCAGCAGAGCATCGACCTCTCCGTCGAGTCGATGGTCGGCATCACGGGCGTCATCGCGGCGATACTGATGTCCGACCACCAGCTCGGCCTGCTCGCGCTGGTCGTCGCCGTCCTCGCCGGGACGGTCTTCGGCGCGCTCAACGGGATAGTGTTCGCGAAGTTCAAGATCCCCTCCTTCCTCGTCACCCTGGGTTCGCTCTCCATCCTCTCGGGTACCGCCCTGCTGCTGACGGGCGGGACGTCCATCCCGTACCGGAACCCCGGCGTCAGGTCGATAGCCACGGGCTTCGTCGTGCCGGGCGTCCCCAACCTGGTGCTGTGGGGACTGGGGATCTACCTCGTCACGGTGTTCGTCGCGTTCAAGACGCCGTTCGGCCGGTACTGTTACGCCCTCGGCGAGAACGAGGAGGTGGCGGACCTCTCCGGGGTGAAGGTGGACCGCTACAAGATCGGTGCGTTCCTCGTCTCCGGGATGCTGTGCGGCGTCGCTGGCGCGCTCCTGACGGCGCGTACCTCCTCCGCGGCGCCCGGCATGGGGACCGGCCTGTTGCTCCAGTCCATCGCCGCCATCGTGATGGGCGGGACGGCGCTCACCGGCGGCGTCGGCGGCCCCCACCGGACCATCCTCGGCGTCCTCGTCATCGGCGTCCTCGCGAACGGGATGAACCTCGTCGGCATCCAGTCGTTCGTCCAGGACATCGTGCTGGGGTTCGTCGTCATCGTCGCCGTCGCGATGTCGATGGACCGCCGCAAGATAGACATCGTGAAGTGAGGGCACGATTCCAGGTGGGCCTCCCCGTTTCGGGCCCACTCAGACTAGCATCACCGGCCGTTCCATCGCCTTCACGACGCGCTGTGCGGTCCGGCCGAGGGACCGCCGGTGGTCCTCGCCCTGGTAGCCCATGACGACGACGTCGACGTCGTTCTCGCGGGCGTAGTCCAGTATCTCCTTGCCGGGGTCGCCGTGGCAGAACCTGGTCGTGACGGTGACGCCGCGGCTCTCGGCGGTGGTCGCGTTGCGCTTCAGCGCCAGTCGACCCTGGTTGTCGACGTCCTCGTACACCAGTTCGGTCTCGGAGAGCGCCGGTTCGGGGTAGCGGTTGCCGTCGACGACCGACAGCAGGTGCAGGTCGGCGTCGAACCCCTCGGCGAGCGCGAGGCCCCGCTCGTGGGCCCGTTCGGCGTGTTCGCTGCCGTCGGTGGTGACGAGTACGGTGTCGTACATCACCTCGACCGTTCGGCGGGGAGCGAGATATAACTGGTTGCACGATTGTCACGACAGCGGATCGACGTCGTCCCCGGACGGTGACGGGTCGGTCGCCACGCGGTCCGCGGGCGACCGGCGCCGCCGACGCCACCGACGCGCACCTTCGCGCGACGTCGGACGAC
This sequence comes from uncultured Halobacteriales archaeon, assembly GCA_964565905.1. GTDB lineage: Archaea > Halobacteriota > Halobacteria > Halobacteriales > Haloarculaceae > Halomicrobium. Next base: position 7,492 of record CAZMGU010000080.1, read on the forward strand.
GTCGTTCGCGCGTTTCGTCCCGAGTGTACCCCGAAACGTTAATACTCGTTCGTATTACTGTTACACCAGCGATGGGGATCGCGATAACGGCGCTCTCGGACGCGTACCGACTCCTTCGGTACAATCCGATCGTCCTGGGTGTGGGGTGGATAGGGGCAGTGATACTGGGGGCGGTGAACGTCGTCCTCGGCCTGGTTCCGTTGCTGGGACTCCTTTCGTTTTTCCTGTCGCCGGTGTTCCTCGCCGGGATGCTCGCGCTGGTCTACAGCGGCCGGAACGGTGACGCCGCCGCGTCGGACTTCTTCGGCGGCGTCGTCGACCACTACCTGTCGATACTCGGGGGGACCATCCTGTTCGGCCTCGTGACGACCGGGACCGTGCTCGTCGGCGTGCTCGTCCCGGCGTTCCTCATGCCGGCGGCGGGCGGCCTCGACTCCGGTTTCGGCGGGGGCGCGATGGCGACCGCGTTCCTCGTCGTCTTCTCGCTCGTGGGCCTCCTCCTCCTCGTGTTCGGCGTGCTGTTCCAGTTCTTCGACGCCGCCATCGTGGTCGACGACGCGTCCGTCCTGGACGCGTTCGGCCACTCGTTCGACGTGTTCACGTCCGCGCCGCTGTCCGTCGTCGGCTACACCGTCCTCCGGACGCTCATCGGCGTCCTGTTCTTCGTCGCGCCGCTGGTCGCCCTCTTCACTGCGGCCACGGGCCTCGCGTCGGCCGCGTCGGCGGGCGCGGGCGGCGGCGACGTCCTCGGTGCCGTCGGCGTCGTCGCGCTCGGCCTCGGCGCCGCGTACGTGTTCGTCCTGATCCCGCTCGGCCAGGTGACGTTGCTCACCTACCACGTGGCGTTCTACAACCGGTTCACGGCGACGGCCCGGTGAGGACCAGGCCGCGTCCCGGGTGATACGCCGCCGTTCACTCGCCGGCGAGACGGCGCGTACACTCCCTGACGAGTCCGTCCAGTATCTCGGGCGTCGTCGGGTGGTACGCCCGGTCGGGAATCTCGCGGACGTCCATCCTCGCCTCGACGACTACCTGCATCGTCTTGGCCATCACGTCGGCGTCGTAGTGGAACCCCTGCCAGCCCAGCACCGTCCCGTCGTCGCCGTCGACGACGAGTTTGCCGAGGCCCTCGGGGACGACCTTGGACTCGAACACGCCGTCGTCGCTCGCCTCCCGGGTCGCGGCGACGACGTCGTGGCCGGCCTCGCGGGCGCTCCGCTCGGAGTGACCGACGCGGGCGTAGGGGTAGACGCCGAGGCCGGAGAACACCACGTGGTGGTGGATGCTCTCCCACTCCCGGAGCGACCGTCCGTCGCGGTGTCGCCGGACGTTCTCCGCGGCGACCTCGGCCTGTTCCTTGGCCACGTGGAGGACGGGTTCCTTCCCGTTGACGTCGCCGACGACGAACACCCGCTCGTCGTCGCGGGCCTGCATGGTCCCCTCGACCCAGCCGGCGTCCGGGTCGATGGCGGTCCGGTCGAAGCGTAGCCGGTCGACGTTCGGCCGCCGGCCGGTGAAACAGAACAGTTCGTCCGCCTCGTACGTCTCCTCGGTGCCGTCCGGGCACTCGACGGTGAGTCTGACGCCTCCCTCGTCGGTGGGTTCGAGTTCCCGCTCGTACACGTTCGTCCGTATCTCGACGGGGAACTCCTCCCGGTAGAGGTCCAGCAGCGCGTCCCCGAACTCGGGGTCGGCCTCGTCGAGGGGCCGGTCGTCGTGTTCGATCACCGTGAGGTCCGTCCCGCCGGCCTCCGCGAGGTAGGGGACGAGTTCCAGGCCGACGTAGCCGAATCCCATCACGATGCCGGAGTCGGGGAACCCGGTCGCGTCCAGCACGTCCTCGCTCGTCGAGAACCCGACGTCCTCGATGCCGGGGAGGTCCGGGACGTTGACGACCGACCCGGTGGCGACGACGACGTAGTCGGCGGTTATCTCCCGGTCGCCGACGGCGACCGTCCGGTCGTCGACGAACCGGGCGGTGTCGTGGACGAACTCGACGCCCTCGCGCTCGGTCAGTTCGTCGATGCCGGCCCGGCGGTGGGCGGCCCAGCCGAGGACGTTGTCGTCCTTGCGCTCGACGACCGACTCCAGGTCCACCTCGGGCGGGTCGCCGGCGAGGCGCTCGTCGTGGCGCGCCTGGAAGCGGTGTTCGGCCGCGGAGAGAATCTCCTTCGACGGCATACAGCCGCGGAGGATGCAGAGGCCGCCGCCCGGGTCGCCGTCGTCGACCAGCGTGAGTTCCACCCCGGGTTCGTCCACCAGTTCCTCGGCGACGGTCGCCCCCGCGCTGCCGTACGCGCCGACGATGACGACGTGGGTCATACCCACACGTGTCGGGCCGACGCCTTAAGCACTGGAGTGGAAACGTGGCAGTCCCCGTTCGTCGGACGCCACCGACGCCTACCTCGCCGCACCGGGGACGAACAGCGACCGGAGGGAGCGACCGCCGTTGACGAACGCGTCCCACACCACCAGCGTCGGCGGGAGGACGACCATCGAGGCGAGGAAGGCGTAGGCGATGGACATCGCGGTGATGACGCCGAACTGGCCGATGGCCGGGAAGACGGCCAGCGCGAGGACGCCGATGCCGAAAACGGTCGTCAGCATGCTCCCCAGGAGCGCGCCGCCGGTGCCACGCACGGTCAGGTCCAGCGCCGTCGGGAGGTCGTGTCGCTCGCGTTCGTCCGCGAACCGGTGGGTGACGTGGACGGAGTAGTCCACCCCCAGCCCGATGGTTATCGCCAGGATGGTCGCGGTGATGGCGTTGAGCGGGATGGCGAACAGGCGCATCGACCCGGCGACGAGGACGACGGTCACCACGACGGGGACCATGTTCGCCACGCCGAGCGACGCCGACCCCTCGATCAACCGGTACATCAACACGAGGAACACCGTCGCGCCAGCGAGCGCGACGACCATGCTGACGATGGCGGACTCGAGGATGACGTCCGAGACGCCCTGGAACACGATGGTCGACCCGGTGGCGACGGCCGTCATCCGGAACCGGTCGGCCACGGCGCGGGTGTCCGCGGTCACCTCGGACTGCTCGGCACCGGACTCGACGGTGTAGACGACCCGCGTGCTCCGGCGGTCCTCGGTGAGGTAGTTGCGCGCCTGGTCGCCGGCCGACG
>CAZMGU010000081.1:0-10616 GCA_964565905.1 uncultured Halobacteriales archaeon
GCGAGTGCCGAGGCCCGGACGGGCCGAGGCCCTCGCGACCCGGGGAAGGGCAGGGCTGCTTGCTGCGCGGCCTGGAGGACTGAAAGGGCGAGGCGGGCTCGGGGAAGCACGGCCCCGCAAGCACTGGAACGAGCGCAGCGAGTGAAGTCGTTCGAGAGAGCGAAGCTCTCTCGTGATGACGAAAGGCGCTTCGCGCCTTTCGAACCACGCGCAGCGTGGGCCGCGCGACCCGAGCGGGCCGAGGCTTTCTGGTTGTTAGCTGTCTCGTTTCTGCCAACGAATCCTCTACTCGGCCGTCGAAAGGGCGGTGAATCGCTCGGCACCGGTCCGGGTTCCCTTCGCGACGAGGACGTCGCCGGCCCCGAGTTCCGTCGCCGCGCCGGGGGAGACGACCCAGTCGCTCCCGTCGCGGCCGGCCCGGTCGCTCTCACTCTGTCGGCGGACGGCGATGACGCGCATCCCCGTCTCGGTCTTGACCTGCTCGTCGCCGATGGTGGTCCCGTCGAAGGCGCTCCCCGGTTCGACGGTGACGCGGACGATCACCTCGTCGGACTCCTGGACCGCCTCGGCGACGACCGGGTGGGTGGAGAGTCCACGGAGGACGCCCTCGCTTATCTCCAGGGCGGCGTCGGAGATGACCTCCGTCGAGCGAGCGAGGTGGACCAGTCCGCGAAGGCTCACCGGGTCGTCGACGCGGCCGGCGGCCCGGAGCGTCCACGCCTCGAAGCGCGACTGGAGCGCGTCCACCTCTGCCTCCAGTTCGACGACTTCCTCGGCGACGTCCTGGCTGTCGAAGAGGACGGCCCCGTACGCGAGGTCCACGGCGAGTTCGCCCATGTCCTTCATCAGGACGATGGAGTCGACGGCCCGTTCGAGGTCGGTGAGTCCCCCCTCAGGGGGTTCCGGCGGGACGTACGCCTCGCCGGTGGCGTCGCGGTAGACGTCGGCGACGCCGTCCTCGGGGCCGCGGAAGAGGACGACGTCGCCGGGCCGGAGCCGGGTCCCGGCGTCGGGGTTGAGGAGCCAGTCGCCCTGCCGGCGGATGGCGATGGCCCGCACGCCCGTCTCCGTCTCCAGGTTGAGCGCGCCGAGCGTCGCGTCGGCGAGGGGCGAGTCGTCTGCGACTGTCGCGCGCACGAGCGTCTCGACGGCCTCGGGGAGCGCCGCCCGCATCGCGTCGGGCAGGCCGATGTCCTCGAGAACCACCTTGGCGATGTCGCCGGCGGCGTCGGATATCTTCTCGGCGGCGCCGACCATCCCGAGCACCGGCGCCAGCGCCTCGGCGTCCTCCGTCGTCCGCGCGGCCATCAGGAGGCTCATCCGCGCGCGGAGTTGCAGGACGTCCATCCGCTCCTCCAGGGCGAGCACCTCGGCAGCCACCTCGTCGCTCCCCAGCAGGACGGCGGAGTACGACAGGTCGATCAGTAGCTCCGCCGTGTCCTTCATCTCGGCCAGCACGGCCTTCACGCTGACCGGTTCGTAGGACACCTCGTCCCCTGACATACTGGCACCTCCGTGGCCGCCGGGCAAAAAAACCGGCAGTCGCTCTCGGGTCGGCGGTGGCGTGGGGAACGGTACCAGACACCTATCCAGACAATGCAACCAATGCGACGTTCGGTTTCGATTCCGGAAACGAACGGCCCGTATCTCGTGAATAAGTGAACGTGCGTCCAGCAACCCCCGTCCCGCGACGGCGGCGTGGGATACGCAAACGATAATCCTTTTCCCGACACGTAGAGAACCTGTACCGTATGTCAGACGACCTCAAGAAAGGTCTCGAGGGTGTCCTCGTCGCCGAGTCGGCGCTGAGCGACATCGACGGTGAGGCGGGGCGGCTCGTCTACCGCGGCTACGCCATCGAGGAGCTGGCGAAGGGCGCGAGCTACGAGGAGGTCCTCTACCTCCTCTGGTACGGCCACCTCCCCGACGAGGAGGAACTCGCCGAGTTCTCCGAGTCGATGGCGAGCGAACGGGCCGTCGACGACGCCGTCCTCTCGCAGGTCCGGACCCTCGCCGAGGCCGACGAGAACGCCATGGCGGCGCTCCGGACGGCCGTCTCCACCCTCTCCGCGTTCGACCCCGACGACGAGTCGCCCAACGACGCGGCCGACAACCTCCGGAGAGGTCGTCGCATCACCGCCAAGATCCCGACGCTCCTCGCGGCGTTCGCCCGTCTCCGCGACGGGAACGAACCCGTCGAACCGCGCGAGGACCTCTCGCACGCCGCGAACTTCCTCTACATGCTCAACGACGAGGAACCGGACGACGTGCTCGCGGAGACGTTCGACATGGCGCTGGTCCTCCACGCCGACCACGGCCTCAACGCCTCGACGTTCTCCGCCATCGTCACCGCCTCGACGATGTCCGACCTCCACAGCGCCGTCACCTCCGCCATCGGGACGCTGAAGGGACCGCTCCACGGCGGCGCCAACCAGGACGTCATGGAGATGCTCGTGGAGGTCGACGAGGCCGAACTCGACCCCACCGACTGGATCCGGCAGGCCCTGGAGGAGGGGCGCCGCGTCGCCGGCTTCGGCCACCGGGTCTACGACGTCAAGGACCCGCGCGCCAAGATCCTCGGCGAGAAGTCCAAGGAACTCGGCGAGGCCGCCGGGTCGACGAAGTGGTACGAGATGTCCACCGCCATCGAGGAGTACATGGCCGAGGAGAAGGGACTCGCCCCCAACGTCGACTTCTACTCCGCCTCGACGTACTACCAGATGGGCATCCCCGTCGACGTCTACACCCCCATCTTCGCCATGTCCCGCGTCGGCGGCTGGATCGCCCACGTCCTCGAGTACGTCGAAGAGAACCGCCTCATCCGGCCGCGTGCGCGGTACACCGGTCCCGAGAGCCAGGAGTTCGTCCCCATCGAGGAGCGATAGAGGGACGTTAGAGACAGGACGACCCGTTTCCGGACCGATTTCGATGCACGTCTTCGTCTACGGCACCCTCCGTGACCCCGACACCGCAGCGGCGGTACTCGACGGGTTCGACTACGCGGGTTCCGCGGTCCTCCGCGGCCTCCACCGCGTCGAGGGCGAGTACCCGACGCTGGCGCCCGGCGGCGAGACCGACGGGCAGCTACTCGTCACCGACGACGTCGCCGCACTGGACCGCTACGAGGGGGTCGACCGCGGCCTATACGTCCGCGTCCCCGTTCCGTACGCCGACGACACCGGGACCGTCCAGACCTACGTCGGAGACCCCGACGCCCTCGGCGCGGACGCCGACTGGCCCGGCACCGGTCCGTTCCGCGACCGGGTGGTCTCCCACGTAACGGACGGCGTCGTCGTGGTCGAAACCGAACCCGACGACGACGGGCCGATCTCCAGATGAAACGGTGGGGTGTCCGGGCGGATAATTCAACGCGTTTCCGGCCGGAAGACGCCCGTCAGACGCCCGTCGCACGGGCTCACCAGGACGCTCCCGTCCCGCACTTTCACTTTCACTCCACACGGGTCGGCTTTATGGGGCATCCACCCATCGCTTCGGATGCAGTCACACACCATCTATTCGTTCCCCCCTCGACGTACCACACCGACGAGCGGCGGCCGTTCCGGTCGTAACACCGGATCGTTACGTACCCCCGGAGCCAACGCCCTGCAATGCTCTCTCGCGAGGACGTGCTTGCGGCCCGGGACCGGGTCGCGGCGACCGCCAGGCACACGCCGCTGGACTACTCGCACACCTTCTCGGCGATGACCGGTGCCGACGTCCACCTGAAGATGGAACTGTTCCAGCGCACGGGGTCGTTCAAGATTCGCGGGGCGACCAACCGCATCGCGACGCTCTCGGAGGCCGAACAGGACGCCGGCGTCGTCACCGCGAGCGCGGGGAACCACGCTCAGGGCGTCGCGCTGGCGGCGACCCGCATCGGCGTCGACTCGACCATCGTCATGCCCGAGCACGCGCCCATCTCGAAGGTGCGGGCGACGCGGAACTACGGCGGCGAGGTCGTCCTCTCGGGGCGCGACTACGACGAGGCCGCCGAACGGGCCCACGAGATAGAGCGCGAGGAGGGGCGCACCTACGTCCACGCCTTCGACGACCCACAGGTGATGGCCGGCCAGGGGACCATCGGCCTGGAGATCCAGGAAGATCTGCCCGAAGTCGACACCGTCGTCGTCCCCATCGGCGGCGGCGGCCTGATCAGCGGCGTCGCGACGGCGCTGAAGGGGAAGGCCGACGACGTCCGCGTGGTCGGCGTCCAGGCCGAGGGAGCCTCCAGCGTCGCCGACTCGCTCCGGAAGGGCGAGGTGGTCGCCCGCGACTCGGTCGAGACCATCGCCGACGGCATCGCGACGCGGAAGGTGGGCGAACGGACCTTCGAGGTGATCCAGGAGCGCGTCGACGAGGTCGTCACCGTCTCCGACTCGGAGATAGCCGTCGCCGTGACGAGGCTCCTCGAACGCGGGAAGACGCTCGCGGAGGGCGCCGGCGCGGTCCCGCTGGCGGCCGTCCTGGAGGAGCGGTTCGACTACGCGGACGACGAGACGATAGTGCCGGTGCTCTCGGGCGGCAACGTCGACCTGAACGTCCTGACGAACGTGATTATGCGCGGCCTGGTCGAGACGGGCCGGTACCTCAAACTCCGGACCGTGCTGAAGGACCGCCCCGGCGCGCTCGAACGCCTCGTCGAGGTGCTCACGGAACACCAGGCGAACATCTACGCCATCGAGCACGACCGGACCTCCCGGGACATCGCGATGAGCGCCGCCGAGGTCGAACTCGACCTGGAGACCCGCGGTCCGGACCACGTCGCCACCGTCGTCGACGCGCTCGAAGACGCCGGCTACGAGGTCGAACTGCTGGTCTGAGGGGAGAAGACTTACGCCGCGGGGACGTGCGCTCCCGCCCATGGCCGCCGCGTCGCAACTCGTGTCGTTCCTGGCGTTCGTCGCCGCCCTGCTCCTGATCGTCCTCGTGACGTGGGCGCCCTTCCTCATCTCCGAGCGGATCCGCGTCCTCTTCGATTCGTGGCCGACGGCGTCGCTAGCGCTGAACTACCCCCTCGTCGGCGCCGGCGTCGTCTGCGTGCAGGTGCTCGCGTACCTGGCCGGCGCGGCCGCGCTCGGCGGCGTGTCGTCCAGCACCGGCCCCGTCCCGTTCTTCGGGTTCTTCTTCGGAGTCAACCTCGCCGTCCCGCTGCTCGGGTGGCTCGTCGCCGCGTTCGCCCTCACTCGCTACGGTGCGTGGGACCCCACCGCGGGCGGTTTCGACGGACGGGCCGTCCTTGCCCTCGGTGCCCTCTGGTACGCCGTCGTCGTCTCCGCCGCCGAGGCGGTGCTGGTCTTCGTCCTCACCTTCCTCTTCCTCCCGCTTTAAGTCCGTGGGCGCCCCGCACACGCACGTGAAACGCATCGTCAGTACCGACGCAGCCCCCGCCGCGGTCGGCGCGTACAGCCAGGCCACCGCCACCGACGACCTCGTGTTCACCGCCGGCCAGATACCGCTGACTCCCGACGGGGAACTGCTCGACGACGAACCCATCGACGTCCAGACCGAGCAGGCGCTCGCCAACGTCGAGGCCGTCCTCGACGAAGCCGGTGCCGACCTGGCGGACGTCCTGAAGGTGACCGTCTTCCTCGACGACATCGACGACTTCGACGCGATGAACGACGCCTACGCCTCCTTCTTCGACGAGGAGCCGCCCGCCCGCAGCGCCGTCGGCGTCGACCAGCTCCCCAAGGGCGTCGGCGTCGAAATCGAGGCGATTGCGACGAAGTGATAGCCTGGCATCTTTCTTCAGCCACGCAACCCCTAGGTGAGGGGGTTTAGAAAAGGATAGTTAGACAATAGGTTTGGCAGTCCCCCTCCTTGACTCAAGTTAGCAAAGAACAAGGATGGGATCGACCGTTGTCCGCGGATATTTCGACTGGCGGGTCTGGGCTGTGATTACCGTCATCTTCGGCTCGATAACGGTAATCGGTGCATTTGCTAGTCCAGTGATCGGCGTCGACCAGGAACCCGAACACGACCATCAGATGACCAGGACAGACCATATGACAGCGACTGCGACGGCAACGGAAACCTCCTCAGAAGACATATCTTCGACTACAACGGAGGAGAGTGTTACAGAAACGGCAATACCAGCCGCGCCCCAGTCAGCAGGAGATACAGAGACAACTGGATCTGCCAGATCAGAGATACTGACTGAAACCGGGGCAGAAACGGAGACAGCAGTTCCCGGAACAGCGACGAGAACTGGGAGATCAGTCACCGTTCGAACAGCGGCGGCCAGGGTAACGGACCCAGAACACGGTGGCAAGGGAACGGCCACCAAGGGTCAGACACAAACATCGAGTACGAATACTAGAGAAGTCCGAACTGAGACCGACACCCTCGTTCCGACGGCGACAACCGAACAGGAGAGTCCGTCGATGGAGCAGGATTCACCGGTTGACCAGAGGACCGAGGAAACGAATTCTTCGACAAACACGGGCCAAGATCCATCCATATTCCCTATCATTAGATGGAAAGAGTTCGTGACAATCCTCGCCGGCCTCGTAACTATCGTCTCCGGAATGAGTTCGGCAGTCACCTTCGTTCTGGAACGGCGACGAACACTTGACTCCGGCCAGGCGACGCTCGACGACTACGTGAGGTGACCCGTTCGAGCAGGCCAGTCTTCCAGACGATTGCGACGAAGTGAAGGGGCCGTACCGGGGAGGGAGAGTATGGACCCGCACACGAAGAGCAGCATCCTCTGGGGCGTCGTCGGCCTCCTCTCCTTCCTTGTCCTCATCCAGGGCTACGAACTGGTAGCCGACGTCCGGTTCCGCTGGCTGGTCAAGGTCGCCGTCGCGATAGCGGTCGGGGTCGCCGCGGCCGTCGTGACCGGGCGGTCCCAGCGACGGTTGCTCGCCGAGGACGAGCGCTAACGGTGCTGGTCACATCCGACCGGCCGACGCAGAACGAAAGTCCTTAAGCGACCGACTGCACAGTGTTGGATACGAGCCAGGATGGCCGAACGGTAAGGCGCACGCCTGGAAAGCGTGTTCCCTTTCGGGATTCTGGGTTCAAATCCCAGTCCTGGCGTGGACGGCCCAAGCGAAGTGAGGGCCGTCGAACTAGTGAACGGGAGCGGAGCGACCCGTGACCGGGAAACGACTGTGCTGTGCACCAGTAAACTGATCGATAGAAATATCCTGTTCCTGTGTCACGTTCACGGCAGTGGAGGAAGTACACGATGGCCGTCGACGACGTGCGAAGCGCCGCGTCCGCCGTCACCCGGGTCCCACCGGTAACCGCCGGTAACGTGGCCCTGGCCCTCCTCGGACTGCCGCTGGTCGTCCTCGGTATCGACGTGTTCGACGTCGAGGTCGGTCCCGTCGTCACCATCGGTATCTACTGGGCCCTCGCGCTGGTCGTCGTCGGCATCGCGGTGGGTGCCGAGGGGCTGTCGACGACCGACCTCGGGTTCCGGCGACCGGCCTGGATCGACCTCGGATACGTCGTCGCGACGGCCGCAGTGATCTTGCTCGTCTACACGGCCACCGACCCGCTCGTCGAAGCACTCGGACTGGCGGTGAGGGAGGACACCGGGATGGCGGGGGCCGGTGTCGGGGCGGGAGTGTTGCTCGCCCGGGCCGTGACGGTCGGAGTCGTAGAAGAGATACTCTACCGGGGATATCCGATCGAGCGACTGTTCGCCTACGCGGACAGTCCGCTCGTCGCCGGCGGGGTCACCTGGGGCGTGTTCACGCTCGCACACGCCGTTCGCTGGCCGCTCGGGAACCTCCTCCAGACCGCACTGGTCGCGGCGGTCCTCACCGTCGTCTACCTCCGGCGGCGGACACTGGTCCCCGTCGTCGGTGCACACGCCCTGGTGTGGGTGCTAGCCGCACTCGAAACGGTGTACGCGTGACGACGGCGGGGACCGCTCAGGCCACCTCGGGGATCAACTCCCGCCCGGCGAACTCGATGAACGCCCGCTGGTTCGGGCCGGTCTGGTGGAGGTAGACCCGGTCGAAGCCGGCGTCGACGTACGAGCGGACCTCGTCGAGGTAGTCGTCCGGGTCGTCGCCGGTGACGACCTGTTCGGCGACGTCGTCCTCGGAGACCATCTCGACGGCGCTCTCGAAGTGCTTCGGCGTGGGGAGGTCCTGTGCACCCCCGGTCAGGGCGACGTTGGGCCACCACTCGTGGGCGTTCGCCCGCGCCTCGGCCTCGGACTCGGCCCAGGAGACCTTCGTCCCGCCGTAGCGGGGACCGTCGCCGCCCGCGTCGGCGTAGCGCCTGAGGAGTTCCTCCTTCGGACTCGTCGCGACGAAGCCGTCCCCGAACTCGCCGGCGGCGGCGGCCGTCTTCGGGCCGAGGCCGGAGACGACGACGTCCGGCGGTTCGTCGGGGAGCGTGAACAGCTTCGCGTTCTCGACGGTGTAGTGCTCGCCGTGGTGCGAGACGTTCCCGCCGGTCCAGAGCTTTCGGATCACGTCGACGGCCTCCTCCAGCATCGCCAGTCGGACCTCGTGTTCCGGCCAGCGCTCGCCGATGACGTGCTCGTTGAGGTTCTCGCCGGTACCGACGCCGAAGAAGAACCGGCCGTCGAACATCGCGGCGACGGTGGCCGTCGCCTGCGCGACGACTGCGGGGTGGATCCGGATCGTCGGGCACGTGACCGCGGTGCCGACCCGGAGGTCCGTCGTCTCCCGCGCTATCGCGCCGAGCGTGCTCCAGACGAACGGACTCTCCCCCTGCCCCCCGACCCAAGGGTGGAAGTGGTCCGAGATGACCGCGAAGTCGAAGCCCGCGTCCTCGGCCCGGACGGCGTACTCGACGAGTTCGTCCGGCCCGTGGGCCTCGCTGGCGAGGTTGAGACCGACCCTGGTCATCGGCCCGGCCTCGCGTATGCGCTCAAACGGTCGGTCGGTGCGAGTTCGTGGAGACGACGGACGTCTCCGGGGTTCTGGAGGGACATCTCCCGGGCCGGAGTTCGCCCGGGGAGGACTTGAGCGAACTTCCCAGAACGCTACGTGTAACGACAGGTTCGGTACTGCGCCGTCGATCGTTCGATCCCGTGAACGACGGGTGTCGACGACAGAGTGTCGTACACCAACCCCATAGTGGAAAGAACTTATTACATTGTGGAAAGTGCACCAGACATACGATGGTGGATTCGAAGACGAGAACGTACGGCTTGCTGGTGGCGTCGTTCGTCGCCGCGCTGGTAGCGCTCGCCGCGCCCGACGTGATAGCGTCCGATCGGCTGGCCCTGACCGTCTCGCTGGGCGGGGTCGTCGTGGCGTTCGGCGCTCCCCTGTTGATGGTTGACCTGGAACCGGGGAGCGGCCTGGGGTCGGACGAGCGGACGGAACGGATCTTCAGGCGGGCCGGGTTCACCGCCTGGTACCTGCTCACGGCGACGACGTTCGTCCTGCTGGCGTCCGGCGACGTCCTCCCGTGGACCCTCTCCACCGACGTCGCCCTGGCGGCGGTCATGGGCGTGAACGTCCTCGGGTTCGCGGCGTCGGTGTCGTGGTACGACCGGCGGATGTGACCTACCGATCATGGACAACGAACTCAAGGTATGGCGGGCGAAGGCCGACGTCACGCAGGAGGAACTGGCCGACGAGGTCGGCGTGGCGAGACAGACGATCAACGCCATCGAACGGGGACGCTACGACCCGTCGCTCGAACTGGCGTTCGAACTCGCGGAGTACTTCGACTGCCGGATAGAGGACGTGTTCACCTACGAACCGGACGACGAGTGAGCGTCGGGGACCGAACCCCGAAAGCGGACCGCCGTTCACCCCGTCGATAACGGCGGGTGAGCGACGGGCCCGTCACCGTATAATAACGTACCGAACCGCAGGGAAGAAACCGCAAGAGAACGGTCAGATCGGCGGCACAACGCATATATGGGGCGAGTTACTTATCCTTCGGTAGAGGCAGATCAATGTCACGGTCAGCACTGGTGGAGAACGTCACCGCGATGCTCAGGGACGCGGGGTTCCTGGTGAGCGACCGGTGTGCGATCCGCCCCAAGAGCTTCGACGTCGCCGCCCGCCGCGGCGAGGACGTGCTGCTCGTGAAGATTCTGGGCAACATCGACGCGTTCGACGGCGGAACCGGCGCGGAGATGCGCCGACTCGGTACCTACCTCAACGCGACGCCGATGGTCATCGGCCTGCGAACCCGCGACGAGGAACTGAAACCGGGCGTCACCTACTTCCGCCACGGCGTCCCGGTCCTCTCGCCCGACACGGCGATGGACCTGTTCGTCGAGGAGGTGCCGCCCCTCATCTACGCCGCTCCGGGCGGCCTGTACGTCAACATCGACAGCGAGGTGCTCGCCGACGCCCGCGAGGACAGGGAGTGGTCCCTGGGCCGACTCGCCAAGGAACTCGGCGTCTCGCGGCGCACCGTCTCCAAGTACGAGGACGGGATGGACGCCTCCGTCGAGGTGGCCGCCGAACTCGAGGACCTGTTCGAGGAACCGCTCACCTCGCCGGTGAGCGTCCTCGACGGCGCCGAGGAGATACGCGACGAGGAGGAGACGCCGGAGGACCCCGACGTCGCCCCCGAGGACCGGGGCATCGTCACGGTGTTCACCCGCATCGGCTTCGACGTCCACCCGACGGACCGCGCGCCGTTCAAGACCGTCAGCGAGA
>CAZMGU010000082.1:0-10365 GCA_964565905.1 uncultured Halobacteriales archaeon
CCGGGATGGTCGCCTGGGACGTCTCGACGTTCGGCCTCGGCGTCACGGCCGAACTCGGCCACCTCCCCGAGACGCGGCGCTTCGAACTGTTCCACGGCATCCTCTCCGTCGCCGTCGGCGTGGGTGCGGTGGTCGTCCTGACCGGACTGGACCTCCTCCGGACGACGGTGGGCGCTGGTTTGGTTGCTACCCCGGCCATCCTCCTGGCGGTGGTGGCTCTGTTACTGCTGCTCATCCCCGTTCGCGGATGACCGATCAGTGAAACGAGTGAGTTGATCGGTTGGAGTTCTCATGGGATCTGGCGAAACGACCGTGAACACCGAAGGAAAGCCCCGGGCCGCTCCGGTTCCGGGGCTCGCTGCGCTCCTCGGCCTTCGGCCTGCGGTGCTTGCGTCGCCCGGGTTCCCGGAGCGGCCCGCCCCTTTCAGTCCTCCCGACCCCACCACAGGCAACCCTGCCCTTCCCCGGGTCGCGCGCCCCTCGCATCTGCTCGGGGCCGCGCTCCCGGCCCCGCGGTCGCGGAGCGGTCAGGAAGCGGTCGCGCCGATGTCCGGCGCGACCGGGGAGGGGTGGCGGAGTCAATCGCGAGCGCGGGCCGAACGAAGTGAGGCCGCGCGAGCAACGCTGTTCCTGGAGGACTGAAAGGGCGAGGTGCGGTCGGGGAAGCCGGACGACGTGAGCACCACAGCGAACGCAGTGAGCGAGGAGCACAGCGAGTCCCGCGACCCGAGCGCGCCGAGGGCTTTCTGGTTGTTGGCGGTCTGGCTTCTTCGAGCGAAATCTCAGTGAGCTACCCGAGCGAATCGCTCGTTACCCGGATAGGACGATAAAACGATTCACAGACGATATCGGTGTACCTCAGACCCCCCACTTTCCGACCCCGACAACTAGTCACGGGATTCATGGTCGTCCGCGTAGCAGTCGTTCCCATGACAGACGCCCAGCAGGGGTCGCGGGTCGAGGCGGCCGCCGACACCTGCCTCGACGTGGTGGAGCGGGTGGAAGAGGCTGCAGTGGTGGAACGCGGCGTGCTCCTGGCGATCCTGTCGGCGGTCGTCTCGCGCGGGCACGTGCTGCTTGAGGACGTCCCCGGGACGGGGAAGACGGTGACGGCGCGGATGTTCGCGGAGGCGCTGGGGCTGGAGTTCCGGCGCATCCAGTTCACGCCGGACCTGCTGCCCTCGGACGTGACGGGGTCGAACGTGTACGACGAGCGCGCCAAGGAGTTTGCCTTCTCCGAGGGACCGATATTCGCCAACGTCGTGCTGGCCGACGAGATCAACCGTGCGCCGCCGAAGACCCAGGCCGCGTTGCTGGAGGCGATGGAGGAGGGGCAGGTGAGCGTCGACGGGACGACCTACGAGTTACCGGACCCCTTCGTCGTCATCGCGACGCAGAACCCCATCGAGCAGGAGGGGACCTTCCGCCTGCCGGAGGCCCAGCGCGACCGGTTCGCCGTCAAGACGTCGTTCGGCTACCCCGACGTCGAGGGGGAGATGCGCCTGCTCGACCGGCGGGCGAACCGGCGGACGCTGTCGCCGAGCGTCGACCCGGTGACCGACCGCGAGCGCGTGCTCGAACTGCAGGAACTGGCGGAGGACGTCCGTGTCGACGTGAAGGTCCGCCGCTACATCGTCGACCTGGCGCGGGCGACGCGGGCCGACGACCGCACCGACGTCGGCGTCTCGCCCCGCGGCGTCCAGCGCGTCTTCGAGGCCGTCCGCGCCGCCGCCCTCATCGCGGGCCGCGAGTACGTGACGCCGGACGACGTCAAGCGCCTCGCCGAGACGACGATGGCCCACCGCCTCGTCCTCACGACGGAGGCGACCGTCGAGGCCGTCCAGCCACGCGACGTCGTCCGGGACGCGCTCGACGGCGTGGACGTGCCGGCCGTCTCGCCCGACGCCGGTGACCCCACCCCAGACGCTTCCCCGGCCGACGAGTCGCCACAGTCGGACGACTCGGCCGCGACGAGCGACGCTGCTCGGACCGGCGACCCGACTCCGGCGAGCGACCCCGACGGCGCGCGCGAGGACGGCCACCGGGATTCGGGGGATCCGGAACCGCAGGACGAGGACGCTGCGGACGGCGACCGCTCCACGCTCGAGTGACCCGGCGTCGGGCCGACCGACAGCGTTTTTCCCGACCCTCTCTTCCGTCCGGCCGTGCAACTACGTGGGGTCGTCGTGGAGGTATCCGACGCGAAGACGGTCGACACCCAGTACGGTGAGAGCGAACTCTGCGAGGTGACGTTCAGGCCGGAGGGCGGCGTGGCGGAACCGGTGACGGCGACGCTGTGGGGCAAGTGGGCCGAGACTGCAGAGTACCTCGAAGCGGGCATGGAGGTGGCCGTCTACGACGCGGAGGAACGCGAGTACCAGGGCGAGACCCAGTACTCCGTCGGCGGCGACGCGACGCTGGTCGTCGAACCCGACTTCCTGGTGGACGTGACCGACGTCCGCTCGTGGGTCCAGTGCCCGCGGATGTACTACCTCAACAAACTCGGCGGCACCGACCACGCCTACCCCGTCGTGAAGGGGACCATCGTCCACGAGGTGTTCGGCGACCTGCTGCGGGGCCGGGACCTGGACGACGCCGTCGAGGAACACGTCGAGGCGGCCGGTCTCGACCTGGGTCTGCTCGGCCGCGACGTCGACGAGGTGACCGGGGAGGTCCGCGACCACGCCTCGGCGATCGAGGGGTGGCTTCAGCAGGGCCTGCTGACGGAGGAAGACGAGTGGCGCTCGGAGATGACGCTGGTCTCCGAGCGGTTCGGGATGAAGGGGCGGGCCGACGCCGTCCGCCGCGGGATGCCGGTCGAACTGAAGACCGGGAAGAACACGAAGCGGGACCCGCGCTTCCAGGACAAGATCCAGGCGGCCTGCTACGCGCTCATCCTCGAGGAGCGCAACGGGGAAGCGCCCGACACCGGCACCCTGCTGTACACCAAGAACGCCGCCGTCGAGCGCACCGAGGAGTCCGGCGACCTCTCGCCGGCCAAGGAGTTCTCGATCAACGGCGGCCTGCTGAACTTCGTCGTCCGGACGCGCAACGAGATAGCCGCAATGGAGTACGACGTCAGCGTCCCGACGGGGTTCGAGGCCGACGCGAAGTGCGAGTACTGCTTCGAGCAGGACACCTGCATGGTGGTCTCGGGCCGCCTCGACCAGGAGTCCAAAGCCGGACAGATCGGGACGGCGGTCCCCGAGGAGGAACGCGAGTACTTCGACCGGTTCTACCGGGCCATCGAGCAGGAGCGGCGGGCCGTCCACCGCGAGTACGCCAAACTCTGGGACCAGACGCCCCGGGAGCGGGCGGACGACGACCGGGCGCTCGTCGACCTGGAACCCACCGGCAGGCGACAACTCGACGACGGCGAGTGGGAACTGCGCGCCGAGGGGACCGGCGCGGTGTCGAAGATCAGGGAGGGCGACCTCGCGCTCGCCAGCGACGGCGACCCGATAGCGGGTGCCGCCGAACTCTGCCGCATAGAGCGTCTGGACGAGGACGAAATCGTGGTCACCGCCGACGAACCCGTCGAACTCCGGCGGCTGGACGTCTACCCCTCCGAAATCGGGACCGACCGGATGCTCACGGCGCTCCACGACGCCGTCCTCACGCAACCGCCGGGGCAGAAGGACGTCCTGTTCGGCCGCAGAGAACCGGAGTTCGCCGAGGTGTCAGAGACGTTCGTCGACAACAACGAGGCCCAGGACGAGGCCGTCCGGCGGGCGGTCGGGGCCGAGGACTTCGCCCTCGTCCACGGGCCGCCGGGGACCGGGAAGACGTACACCCTCGGTCAGATCGTCCGGGCCTGCGTGGACCGCGGCGACCGCGTCCTCCTCTCCGCGTTCACCAACCGCGCCGTCGACAACTGCCTCGAAGCGCTGGAGGACCAGGGCTTTACCGACATCGTCCGCGTCGGCACCGAGAGCGGCGTCCGGGAGGACATGCAGGAGTACCGCCTCGACACCGCCGGCGACCCCGACGACTGCGTCCGCCAGCTAGAGGATGCGTCGGTCGTCGCCGCCACGACCGCCTCGTGCAGTTCGCGCGTGCTCCGGACCCAGGAGTTCGACGTCGCCGTCGTCGACGAGGCGGGCCAGTTGACCGAACCGGGGACGCTCGCCGCGACGACGCGGGCCGACCGGTTCGTCCTCGTCGGCGACCACCAGCAGTTGCCGCCCGTCGTGAGTTCGGAGAAGGCCAACGAGGTGCTCGGCCGGTCTCTGTTCGAGCGCCTCATCGACGAGTATCCCGAGGCGAGCGTCCTGCTGGACAGCCAGTACCGGATGGCCCAGCGGATCCAGGCGTTCTCCTCGCGGGAGTTCTACGACGGCGAGTTGCGCCCCGCGACGGGCGAGGTGGCCGCCCAGCGGGTCGGGGACCTGCCGGCGGTCGACGTCGACGCGCTGCCCGACGACCTCACCGACGGCGCCGCCTTCCGCGACCCGGACGGGAGCGCCAAGGGCAACACCAATCCGACCGAGGCCGCGGAGGTCGCCCGCGTCGTCTCCGCCTACCTCGACGCCGGCCTGGACCCGGGGGACCTCGGCGTCATCGCGCCGTACCGCGCGCAGGTGGCCGAGATAGGCAAGCACGTCCCCGAGGACGTCGCCGTCGACACGGTCGACCGGTTCCAGGGCTCCAGCAAGGAGGTCATCGTCGTCTCCTTCGTCGCGACGGGGTCGCTGGACGGCCCCATCTTCGAGGACTACCGCCGGATCAACGTCGCGCTGACGCGGGCCAAGAAGTCGATCGTCCTCGTCGGCGACGCCGACGCGCTCGCGACCGACGACGTGTACGGCCGGATGGTCGAGTGGGCCCGGTGACCGTCCGGGCGTCGGTCCCGGCCACGTTTCCGGACACGGGGCTGCTCCCGGACGGTCAAGCCGGCATTTGACCGACGAACACCTTTTAATCGGATGGCGTCCGATCGGTAGCTATGCAGATCGCTATCGACGGTTCGGCGGCGAAGTCGGCGGCGAGCGCGCTGTTCGCTCTCGTCGTCGCCTCCCTCGCGGCCGCGTACGGCGCGACGAAGTCGGTCGCCTCGCGGTCGGTGACCGCGGCGAGTCGGGGCGTCACCGCCGCCGGGGACGCGTCGCGACGACTCCTGGCCAAGCGGAGTGCCGTCCCGTTCGACCGCCTCTCGGGAACCCTCCGGACGGCGCTGTTCGGCCGGCGTCTCGACGTCTCGGCCGTCGTCCTCTTCGTCGCGCCCGTGCTCGCCCTCGCGACGCACTACTGGGCGTCGTCGGTCGGGTACAGACAGATTCGCGGTTGGGTCCACGGCACCTGGTTCGGGACCGATCCGCGACTGGTCGTTTTCCTCGGCGTCGGCGCGCTCCTCGCGCTGGCCGCCCTGAGCGCCGCCTCGAACGCCGGCCTGCTGCCGACGGCGCTCCTCGTGACGGCACCGGTGTTCGGCGTCGCGTTCGCCCGGTACGGACTCAACCTCCAGTACTACGGGACGGTCGGTATCCCGAACGCCGTCGAGGTCGGCGTCGCCCTCGCCGTCGCGTTCGGCGTCCCCATCGCCTGTGGCGGGTTCGTGCTCGGGACGGTCGTTCGACGGACGGTGAACACGCTCCGCGGCGACCGCGGGGCGACGCCGAACGTCGAACGGGTCTGAGGGGGACGCGACCGCCCGGTTCGGCCAGTGAGGGCGGTTACCTTCGTCGCCCGCCACGCTTACCCTCGCGCCACCCGCAGGTCCTTCCATGGACGTGCCGCTGGGCGAGGGACGTGTCTCGTTCGACCTGCCGGAGTGCGACGTGACGGCGTGCGAACCGCCGGCGCACGAACCCGTCGACGTCGCGGCGGCCGCCGACCGGGCGATGGCCGACCCGCACGGGCCGGCGCTCACCGACGTCGTCGACCCGGACGACACCGTCGCCGTCGTCGTCACGGACGTGACGCGGGCGACGCCCGACGACGTGCTCCTCGACCGCCTGCTGGCGGACCTCGAACGCGCCGGCGTGTTCCGCGAGCAGGTGACCGTCGTCGTCGGCCTCGGCCTCCACCGTCCGATGAGCGAGGACGAACTCGCAGACGCGCTGGGGGCCGACTCCGACCTGGCGGTCAACCACGACCCGGCGGCGGTCGTCGAGGTGGGCGAGGTCGACGGCTGCTCGATTGAGGTACACGAGGCCGTCGCGGCGGCGGACCGGGTGCTCTCGACGGGGATGGTCGAACCCCACCAGTACGCCGGCTTCTCCGGCGGCGCGAAGACGGTCGTGATCGGCGCGGGGAGCGAGTCCCAGATAGGGTACACCCACGGGCCGGAGATGCTCGCCCGCGATGGTGTCAGGCTCGGAACGGTCGAAGACAACCCCTTCCGCGACTTTCTCGACCGGGCCGGCGACCTGGTCGGCGTCGACTTCTGCCTGAACGTCACGCACGGCCCCGACGGGTTCCTCGGTGCCGCGGCGGGCGACCCGCGGGCCGTGGTCCGCGACCTGGCGGCCACCGCCCGCGAGGCGCTCTCGGTTCCGGTCGAGGGGTCGTACGACGCCGTCGTCGCCGGCGTCGGCGCGCCGAAGGACGCGAACCTCTACCAGGCGTCGCGGGCCGCGACCTACGTCGCGCTCGGTGACCGGAACCCGCTCCGGGACGGCGGCCGGGTCGTCGTGCCGGCCCGCCTTCCGGAGGGGGCGGGCGAGGGGACCGGCGAACGCCGATTCCACGACCGACTGTCGAGCGCCGGGAGCGCCGCCGCGCTGTACGACGAGATGCGCGAGGGGTACGAACCGGGCGCACAGCGGGCGTTCGTCGTCGCCCGCGTCCTCCGGGAGCACGACGTCTGGATCACCGACAGCGAACGCCCCGAAATCGCGGAGGAGTGCCTGATGCGGACGGCTCCCTCCGTGGAAGACGCGATAGAACCCGGGAGCCGCATCCTGGTCGTTCCCGACGCGCTGAACACGTTGCTCGGCCGAACTGGAAAGTCAGACCCGTGACGCCCGCGAGACGGGCGCGTGTTCGAGGATCCGGCGCGTTATCTCGTCCTCGTCGACCTCCTTGCGCCGGTCCCGGTCGGAGACGCGGCCGTGGACGACCTCGAGCAGTTCGTACCGTTCGAGCAACTGCATCGCCTCCTCGCGGTCGAGGTCGAAGCGCTGCTGGACGTCGTACAGCGTCTTCGCGCCGCAGACGCCCGCCTTCAGGTCCGCGACGGTGACGCCCTCGGGGAGTTCGATCGTCTCCAGTTCCGACCGTTCTTCGGACGGATCGTCGCCGCTCGTGGACTCCGTCGACGGGTCGTCCGAGGCATCGGCTTCTCCCTCGTCACATATCTCCCTGTCGCCGTCCCCGGACGACCCCTCTCCGCAGTCCGGTTCGTAGATGCCGTGAGCGATCATCTGTCGGCGGACGGTCTGGGCCGAGACGTCCGTCTCCAGGGCCTCGCGCATCTCGGTGAAGGAGTCGCAGTCGTCGTACACCTCGCGCAGGCGGTCGGGGTCGCGGTAGGCAGGCGTCGCCGGGTCAGAGCCGTCCGTCTCGTCGCCGTGGACCTTGGTCCGGTGTATCTTCATGCCGTGGTCGCTCTCGAACGTCGCGTCGCAGTCCGCGACCGGACAGGTGACCGCGTCGTCGTCGGCCGCCTCGGGTTCTTCGGGCGAGTCGTCGCCTTCGTCGGCTTTCGGCGCGGGTTCGGGAACCGCCGCGCCGTTCGTCGCCTCGTCCGTCACCGGCAGCGCGTCGAGCACTTCCGCGCGGGCGTCGTCGGGTTCGGGGTCCGGGCGCGTGGCCGCGCCGTCCCGTTCGGTCGTCGGGTCGTCCGTCGCGTCACCGGCGTCGTCCGTCGTGCCGCTCGTCTCGTCGTCCACCGCGGAGGGTTCGCTCCCGCCGAGCGGGACCGCGACGGTCAGATCGACCAGCAGGCGGCGGTTCTCGTCGTCGTCCGTCGTCGTGACGTCGAGGACGTCCAGGCCGTTCGCCTGGACTTCCTCCAGGACGGCCGCGAGCTGTCGGAATCCTGCGCTGATCGTCATGGTCGGTTCACGGGTTGAAATCCGTAGCAGGCGACTGGGTATGAGTCTTTTGCCGGTAGTACTATTCACAGATATGACTGTCGGAACACACGTACCGGGCCGGGACACGCCTCAGCGACCCGACCGCCGTCGGCCGACGTCCTCGTCGAGCCGCTCCCGCAGGACCCGGTGGAGCGCCCGCGCGGTGTCCTCGTCGACGTCGTGGGCCGTCGCCGACCCGCCGAGCAGGCTCGACGTGCTCGCCGTGTCGGCCGTGACGCTCGCCAGGTCCCGGTAGCGCTGGAAGACGCTCCGGCTTCCGATGACCGTCTGGACGCGGTAGTAGGGGACGGCGCGGGTCGACCGTCGCCAGAACCCGCTCCGGGCCAGGAACGCGTCGTCGGCCGTCGCGTGCCCGCGATTGACCCACGTGAGGTGGCCGGCGACCGGCGCGAGCGGAAGGGTGAACAGCGGGGCGTACCACCACCCCACGGCGACGAAGAGGGCGTCGACCAGCAAGAGCGCGCCCGTCGCGACGAGCGGGGCGAGCGCGTACCGGACGGCGTAGCGCCGCCGCGCTCGCCGGGGCGGACGCTCGATCGGTTCGTGCTCGAACTCGCCCAGGTCCTCGGCCATCTCGACGACGACGTCGCGGTCGTCCAGCGGTATCGCCGTGTTCGACGTCTGGCCGTCGTTGGCTCCGGGGCCGTACCCCGCCGTCTCGACGGAGAGGCCGGCGTAGCCCAGGTGGCGCATCGGTGCCGTCTCGTCGACGGCGACCGTCTGTATCTTCTCGACCGGGATAGAGCCGCTGTAGCGGTTGAGCAGGCCCCGCTCGTAGCGCAGTTCGTCGCCGACCCGCGCGAGTCGGAAGTCGTAGTACTCGACGACCGTGAGCGCGGCGCTCACCAGCCAGGTGGCGACGCCGAACTCGATCAGGGTGACCGCGGCGACGAGCCCCAGTTCCCGCGGCGAGTAGGTCGGGAGGAGGTCGAGACTCACCGTCTCCGGCCCCCCAAGCGCCGCCGTCGTCGCGGAGACGACGCCGAGCGCCAGGTCGCCGAACACCGGCGTCCCGACGACGACCAGAATCGGCGCGGCTGGAACGGCGGTGACGAGGCCCAGGAGCAACAGGTCGGGGAGGCCGAGTGCGTACAGTTCCTCCCGCTCGGCTCCCGCCGGTTCGGCCCGCTCTGCGGTATCCACCCGCTGGCCCGTTTCGGCCGTCTCTGCCGTCTCGCCGGTCTCGTCCACGTCGACCGACCCCTCGTCGGCGGTCGTGGCCGCCTCGCGGTCGTGCGCGGCGACGAACTCCTGGAGTCGCCTGGCCTCGTCGAAGTCGACCGCGTCGAGGACCGCCTCGGTCGACCCGCCGCCGGCCGTCTCGAACCGGACGACGGCCAGACCGAGCACCCGGTGGACGACGTCGCGCTCGACGTCGACGTTCTGGACGCGGCCCAGGGGGATGGCGCGTTCCTGCCGGTTGAACACGCCGGAGGCGACGGCGAGCGTGTCGCCTTCCGTCTCGTAGGTGAACCGGAGGTACCGGGCGACGCCGTAGGTGCCGCCGACGGCCGCTCCCGCGGCACCGAGCGCGAAGACGGCCCAGAACCCGGCGAGTTCGAGCGGTCCCGCGAGCATCGTCCCGGCGAAGACGCCGGTAGCGCCGAGCTGGAACGCGGACCGGACGACCCGGAGGACCGCGCTCATGGGGTGCAGGCGTCTCATACGGCGTCGGACCCCTCGCTCTCGATGGCGAGGTCGCGCAGTCGGTCGCGGAGGTCGCTCGCGCGCGCCGGCGTCAGGCCGGGGATGGCGATGTCCGCGCCGCGGGTCCCCGCCGTGTAGACGACGAGGCTCGACAGGCCGACGAGCCGTTCTATCGGCCCGCGCTGGGTGTCGACGTGCTGGACGCGGACGTACGGCACGGCGGTCTCCACCTCGGTGACGACGCCGCGGACGAGGTACAGTGCGTCGTCCTGAATCTCGAAGCGCCAGCTACGGTAGTACAGGAGCGCGTGGACGGTTCCGAGCAGCGCGGCGACCAGCAGCACGGCGGCGAGTAGCCCGGTCCCGAGCGGCGAGAGGAACCGGTCGACGGCGAACCCGACGCCGGCGAGGACGAGGGCGACGACCAGCGCGCGACCGATCCAGAGCAGTCGGACGCGGGCGTGCGGGCGTTCCATGCCTTCGAGGGCGGCCCGAACGAGGAAAAGGGTTGCCGTCGGGACGGGCCCGTTCGCGGCCTGCAGGTCGAGGACCGCCGTCAGTCGTTCTCCGCCGCTGCGCCCGCGGGCGGTCCGCCGCTCCCGTCGCCGTCTATCTCCTCGAGGACGCGCCGGTGGAACTCCTGGAGGACGGCCGACTCGTCCTCGGCGAGGACGACGTC
>CAZMGU010000083.1:0-10319 GCA_964565905.1 uncultured Halobacteriales archaeon
CTCCCCTACCAGCTGTACGCGGTCATCACCGCGGGCGTCGGCGCCGAGGAGTCCTTCGGGTGGGGGACGACGCTCGTCCTGCTCGGCGTCGTCGTCGGCTTCTTCGCGATGGGCATCGCCACCAGACGGTACTTCAGGAAAAAGCTACACCAATGACGAACTCGACTGTGACCGACACCACGACGGCTGAACGGAACGACCCCGACGGCGCGCCGTCGGGCGAGGAAACCACGGCAGCGAGCGACGAACCGACGGGCGACACCACGACGACGGGCGAAACGGACGAGCGGACGGACCCGGCCTGGCGGACGTACTCCTTCCCCGGCGACCCCGTCCTCTCGGCCGAGAGCCTCGACGTCTGGTACGGCGACGACCACGCGCTGACGGACATCTCGATCGACATCCCCGAACGGAGCGTGACGGCGCTCATCGGTCCGTCGGGGTGTGGCAAGTCGACGTTCCTCCGCTGTCTCAACCGGATGAACGACCGGATCGAGAGCGCCCGGATCGAGGGGACCGTCACCTACGACGGTCAGGACGTCTACGCCGACGGGACCAACCTGGTCGAACTCCGGAAGCGGGTCGGGATGGTGTTTCAGCATCCCAACCCGTTCCCGAAGTCGATCCGGGACAACGTCTCGTACGGCCCGCGCAAACACGGCGACATCGAGCGCGGCCTCGTCCCGAAACTGCTCGGTCGCGACGAGGCGGAGAAGGAGGACGAACTCGTCGAGCGATGTCTCCGCGACGCGGCTCTCTGGGACGAGGTGAAAGACCGCCTCGACGACAACGCGCTCGGCCTCTCCGGCGGGCAACAGCAGCGCCTCTGCATCGCGCGCTGTCTCGCCACCGACCCCGACGTCATCCTGATGGACGAACCCGCCTCGGCGCTGGACCCCATCGCCACGGCGAAGATAGAGGACCTCATCGAGGAACTGGCCGAGGAGTACACCGTCGTCGTGGTGACACACAACATGCAACAGGCCGCGCGCGTCTCCGACCAGACCGCCGTCTTCCTCACCGGCGGCGAACTCGTCGAGTACGACGACACCGACGAGATATTCGAGAACCCGGAGAGCCAGCGCGTCGAGGACTACGTCACCGGCAAGTTCGGGTGACCATGGAGACCCGCAAGATCCAGCTGTCGGGCGGCACGACGTTCACGGTGTCGCTCCCGAAGGAGTGGGCCAGCGAACACGACGTCGAACCCGGTGCCAGCGTCCGCGTCTACCCGCACGCCGACGGCTCGCTGGTCGTCCGGACGAACGGTCACGGGACGGGCGGTCCGGACCCGCTGGTCGTCGACGGCGACGGCCAGTCGCCGGCCGCGCTCCGCCGGCAGGTCGCCGCCGGCTACCGCACCGGCCGCGACGACGTCGTGGTCCGTGACGGGAGCGGAGTCGGAGACGAACAGCGGCGGGCCGTCGAGGCCGTCGCCCGGGACCTGCTCGGCGTCGACGTCGTCGCGGACGGCGAGGGCGAGATACGCTGCAAGAGCCTGCTCGACGCCGCGAACGTCTCCGTCGAGCAGTCGCTCCACCAGCTGAGCTTCGTCGCCCGCTCGGTCACCCGGGACGCCGTCGCCGCCCTCGTCGGCGACCGGGACCCTCAGAGCGTCGAGGCGCGGGGGTCCGAGGCCGCCCGCCTCGTCGCGCTCGTCGGTCGCCAGTTCGAGCGGGCGCTCACCCACCCGGCCGAACTCGACGACCTGGGGACGTCGCGGGCGACGCTGTCCGACTACGCGGCCGCCGCCGGCCACCTCGAACGGATAGCCGAGGAGGCGACGACCCTCGCCGTCGTCGCCCGCCGGTACGAGGACCCCGTCCCCGACGACGTCGCGGCCGACGTCGAGTCGGCCGCCGCCGACGTCAGCGACCTCGTCGAGCGCGCGACGGCCGCCCTCCTCGACGGCGCAGACGCCGCCCACTGCTGTTCGGTCGTCGCCGACGCGGACGAGCGTGCCGAGGTGCTCCTCGACCGGGCCGTCGCCGCCGACGGTGACTCGGGGTGGCCGCCGCTCGCCGCCCACGCCCTCCGAACCGCCGCCGAGTCCGCCGGGTCCGTGGCCGCCGTCGCGCTCCGGGCGGCGACCCGGCCCGACGGTCGCTGAGGTCGTCGAACGACGCCCGCGCCAGCCAATCGGTCAGACGTCGACGCCGTACAGCCACTTCGTCCCGAAGAAGACGAACCAGAACATCCAGATGCAGAAGACGGCCAGCCAGGCGCCGTACTGGACGACGGGGCCGGGGACGAGGACGTAGGCGACGAGCAGGACCGCCAGCGCGCTCGCCGCGGCGGCGACGTCCCAGCGGTCTATCGCGGGCCGGTCGCTCATCGCCGGCCCGTTCGACCGGGGCGCAGTTCACTCTTCCCGTCGCAGCGGTGCGACGACGGGGAGGTCGGCCGTCGCCACGCGCCGGTACCGTATCCGGGCTTCGAGGAGGAACCAGCCGACCACCAGGAGCGCGCCGGCGGCGTTGGCGAGCATGTCGGCGGGACTGAACTGGCGGTACGGGACCGCTAGCTGGGCGAACTCGATCAGGACGCCGTAGGCGACGGTGGCGACGACGACGGCGAGGGCGCGCCGGGAGGGCCGGTCGCGCCAGTTCGCCGTCGCGTACGCAGTCAGCAGGGCGAGGCCGGCGTACGCGGCCGCGTGGAGGTACTTGTCCCAGAGCGGCCCGAACAGTTCGCGGCCGGCGGGCCCGGGCGAGACGAGGACGGAGAAGTAGAAGACGGTCGCCGCCGCGAGGGCGACGACGCTCCAGCGGAGCCAGCCGGGGACCAGCGGGACGCGGAGGCGGCGCATACCTGCCGATTTTTGCCCGACGAGTTAGCGTTTGGGTGTCCGGCGCAGTCGCTGCCGGTCGGTCTAATTCGTCCCTGGTGGAATGAAAGGGCGAGGCGCGGATGGTGCGAACGAAGTGAGCACCATCTCTGCGCGAACGGTGAAACCGCGAGCGCGCTCGTGCTGCAAGGCAGTCGTTCAGCGGGCACTACGCGAGTGCAACGAGCGTATCCCGCTGAACGACCGCGAGCGGGCCGAGGGCTTTCCGGTCGTTCGCGGTAGTTTCGTCGACAGCTGGCGAACGAGTCGGGGGCTTTCGACAGACCACCGAGAGTGCAGTTATTACTGCGAGATGCCGTAGACGTCGCTCGTCCAGTCCCGGGACGGGAAGTCGTAGACGGGTTCGTCGCGGTCCAGGTCGTCGAGTTTCGCCAGGTCGGCCTCGTCCATCTCCCAGTCGAACAGTTCGCGGTTCGCCCTGACGTGCTCCGGCGAGGAGGACTTCGGCAGGACGACGACGTCGCGTTCGGTCGCCCACTTCAGGACGACCTGGGCGGGCGACCGGTCGTACGTCTCGGCGAGTTCCTCGACCGTCTCGTCGCCGAACACCTCCGTCCGCGCGAGCGGGGCGGCCGCTTCGATGGTGGTGTCCGTCTCGCGGCAGTAGTCGACGAGGTCGGGGCGCTGGAGGTAGGGGTGGAACTCTATCTGGTTGACGGCGATGGGGACGTCCGAAATGTGCTGGGCGCAACTCAGCTGATACGCCGAGAAGTTCGAGACGCCGACGTTGTTCACCTTCCCCTGGTCGTGGAGCGTCGCCATCGCCGACAGCGTCTCCCGCAGGGATATCGCGGGGTTGGGCCAGTGGATCAGGTACAGATCCAGGTAGTCCGTCCCCAGCTTTTCCAGCGACTCCTCGCACGAAGCGATGACCGACTCGTAGTCGAGGTTCTTGGCCAGCACCTTCGAGGTGAGCCACACGTCCTCGCGGTCGTAGTCGGCCAGCACCTCGCCGATTTCGGCCTCGTTGTGGTACCCCTCTGCGGTGTCGACGTGGCCGTAGCCGGCGTCGAGGCCCGCCCGCACCGACTCGCGGACGGTGTCGCCGCCGATGTTCCAGGTTCCCACGCCGACAGTCGGGAGTTCGTCGCCACTCGGGAGCGTCACCGTCGGAATGTCGGTCATCGATGTGGTCGTGAGTCGGACCGCTCAGGGGTTAACGGTTTGGCTAGCGGTCGATCCGACTGAGCGCTGTGCCCGGGTACCGGTCACCGACCGTTCTCGTCGAAAGATGTATACAGATTCCGTATACAACATCTCGTACGGAGATGAGCACGACCATCCGCCTGTCCGACGAGACGAAGGACAGGCTCGCAGCGCTCAAACGGGAGGACGAATCGTTCGACGAAGCGCTGGCTCGCGTCCTCGAGGAGCACGGCGGTCGGGACTTCACGGCGGGGTTCGGGATCCTCTCCGACTCCGAGACGAGCGAGCGGGTCCGCGAATCTCACGCCGCCATGAACCGGGGGATCGACGAGCGCGTCCGAGAGATAGCTGACGACGATGAACGCGACGGGAACGACGAATGAAAGTGCTCGACAGTTCGTTCCTGATGGACTACGAGCACGGCGAACAGGCGACGAAGCGGTTTCTGGAGGAGAACGCCGACGAACGATTCGTCGTCCCCGCCGTCGTCTACGTCGAGTTTCTGATCGGCTTCGCGCTCTCGACGGAACACACGGTCGCGGCGGGACGACGCGCCCTCTCCTGGATCGACGAGGTCGCTCCGGTGACCGCCGACACCGCCGAGGCGACCGCGGACGTCGTCGCGGAGGTCAACGAGCGCGGCCACGCGCTGACGGGCGTCGACGCCGTCGTCGCCGGGGTCGCCAGCGAGCGTGACGCCACCGTCGTCGCCGGGGACAGCGACCTCACCCTCGACGCCGTCGGTGCCGTCCTCGACGTCGAGCGCTACCGGTAGCGACCACTTTCACTTTCACCCCGAACACTAGGCTGGCGTATACCAGTCGGTGCGGTCAAGTGGTAGTTATGAGGGCAACGACGACGCCGCCGCTCGACGCCGGCCTGACCTACGTCCAACAGCCGGACGCGGGAGCGATCCATCGGCTGGTACTCGGTTCCGACCACGCGGACGGGGCCCGCGAGACGCTCTGGGTCGACGCCGGCGGCGCGGCCTCGACCTACGGGCTGACCGCGCAGGCACCGAACCGCCGGGCGCTGCAGGGCATCCGCGTCGCCCGGGCGTTCACCGCCCACCAGCACCATCGGATCGTGCGGAACGCCGTCGCGGCGGCGAGCGAACGGACGGGACTGGTCGTCGCGCCGAACGTGGCGCTCCGCTACGAGGGGGCCGACGCCCCGGCCGCCGAGATAGACCGGCTGTTCGACGCCTCGGTCGGCCTGCTCGCGGACCTGGCCGACGCGCTCGACGTTCCAGTTCTCGTGAGCGCGCCGCACGCGGGCGAGGAGCGACGGGCGACCGTCCGCGACCTGGCGACGAGCGAAATCGAGTGCCGGCGGACCGATCTGGGATACGCGTTCGCGACGGACGAGTTCGAGACGACGGGCTACTGGCAGCACGGGTGGTGGCAGACCACCATCCCGTACTGGGTGGACCTGTTCGGTTCGGTCGCGGACCGGGCGGCCACCGACGCGGTCGAACCGACGGCGGCGGAGGTGGCGGCGCTCGACTAGCCATGGGACGGACCAACCCCACCTACCGCGACTTCCTCGACAGCTACGAGCGGGAGTTCGGGGACTACCGGCGGGCGCTCCGCCGGCGCTACCAGTCGGACTTCGACGGCCTGTTCGACGGTGCCCGCGAGTTCGCCGACGCCGCGGGGTACGCCAACCACCTCGACCGCGACGTCCTCGTCCTGATGTCGATGCTACTGGCCCACCAGGGGACGCTCCGGGAGCAGCGCTCGGAGATGGAGTCGCTCCGCGAGGAGGTCGCCGACCTGCGCGAGCGGGTGGACGCGGACGCCGACGAGGGGGCCTGACGTGGTCGTCGCCGTCGACGTCCGCGACGACGTGGTCCGCCTGTGGTCCCGGACGAGCGACGGGGTCACCGTCGAGCGCGACCACGACTACGTCCCCACCTGCTACGTCGGGGGCCCGGACGACGCCCTGGCCGACCTGCGGGCGCGCCTCGAATCCGATCCGAAGATAGTCGACCTGGCGTGGGACCGGAAGTACCTCTCGTTGCGGGACGACGCCCGCTCCCGCGTGCTCGCCGTCTCGCTGGAGCGGCCGAGCGAGGTGGCAACCTTCGCCCGGGAGGTTCATACCGTGAGAGAACCCGAGAACTGGGGTCCCGGGACCTTCAGCCTGTACGACGTCGACCTGAGCCCGAAGTTCCGCTACTGCCTGGAGACGGGCACCGACCCGACGCCGGCGGTCCCGGAGGGCGGCGACTACTGGCCGAAGTCCCTCTCGCTCTCGCTGCCGACGCCGGCGCTCGCCGACGGGGACCTGACGGCGCTGGCCTGCAACGGAGAGGGGCTGGCCGAGGGGGGCGAAGCGGCAGTCTTGCGGGCGCTCTCGACCCGACTCGACGCCGTCAACCCGGACGTCCTGGTGCTCTCGTCGGCGGATCTGGTCCCGCTGATCCACGACCGGGCCGACGAACTCGGGGTGGACTGTGACCTCGGCCGGCTACCGGGTCACCGGGTGCTCGCCGGCGAGAACAGCTACGAGAGCTACGGCCGCGTCGGCCACTCGCCGGCCCGCTA
Organism: uncultured Halobacteriales archaeon; assembly: GCA_964565905.1. GTDB lineage: Archaea > Halobacteriota > Halobacteria > Halobacteriales > Haloarculaceae > Halomicrobium. The sequence continues at coordinate 6,544 of CAZMGU010000083.1, forward strand.
CGACGTTCCCGGGAGAGCCATCGTCGACCGCTCGAACAGCTTCTTCTGGCACGAGGGGAAGCTTCCGGGCCTGTTCGACCTCGTGAAGCGGTCGTGGAAACCGCTCCAGGAGGCGTCGTGGGCCTCCATCGGGACGGTGTTCACGGCGATGCAGATCCGGGAGGCCCGCGACCGGGGCGTGGTCGTCCCCTGGCGCGCCTGGGAGGCCGAGTCGTTCAAGCCGGCGCGGGCGCTCCACGACGCCGACCGGGGCGGGTTCACCTTCGAGCCCGACGTCGGCTTCCACGAAGATGTGGTCGAGGTGGACTTCGCCTCGCTGTATCCGCGGATCATGATCGAGAACAGGCTGAGCCCCGAGACGGTGCAGTGCGACTGCCACGACGCCGACGACGTCCCCGGACTGGGCTACAGCGTCTGCCCGGACGTCGAGGACCCGTTCGTCCCCACGGTCCTCGACCGGATCGTCAGCGATCGCTACGGCTTCAAGGGCGACCTGGCCGAAATCGACGACCCCGAGCGGGCCGACCGCCTGGAGTCGAAGATAGGCACGCTGAAGTGGATCCTCGTCACCTGCTTCGGCTACCAGGGCTACCGCAACAGCAAGTTCGGCCGCATCGAGGTCCACGAGTCGATCAACGCCTACGCCCGCGAGTTGCTGCTCGACGCCAAGGAGTACCTGGAGGCCGCCGGGTGGCGCGTCGTCCACGGCATCGTCGACAGCCTCTGGGTGACCGCCGCCGTCGACGACCCGACGCCCATCGAGGACGTCTGTACCCGAATCAGCGACGAGAAGGACATCCCGCTCGAACACGAGAGCGAGTTCGAGTGGGTGTGTTTCGTCCCCACCAGCGACGGCGAGCGCGGGGCACTGACAAGTTACTTCGGCAAACGGCGGGAAGGAGGGTACAAGTTCCGCGGCATCGAGACGCGCCGGCGCTCGACGCCTGCCTTCGTCGCCGACGTGCAGGAGGACCTCGTAGAGGTGCTGGACGAACACCGGGAACCGGAACCGGTCTGCGACCGCCTCGCACGAGCCATCGCCCGCGTGCAGGCGGGCGACGTCGACTCCGACGACCTGGTCGTCCGAACGAGCGCCTCGAAGTCCCTCGCGGACTACGACGGGCGGACCAGAACCGTCGCCGCGCTGGAGCGCTACGAGGCGGGCGGCGTCGCCCGCCACCCGGGTCAGGACGTCCGCTACGTCGTCGTCGACGACGACCGGCGGGACCGGGAACGGGTTCGCCTGCCGTGGGAGGACTGCGGGGACTACGACGCCGACTTCTACGAGACGCTGGTGGTGCGGGCCGCCGAGAGCGTCGTCTCGCCGCTCGGGTGGGACCACGAGCGGATCCGACAGTACCTCGACGACGGGAAAGACCTGACGCTGGGGGCCTTCTCGTGACGGCAGTACACCGTCGACGACCACAGGTTTATGGCCGGACGGCCGGTAAACGCGTAATATGAGTTCGCCAGCTGGCGACGAGGACGAGGTCCCAATTGGGCCGTCCCACCCTAAATAACTGTGGCGAGGACGCCAGCGACGATACCGAAGACGAGCGTCCCTTGAGTCGCAGTGAGTAACCAGCCGTTCCATCGAACGACGTCGTCGTTCTCCGATATCATCCCAGCGAACGTCTCCAGCAGGTTTCGGTCCCACTGTTGCCCGTCAGTTTCGCCATCGGTGAGCCGTTCAACGTATTCACCGCTCGGGCCGACGTAGAGGTTCGATTCGTTGTAGGTCACGATACCGAAAACTGACGAACAGACGAGCGATCCGATCGCGAGCGTAAGCGATCCGCTGTGGAAAACGCCGGAGCCAGCGAGTCGAACTGCCGTGATGAGGACCCCGATCAAGAGGACGTTGAACCGCACCGTCCGCATCGCCTTGGCGTCGATGTCGCTCATCGTGTCGTTCTGGGCGTCGAGGACGGCCCGCGCTTCGGCGTAGGTGACCTCCGGCCGATCGCTCTCCCAGCCACCGTCGTCGGACATGGGTACTGCTGGTCCCGTCTTCGCTGATAAACGCTGGTTCGACGTCAGGGCGTAGGTTTAATTGTCGGCTGTGCAACCAGTATCACATGAGCACGGAGACTGCGGCCGCTCGCGACCGCCAGCGCGCCGGCCTCGGGACGCTCGCCAGGCGCGGCCTCGTCGCCGTCGTCGTCGCCGACGCGGTCAACGCCGCCGTCGTGTTCGCCGCGGACGCGGCCGGCGTCGCCCCGAACCTCGATCCGTTGTCGTACGGACCCGTCCTGCTGTTCACGACGCTCGGCGTCGTCGGCGCGACGATAGCGTACGGCCTGCTCGACCGCTTCGTCGCGAACCCGGACCGGACGTTCACGCTCGTCGCCGCCGTCGTCCTCGTCCTCTCGTGGATTCCCGACGCCCTCTTCGTGCCGGCGATGCCCGGCGGCACCGCGGCCGGCGCGGCCGTGCTGGCGTTCATGCACCTGACGGCCGCAGTCGTCGCCGTGGCCGCCCTCACCGACCGCTACGCGCCGGCCTGACACGGTAGAGGGTCGGGCGGGTCCGCTACTCCCCGTCCGCCGCCTCGACGCGGCCCGCGTACTTCTCCAGTTCCCCGGCCATCTCGCGTGCCTGGTCGGCCGTCAGCGAGAGTTTGTCCGCGTGTGGTTCGACCTCGTCGAGTTCCGTGTTGTCCATCTCGACCTGGACCTCCACGAACTCCGGGTCGTCTCGGTCGTCGGTGGTGACGTTCAGGATGGCGTAGGCCTCCTCGGTGAAGCCGTGCCCCTCGACGACGCCGTCCAGCAGGTCGAAGGTGGTGTACGCGTTGGCCTTCAGTATCCGGTCTGCCATGACGCGGGGTAGTGGTCGCGGGGCCTTAAGCGGCCGTTCTCGGGCAGCGACCGACGCGCGAGAGGTTGCCGCACGCTAGCACAGGCTTATCCGTCCGTCCCCTGCGGGAGAAATATACGACGAAGAACGTTCCTCGGGACGGGTGCCGCAGCCGTCGGCCTCGGCGGGCTGGCGGGCTGCCAGGGCTCGGCCGACGAACAGGGGTTCGAAGACGGGATGGACGGCTGGGAGACCGGGGCGCACATCGGGCCAGAGATCGACCTCGACGAGTTCGAGTGGACGACGCCCGAGCTATCGACCGACGCGCTGTACGTCGCCGTCGGGACGTCCGTCGTCCGGGAGAGCGAAGCGACGCACTTCGTCGACGACGTCTCGGTCGAACTGGAAGGGCGCTAGGACGGACGCGAATCACACCGTTGGGACGAGGGTGGAGTGGTGGAGCCAAAGGTTTTTCAATACTCGTAGCGTGGTGGATTTTACCGCATGCAGACGTGAATCTCGGACGACCACCCCGTCTGGAGTCTTTTCGTCGGAGTATTCTGGCTCGGCCTGGGGACCTTCTACCTCGATTTCTGGTTGCTCGGAGTTGATGCGCCATTTGGACTGTGGTGGCTGGCCCTCTCGCTCGTCGTGACGCAGTACGGCTTGGGGGTATACTACCTGCGATACGGCGTCTCACACCGGCCTGAGCGAGTGCAAAAACTGTTCGAGCCGAGATGGTTGGCCGATAATCGGGAGTGACGGATCTCCCGGCCGTGCTTCCACAACGATGGTTGCCAGTCGTAAGTCCGGGTCCACTCCCTGGGAGCCGGCGACGACGGCGATTACCAAAAGCCCGTGCGGTGAGAACGGGCGTCCGAGCCAACGTTTTTGCATGGTCAGAGAGTAGTGGATTTTAGCAGATGAAGACGTGCCTGTCCGACGATCACCCCGTCGTGAGTCTCCTGCTGGGACTG
>CAZMGU010000084.1:0-10228 GCA_964565905.1 uncultured Halobacteriales archaeon
AGATCGCTTCCTTCGCAAGGAAGAGGCCTCGGGTTCAAATCCCGACGAGTCCATCACGCCTTCTCGTCCTGGCGAACTATCCCATTATCTCTGGGTGCGGCGGTTCTCTCGGCAAGTTGCAGATCCCGGACAGGCGTAGAAACCGGTGCTCGGACCGGAACTGATTCGCGATACTCTTCCCGACCGGTCCGTCCGGTGACTATCGCGAAGGAAGCGACAGGTGCTTCGGCGTGAGCGACGAAAAATTCTAGTACTCGGCAGTTCGGAAATCTGTGAACCGATAATCAGGCAGTAGCTCTTCTGAGAAAGTACGCCAGGGTAATGATAGCTGCAGCTATCAGGAATGCTTCGAATAGCTGTCCAACCGCAATTGAGAGTATCTCTGGTGCCTCCATATGGCGGGCTGCTCCGGTGTCCGGTATAAAACCATCGCACAAAGCAGTTTGTTGCTGAGGATGAGCGCCGTGATCGTCGAGACATCGGAAAGACTTCTTAATCCTCGCTAATGTGCGCAGTTCTGCTCCATCGCGCGATGAAGATGGAGAATCAACGAGATCGAATCCAATGAGAAAATTCGGCGACGTCAACAGACAAAATTGGAGAGGGAGGCGAAGCCGTCAGCAGTTCTCGTCGATCCAGCGGCACCAGGCATGGAAGTCGTCGGCACCGCACTGGTCGGCAATCGAGTGGAGGGTCCCAGTCGGAATTTCGTCTTCGGACTTCATCGGCACAGTCACGACCCGCACCTCGTCGGTGTCCAAACTCTCCCACCTGAGTTTCAGATGGCTTCCGACCTGACCCGCCTTCCGATAGCCGTGGTTGCGGAGCACTTTCGCTATTTCGCGGCCGGAAAACTGCGTGCGAACCATCGAATCTTACTGCATGAAATCCGGCAGGTCCTCGTCCCCCGTCTCGTCGGGGTCGAGGCCCCACTCCTCTAGGTCCTCGTCGGTGACGGGTTCCCCACCACCCTCGTAGAGCGTCAGGGCTTCAGCGAGCATCCGCAGCGCCTCGGCCTTCGTGTCCCCGAACGACGCCACCCCGCTCTCCTTGTCCTTGGCAGTAATCGAGCCGTCGTCCTCGTGGATGAACTCGACACCCTCCTCGTCGTCGTCACGGGTTCGAGTAGCCATGTGCGTCAGAGTTGTGCGGACTCCGAGAAAAACCTTCGGTCAGCCCCCTTTCGCCCGGAAGCACGGGTGCCTCAAGCGTCACCACGGTACCGGTCGGGTCGCCGTCCTCGAACCGGACGGTCCCGCCGGCGAGGTCCGTCCCCCACGTGACGAGGGCGAGTCCGAAGCCGCTGCCGTGGGCCAGCGGCGTCTCAGTCCCGTGGTCGAGGAGCGAGAGTTCGTGGTCGTCGATGCCGGGGCCGTTGTCGGCGACGGTGACGGTGGCGTGGTCGCCGTCCAGTTCGACGGACACGGTGACCCGCGGTTCGGGGGCGGTGTTGTGCTGGGCGGCGTTTCGGACGACCTGTCCGCAGACGACGTCGAACAGGCCGTCGACGCGGACCCCGTCGAGGTCGAACTCGCGGGTGAACTCGACGGCCGGGAACTCCGCCTCGACCGCGTCGATGGCGTCCCGGAGGATGCCGTCGAGCGAGACGGCCGTGCGCGCCTCGCGACCGCGCTCGAACACGTCGATGATCGTGCGGACCTTCTGGCTTATCTGGTCGATCTCCAGCGCGTTTCGCTCGATGGTGGCGGCCTTCCGTTCGCTGTTCCGGGTGGCCAGGTACTCCGCGTTGCCCAGGATCACCTGCGTACTGGTCCGGACGTTGTGCCGGAAGATCCGGTTGAGTACCTCCAGGCGTTGCTGCTGCCGGACGAACTCGCCGATGTCGTGCAGCGTAATGATCCGGCCGATAATCCGGCCGTGGAGGTCCGTGATGTCGTTCTCCGAGACGTCGTAGGTCGTGTTCCCCGCCTCCGGGCGGAACGTCCTGCGCTCCAGTCCCGTGTGGGTTCCGGACGGGGCGAGCGCGGGACAGACGCGTTCGATGGCGTGCCCGAGCGCGTCAGAGCGGAACATCCCGAGGGCACGGACGGCCTGGTCGTTCATCTCCACGACGTGGTCGTTGCTGTCCAGGACGAGAGCGCCCTGCTCCATCCGCTCGAACACGGACTTTCGCGCGTGGTGGATGGGCGTCGGGTTGGCGCCGAACAGCTGAAACCGGGTCAGGGCGCCCAGGTACGCGACGCCGGAGACGGCGAACGCGATCGGCGTCGGATCGACGGGACCGGTCGGGGCGAGACCGAACAGGAACAGGACGTTCGTCACCCACGGTGCCAGGAGGCCGACGAGCAGTGCCAGGCTCTGGCCCCTGAACAGGCCGATATCGCTGGAGACGAGTTGCAACAGGGGGATCATCCCGAGTGCCCCCAGCAGGTACGTGTAGACGGCGATGACCCAGTACCAGAGACCCGGCGTCCGGTGGAGGACCGCGACGCCGTTCTCCTGGACGAGTCGCGAGGAGACGTACATGAGATCGTGGAACCCGCCAGTGAGGGCCAGTATCGCCGTGATCACCGGGACGATCGAAAAGAGGACGTAGTGCCGCCGCGTCGTGAACTCGGTGTAGCCGGTGTACTCGAGCGAGAAGAACAGCCACGCGACGGGGATCACGACGACGCCGATCCAGGAGACGTCGACCCAGAAGGCCTTGGCCGCGAGGGTCGTGGCCTCGACCCTGAAGACCAGCGTGGCGGACCACCAGCACTGGCCGGCCAGCAGGACGACGAGCGGGGTCGAACCCGGTTCGGGTCGCTCCCGCCAGGCGAGGAGTCCGCAGGACACGCCGACTGCCACGGTCGCCACCAGAACTAGCTGGAGAATCGTCGATGATATCACGGCCCGTTACAGCACTGACTGTCACACGTATTAAGTGCGGTTCTACACGACAGTCGTCCGAGGGGAGTCCCGTCCCGTGGTTCAGTGCCCCAGCAGCGGGAGCGAAACCACGAGGAGGACGGGGAGACGGCTACACTCGGCCGCGACGGTCGTCGCGCTCTCGCCGTCGACCCGGCCGAGACAGCGCACGACGACCGACAGGACGACGAGGCACGAAGCGAGAGCGGTCGCGACGGCGATCGACGTGACCCCGCCCGCGACGGCGGCACCGACGAGCACCGCGTCCAGCGCGACGACCCCGTAGAGGACGCCGCGAGTCCGGCGAACGCCGAACGCGACCGGTAACGTCGCGACGCCGGCCGACCGGTCGCTCTCGACGTCGCGCACGTTCGGGATCTCGGTGTTGACGAACGTCGCGAGGACGAAGAAGACGAACACGACGCCGACCCCAGGGGTGACCCGGCCGCCGCCGAACGCCACCGGGAGGAACACGACCACGAGCGACCACGCGACGGCGACGAGCACCGAGTTGAGCAGCAGGACGTCCTTCAGGCGCGGGAGGGGCGTCTCCGCGCTCGACACCCACTCCGACGCGTAGAACAGCCAGACTGCGCCGGGTAACAGGGCTAGACCGAAGGCGACCGGTCCGCCCAGGACGGCGAGGGCGACGGCCACGCCGTACGAGAGCGAGACGAGGACGTACAGGCGGTCGGCGTGGCGGCGGACGAACGCGGTCCGCCGCGGTGCCGACTCCGCGTCCGCTTCGAGACCGGCGATGCGGTCGCTGCCGTACACCGCGAACGTCAGGAGTCCGGCGACGACCGGTGCGGCGGTCCACCGGATCGACAGGAGTTCGGTGACGACGACGACCTCCGCCGTTGCCACGAGCGCGAGATACGCCGAGGAGTAGAGCAGGACGTCCCGGACCGGCTGCCAGACGTTCCGGAACGGCACTCGGTCGGGCCAGTTCGACCGGGTAGTTCGGTTGCGGTTCTCCGACTGCGGTTGAGATTCGGTTGCCATTATGGCACTTGGTCCGTCAGGTGACGCCGCAGTAAACATCGCTGTACGAGTGGCTACCGGGGACGATCACGGCGTGGCGAGCGTCGAGAGCCGGTGCCTTCGAGCGAAGACACTTCCGTCGCGAACACCTAATCGTACCAACCAGTTCGGACGACCGATTCGGACGAATAGTTCGGACGACCAGTTCGGAGACGACGGGGTCAGCGGGGCGGGGACCGACGCCCATGGAAGACCCATACGAGACGCTGTCGACGCGCGGAAATCGCTGGCCGGAGAACCGCCGGGTACACGTCGCCCTCTACCCGAACACGCCCGCGGAGGCCGGGGCCTGCGTCCCCGGGGCGACGGTACCGGCGGCCCTGGAGGACGCCGCCGGGCAACTGTTCGACGCGGACGCCATCTCCTACTGGCGCCTGGCGCGGTTCCCGGCGGAGGGCGGCGACTACCGGTACCCGCGCGTGGGTCGCGACGAGTTGCGCGAGGGGTTCCGGGACTACCTCGCGGGGACGACCGGGGAGTTCCCGGACCGGGCCTGGCGCGAGGGGGAGTGTCCCGACCTGCGGGCGTTCCGCGGCGTCCACCTGCTCGTCCACGGCCACGGCTTCGGAGTTGACCTCGCGGACGCGATGCCCGATAGCTGCGAGGACGGCGGGTCGGCGTTCTCCCGCGGCGCGGCGGCGTGGACCGGGGCCGACGACGGGTCGAGCGAGGGTATCGCCCGGAACTCGGCCATCCACGAGGTCGTCCACCTGCTCGTCCGGTCGGAAATAGACGCCGTGCGAGCGCTGTTCTGCGACGCCGACGGCGACGGGACGAAGTCCGCCTACGAGGAGCACACGCTGGGTGCGATCGATCCAACCGGTGCGGTGACGCCGATGCTGGCCTACCACGTCGACGAACACCGGGGCTGTCGGCACCCGCCGCGCACCTGGGACGGGAGTTACACGCCGGCGCTGACCGACCGGACCAAGCGGGCCGTCGCCCTCACGGCGGCAAACCAGTGTCGCCCACAGCCGGGCGTCTCCGAACGGCCAGGGGAGTTCTGAGAAAGGGGTCCGTCGGTCCCGCGGGAGCCGTCGGTCGAACGCCCCGTGCAGCCGTTCGCGGAGCCTACCGCTCGTCCAGCGCCTCGTTGGCCAGGTCGTCCGCGCCCTCGTTCCGCGACCGTTTGACGTGGCGGATCTCGAACTCGTCGAACTCGCGGACCAGGTCGCGGGCCTCCTCGTACAGCGGGATCAGGTTCTCCGCGCCGACGTTGTACTGGCCGCGCACCTGCCGGACGACGAGTTCGGAGTCGCCCTCGGCGATGACCTCCGAGTGGCCCCATTCGAGGGCGCACTCCAGGCCGCGGATGAGCGCCGTGTACTCGGCCTCGTTGTTCGTCGCCTCGCCGATGTACTCGTGGCCCTCGACGCCGTCGCCGTCCTGCAGGACGCGATAGCCGATGCCGGCCGGACCGGGGTTGCCGCGCGACGCGCCGTCGAACTCGACGATAGTGGTCATGGAAGTAGGCTGTGCCGATAGCGTAAATATTTCGTGTATTCGCGCGACGGAAGCGGACTCGATCGACCGCCGTCGTGCGGTCGGCGGGGACGGCGGTCCGCCGCCGTCGCGCTCCGGAGCGCTGGCTAGCTCGTCCCGGGCCCGCCCCGGATGATGAGCATCCCGTCGTTGGTGGTTATCTCCGAGGCGCCCGCGGGGACGTCGAACTCGTACTGCTGGTCGCCGGCGACGACGATGGCGGTGTCGCCGACGACGTCGAGGGTGGCGTCCGCGCCGGGGCCGAAGTCGATGGTGACCTCGCTGGCGTCGTCGTACTCCCGGTGGGTGATGGACACGTCGTCGTGCTCTGCCGCGGCGGTCCGGAGTTGCTGTGGCGCTTCCATGCGTACGGTTGGGTCGGTTCGTCCCTAAGTGCTGCGCCTGTCCGCGAACTGACCATCGACTCGCGGGTGAAAACCGCAAGACCGCGTCGGGCTACTCGTCGTCCCCGTCGTCGGCGCGCTTGCGCTCCTCCTCGCTCTCGTTGGGGTTCTCGATGGGGCTCTCCTCGTCGCCCTCCTCCCACTCCTCCTGTTGCTGTTCGGTGGGCATCGTCTGCGTCTCCTCGCTGGACGTGTCGCCGGTGTCGTCGCCGTCCTCTGACATGGCGTCTCGTCGTTGGGTCGACCGACGGTAGTGGCTTGTTACGGGGTACCACGCCCTGGTGACCGGTTCGGTGCGAGGATCACCGCAGTACCCGATCGACAGTCGGCGTCGGCTGGTGACGCGCGTCCACCTCGCCCTCGAGATAGAGCCGCCCCCACCGGGTTATCTCGTACGCGTCGCCGGATAGCGGGGCGACGAACCCCGCGTACCTGAGCATCTCGCAGCGCTCTGCGATCCGGTCCTCGCTGGCCGAGAAGCCGCGCTCGCCGGCCAAGATCGCGGGGGTCGCCCAGCCGCGCTCGGCGAGGTACTCCAGGATGCGTTCGTCGGTCTGTTCGACCCACCAGTCGGACATGCGCGGCGGCACGCGTGATCAGAGGGACTCCTCCGACTCGTCCGGGGATTCGCCCGCGGACGAGTCCTCGTCCCCGATGGGGGACTCGATCTCGTCCGGCGCGTCCTCGGAGGTGTCTATCTCGCCGTCAAGATACCGCTCGCCGCGGTCGGCGATGACGTAGACGCCGTTCCCGAGGTGCCGGAGGAGTCCGTGCTCGACGAGGGTCTTGCACCGCTGCGTGATGTACGGGCGGCTGAAACGTACGTATCCGCTGTCGGCCATGGCTTTGGGCCGTCCTGATCCCTCCTCCCGTATATACTCCAGTATCCGGTCGTCGGCCAGCACCATCCAGTCCCCCGAGTATCGCATGGTGGCAGTACCTCCCCCGCGTGAATCGGCCTGTCGATGAGGTCGTATCATTCCGCGTAGTTCCCCAGGGCACGAATAGTAAACTATAGCAACTTGTAGTTTGTAATGGCGGGCGAGGGTCGCCACGAGACCATGACCGACGACGAACCCGAGCGGAACGACGCTCCCACGACGCCCGAGGAATCGTCAGCGACCCCGCCGTTCGCCGCCACGCCGGCTGTCGGCCGAGACGTCCTCTGGGCCCTCGCACACGGTGCGCCCGTGGCGGAGACCGTCCTCCGGCGGAGCCTCGAGGAGTACTACGGGCGACCGCTCGACCCCGACGACGTCCGGCCGGTCCTCGCCGAACTGGTCGACCGGGAACTCGTCGAGGAGCGATCGCGGGACGGGCGGACCGACGAGTACCGCCTGACCGAACGCGGCGAGCGGGCGCTCTCCCGCCGCCAGGCGTGGATCGACCGGGACGGACCGCCGCCGGAGTGAGCGGCCGGGTCGGTTAATCGGACGTTCAGCGGCCCGTAGACGGCACCTTCGCGCGGTCGGAAGCGCATACCAATGGGCCCGCTCCCGGTGGTGCCGGTATGGACGACCACCGTTCGGACGGCCCGGGTCTCTGGGTCGACGAGGCCGTCGTTCGCCGTATCGTCGACGCGGCGGGCACCGTCGACTCGCCCTACGGCGACGTCGAGACGCTGCTTTCGAAGGTGCGGTCGCTGTACCCGTTCCTCGTCCGCGTCGCGCGCGAGCGCGGCTGTACGGACCACGGGACCGTCGCCGAGGAGTGCGGCGTCCACCCGGCCCGGCAGGGGCGAGTGCTCCACGTCCTCGGCGTCCACGAGGACCAACTGGACCGGCCGCTGCTCCCGGCCGTCGTCACCAGGGCGAACGGGGCGACGCCGGGTGACGCCTACTTCCGGATGGTCGAGGGGTTGCCCGGGCGGCCGGACGACGTCCCCGCCGACACCGCCCGGCGACGGTGGATCTGGTCGACCCACCGGGCGGCGGTGTACCGGAAGTGGGCCGGAACCGGCGAGGGGGGTGCGACGGGGCGGCAGTTCGACGCCGGGCGGACGACCGGGAGTTCGTGACCGGGTGGTGACGACCGGGAGTTCGTATCGGGGAAGCCGCTGTCGAGGTCGGACGGGAGGGGGCCGGTCGGTACGGTCTCTCAGTAGTTCTCTATAGCGGTCGGTGCCGGTACTGTCGGATCGTTTTCCACGTACCCCTCATACCGCTACGGACGGGGTCGTACCCCTATTATAAACCCCTTTTATCGAACTCGACCCCCGTTCAGGTGATGACGCGTGACCAGACGTCGGACGACGTATCGCGGCGCAAGTTCATCCTGGCGACCGGTGCGACGGGAGCGGCGGCGCTCGCTGGTTGCTCGGGCGGCAGTGGCAGCGAATCGACGCCGACGCCGCGCGTCGAGCAGGAGACGGTCGTCAAGACCGTCACCCGGGAATCCAGCGGTTCGGACTCGGACTCCGGGCAGATCCCGTCCCTGACGGCCGACGGGTCGTCGACGGTGTACCCGATCACGAACCTGGCGTCCTCGCTGTGGAACGGCAACCCGCCCGCCGACGACCAGGAGTACTGGGGCCCCGGTCAGTACGACATCGACACGGACCAGAACCTCGCCGACTACTGGGCGGGGCTGTACGGCTTCGAACCCACCGAGCAGCGCAGCGTGCCGCCCTTCCAGACGCAGGTGGCGCTGAGTCACTCCGGCACCGGCGTCGAGGGCGTGATCAACGAGCGCGTCGACATCGGCGACGCGAGTTCGACGGCCGAGTCCATCCTCGGCGAGGACAGCGAGGAACTGGACGACATCGTCGACCACGTCGTCGGCGTCGACGGTCAGCCGATCGTCGTCAGCCGCGAGATCTACGAGGCCGGCGTGACCCAGGTGACGGGCGACGAACTCCGCGCGATCTACAAACAGGAGATCACCAACTGGAGCGAACTCGGCGGTCCGGACAGGGACATCTACGCCATCGGCCGCGCGGAGGACTCCGGGACCGACACGGCGTTCCGCGCCAACCTCTACGGGAACCCGGACGCGCCCATCGAACCCGACACGCGCAAGGGCCAGAACCAGCAGGTCGCGACGCTGGTCGAGCAAAACGACAACGCCATCGCGTACATCGCGCTGGCGTTCGTGGAACCGGACGGCGCGACGCCGCCCATCGGCCTCGAACTCGACGGCACGCTGTACGAGTACGGCGAGAACCTCGGGTCGAAGGGGTACCCGCTCAGCCGCGACCTCCACTGTTACACCTACGACGGAACCGACAACCGGGAGAGCGCCTTCATCAACATGATCCTCTCGGAGTTCGGACAGCAGTACTTCGTCGAGCCGAACAACTACTTCAAGCTCCCGCCGGCGCGGCGCGAGGAAGAGCGCGCCAAACTGGCAGACCAGGCCTGAGAGTTCCCGGCCGACGCTCGAATCCGCGCTACCCTCTCGGGTAGCGGTCTCACGATTCTCACTCATCATGCTCGAAATACGTACGACGACGTCGCAGGCAGTGCCGTGGTTCCGGGACCGGGCGGTCTCGCTGGTCCGGACCGCGACCGACATGGACCGGGTGAGCCTGGTCGTCGCGACGGCACAGATACTGCTGATCACCGGTGCGTTCGCTGGCTTTCTCCTGCAGTCCACGTGGACGACGACGCTCCTGTACGGGTTTCTCGTCGCCGCGGGTATCGGCTGGGTCGTCCGGCAGGCGCTGACGGCGAAGGTGACGACGTTTCTGATGACCGCCGCGACGCTCTCGACGCTCGGACTCGTCGCCGTCTTCCTGGTCCTGGAGGCGGTTCCCATCTTTCGTCACGCCGGCTTCGGCATCCTCTGGCCGTTCGGCTCGAACGCGTGGGCCAGCTCGCAGGGGCAGTTCTCGCTCGTCCCGATGATCTGGGGCACCGCGCTCACGACGGCCGTCGCCATCCTCGTCGCGGCGCCGTTCGGCGTCGCGGGCGCGCTGTTCATCAGCGACGTCGCCCCCGACTGGCTCCGCGAGATAGTCAAACCCGCCGTCGAACTGCTGGCCGGGGTCCCGTCGATCGTCTACGGGTTCATCGGCTTCACCGTCATCAACCCGTACGTCGGGAACCTGCTCTCGATCAATCCGGGCGCACTCGTCGCCATCGGACTCGTCATCGGGTTCATGGCGCTCCCGACGGTCGTCTCGGTGGCGGAGGACGCGCTCTCGGCCGTGCCCGAGGCGATGAAGGACGGGTCGGTGGCGATGGGCGCGACGGACTGGCAGACGCTGAAGAGCGTCTCGATTCCCACCGCGTTCTCCGGCGTCTCGGCCGCCGTCCTGCTCGGAGTGGGTCGCGCCATCGGCGAGACCATGGCGGCGACCGTCATGATCTCCCACAGCCGACGACTGCCCGAACCGGCGCTGTACAACGTCTTCGACAGCACCGAGACGCTCACGACGTTCATCGCCGCCAGCTACGGGCACGTGACGCCCGGACAGCTGTTCTGGA
>CAZMGU010000085.1:0-10175 GCA_964565905.1 uncultured Halobacteriales archaeon
ACGAGGTGGGCCGCGGGACGGCGACGTACGACGGCATCTCCATCGCCTGGGCCGCGACGGAGTACCTCCACAACGAGGTCCGGTCGAACTGCCTGTTCGCCACCCACTACCACGAACTGACGACGCTGGCGGACCACCTCGACCGCGTCGAGAACGTCCACGTCGCCGCCGACGAGTCCGACGGCGAGGTGACCTTCCTCAGAACCGTGCGCGACGGCCCCACCGACCGCTCCTACGGCGTCCACGTCGCGGACCTGGCCGGCGTCCCGGACCCCGTCGTCGAGCGCTCGCGGGACGTCCTCGACAGACTCCGGGAGGAGAAGGCCATCGAGGCCCGCGGCGGGTCGGGGAGCGAACCCGTCCAGGCTGTCTTCGACGTCTCGTCGGGCGGGTTCCGCGGTGAAGCCACTGCCGACGGCGGGTCCGCTGATACCGACCCCGTCACCGACCGGTTCGGCGAGGACGCCGCCGACGTCCTCGACGCCATCGGCGACCTCGACGTCAACGAGACGCCACCCGTCGAACTGATGGCCAAAGTCCAGGAGTGGCAGGACGAACTGGGCGAGGGTTGAGAGGACGATAGCGAGCCACCCTCACGACCACGCACACGACGAGGCTCGGCCCGTGACCGACCGGACGCACGACAACTCGTGGTCCGCGAACCCGGAGAAGCCCCGGTACGAGGACGACCGTTCGTTGCTCGAACGGCACGCGGTCGACGCGGTCGAACACACGACCGGCGGTCATCACGTGAACCTCGTCACCCACGCGGCACACGACCACCCAGGGGAGTACCGCTTCGACGTCCTTGAGGACCGGTTCGACGAGAATGACGTCGAGTGGGAGTACGTCGAGCGGTGCGGATGCGGCGGGCACGTCGTCCGCGTGCACGTCGAGTAGATTCCGGGAACGCGAATCCCCCGGTGGCCCCCTGCGTCCGATCGAACGAGTCCGTGAGACGACGGTGACGATCGAATCGAGCGACGAACCCGACGGTGAACCGCACGCCAGCGGCTTTCCGACCGCCGACCCGGGAACCGTCCGACTGGGACACGGGGCCGAAGCGGGATCGATTCGTGCGAGCGGCGTCCCACCTGGAGTGAACGAGCGGTGTTCGTCGATTCGCGCCGGACGGATCCCCGGTCGTCCCGCTACTGCGACACTCCGCCGCGTTCGGTTCGACCGACGTTCGCCGGTCGACCGCTGGTGCAGTTCGATTCGGACGGCGAACGTGTTCGGGGACACCGGGAGTGGCCCCGGGGACGAACCCGGATCCATGGCCGCGATTCCCGGCGACGTCGACACCGACCGGCAACCGCCGATGACCGTGCCGCTCCGGCACTTCCTGGTCGGTATCGGGTTCCTCCTCGCCGGATCGGTCGCCGGGATCGGTCTGGTCGCCGGCGTCGTCCCCGGCCTCGGCGGAGTCGCACACGTCCACCTGCTCCTGGCCGGCTGGGTTTGCGTCACCATCATGGGCGCGATGACGCAGTTCGTTCCCGTGTGGTCCGGCGTCTCGCTCTACTCGCGTCGCCTCGCGAGCGTCCAGCTCGTCCTCGTCGCCGTCGGACTGGTGGGCTTCGTCGCCGGCCTCCTCACGGGCGCGCTCGCCGCCCTCCCGGCGTTCGGCGCGCTGATGCTGGCCGGGTTCTGGGCGTTCGTCTACAACGTCGGGCGGACGCTGGCGACCGCCGACGGCTACGACGTCACGGAGCGACAGTTCCTCCTGTCGCTGGGATTCTTCCTCGTCCTCACCGCCCTCGGGTTCGCGCTCGCGGTCGATTTCACCCGTCCGGTGTTCGCGTCCGTCGGGGCGGACCGGTCGGGCGTCCTGCTGGCCCACGCGACGTTCGCCGTCTTCGGCGCCGTGCTCACGACGATCTACGGCGCGCTCTACCAGCTGGGGACCATGTTCACCCAGACGGAGCTCCACGGCGTCGACGAACACCTCCGGCGGGTCCAGGAGGTCGGCCACCCCGTCGGCGTCGTCTTCCTCGCTACCGGCCGGTTCGCCGGGTCGGACGCCGTCGCCAGCGTGGGCGGGGTGCTGGTCTGCCTCGCGGCACTCGCCTTCGCCGCGATCCTCGCCCGAAAGCTCCACGAGATGCGGGTCGAGTGGAAGCCGATGCACGCCCGATACGCCGTGGTCGTCCCGGCGCTGGTGACGTGGGCGCTCCTGACGCTCCCGGCGTGGGTTCGCGAACCGACGACGGGCGCCCACCTGTTCGGCGGTTCGGGAACCGTCCACCTGCTCGTCCTGGGCGTGGTCGGGTTCGTCGTGCTGGGAACGCTGTACCACGTCGTCCCGTTCATCGTCTGGGTCCACCACTACAGCGACCTGCTCGGCTTCGAGGACGTGCCGATGATCGACGACCTGTATCGGGACGATCTGGCGGCGTGGGACGGGGGGCTGCTGGTGAGCGGAACGGTACTCCTCGTCGTCACGGATCTGGTCGGGGCACCCGACGTCGTCGGTGGAATCGGCGGCGCGTTCGTCTGCCTCGGGGTCGGCGTGTTTACCGTGAACGTACTCGGCGTCCTCCGGAACCACAGTCCCCACTCCGTGGGTCGGATCCTCTTCGGCGAGCGCTATCCGGATCGGACGGAGTCACTGGCCACCGGTCCCGCGGATTCCGACGGAGGCCTGGAGTGATCGGTCGATCGACGGTATCCGTTCGGCCAGCGAATACGTTCGCGTCGACAGTAATGGTCGTCGCGGTGGAACCGATCCACGATGCCCGAATCAGGTGACGATGCCCCGACGTTCGAAGCGACGCTCGGAACCAGCGACCACGAATCGTTCGACCTCGAAGAGCGCCTGGGCGACGGTCCCGTCGTCCTCGCGTTCTTCCCGGGGGCGTTCACGCCGCCCTGCACTAGCGAGATGGTGGCGCTCCAGGACCGCCTCGACGAGTTTCGCGCGGCCGGCGCGACGCTCTTCGGGGTGAGCGCCGACTCGGCGTTCTCCCAGGGTGCGTTTCGCGAGGAACACGGGATCGAGTTCGACCTCGTGAGCGACATGGCCGGGGAGGCCATCGGTGCCTACGACGTCGGAATCGACGTCGAAGACCTCGGCCTGTACGGCGTCGCCAACCGCGCCGCGTTCGTCATCGACGAGGACGGGACGGTCACGTATCGCTGGGTCGCGGACGACCCGACGGACGAACCCGACTACGAGGAACTCCTCGCGGCCGTCGAGACGGCCTGAGTCGCGACGCGGGCGGAGCCACGAAGATCCAGCATAACTGTTGCGGGGAATCGATTCGTGAACAGCGGGATAGGCCGACGAGTCGGACCGTAGGGTATGTCGGTAACCACTGCCGTCCCCGACGTCTGGGAGGTCACACTGGAAGCGACGCGATTCGAGGACTACCACGCGCGGGAGTACACGCGCGTCGTGTACGAATACGCCGACGGTCACCAGGCGGTGCGGATCAGCGACGTACAGGAACCGAACAGCTTCGTCGGCTGGCGCTACCTGGTCAGGGCGACCGGTGACACGGACGAGCGACTGGGGGTCGTCGAGGACCTCGAGACGGCGAAGGAGCGTGCGACCGCGTTCATGGCCGCGTACGATCCGCGCGAGGACTGATCGGCGCTCTCGTGGTACCGCCCGGGTGGTCGTCCCGCGCTCCCGCTCGCCCCGTCGAGACGGGGTCCCCACGCGACGGGGCACGGTTTCCCGAGAACCCCCCGGGATCCGCGCCTTCCCGGCGCGGGCGAATATATTGGGCGATACCGTCCTGTGTCCCCGCGGTCGAGTGGGACCATGGTCGGATTCAGTTCCCCGTTCGGTCGGAGCGACGACGGCGGCGGCGACCTCTTCGACGGGTACGACGAGTTCGTCCCGGAGAACAGCCCGAGACCGGGTCGGTTCCTCGACGGGCACGACGTCCTCGACGGCGAGGACCACGTCGCCTTTCACCGGCTAACCCGGGAGCTGTTCGAGGAACGCGGCGTGTACGACATGACGTTCGGCTACAACCTGGCGCGGTTGAACCTCGATACGCGCCACCGCAACGCCGGCTATCGCTACGCGGAAGACGTCGACGACCCGTCGGTCCTCCGGGCCGAGTTCACCCCCACGACGCCGTTCTGCCCGCAGAGCGACACGCTCACGAATGGGTCGTTCCGGGCCTGGAACGGACTCGTCGACCGTCACGAGTACGACCGGATCGAGGTCCGCGTCGACGAGATGCACCACCGGGCCGACGCGATCAACGAGACGCTGGCCGGGATGGCGGAGTCGGTCGGTGACCGCGAGGGCGACGGCGGCGAGGCGGAGAGCGACGGTGAGGCGGAGACAGACGGTGAGGCGGAGACCGACGGTGAGGCGGAGACCGACGGGCGACGGGGCGGCGGGGCCGGTTGTTCACAGGGCTCGGGCGGTACGACCCGCGGATATGGGCCGGGCGCGCCGTTCTGAAGACCCCTGCACGTCGGGACGGGGTCGCGGCGGCCGTCGATTTGCGCGTCGGGCCCACTCGACCGGATCGAGGCCATAGACGTCGGAACGTCTGGGCGACGATATCGGCACCCGAAATCGTTCGCCGCCCGGGGCGACTCAGGTCGGACAGCCGGCACCCTCGCTGGCCGCTTCGGGGCACTCCTCGACGCAGGGGCGTTCGGCGAGTTCGTGGAGGCGGAAGAGCCCGTCCCGCGGCAGCGCGTAGCCGATCTCGTAGACCGTCCCGTCGTCGAGGTCCGCGTCCAGGACTGACTCGAAGAAGCGGTCGACGACGCAGAACCGCCAGGCGAGGGTCGTGGCGAGGGAACGACCGTCCCCCGTCAGTCGCACGCCGCGGTATCTCTCGTGGTCGACGAACCCCCGGTCGTCGAGTTTCGCGACCATCTCCGTGACGCTGGCGGCGCTCACACCGAGCGCCCGCCGGAGTTCCCCCGTCGAGACGCGACGTCCCTCCGGTTCCGAGCGACGGTGGATCGCCAGCAGGTATCTTCCCACCGTCCGTCCGACGTCAGTCGGGGAGAGCGCCGGTCGGTCCGGACCGGACGCCCGCCGCTGCGAGGACATAGCTACCCGTCTCGCCGCTATCCGGGAAAGCGCTCTCCCGAATCCCTTCGATACCGGCTCTGTTCAAATGACAGTTCCAATGTATATCCTGGCGTGAAACGTGCGTTTACTCTCCGTGGGTATTGAACGACTTTACCTGTTACTGGGTGAGGAATTCAACACCAAAGTCAGGAGCTAAGTTGATAATTAGGGATTCGCTCGTTTCACCTGTAGGAGACCACTGAGTTGTATGGACTCCGCTTTCTTCGTCTGTTTCTATAGCCTCGAATTCAACTTGTACTTCATATGTTCCTGGGGGAGCAACATCAGTCAGCGTTAAGCGATATTTTTCTGTCGGCGGTGTTCTCGTTCTGATATCGTACACCGTCTCTGCTTCTGTGAGGAATCCGTCTTCGCTCTGAATGGTGATATCCTTCCACGCCTCTTGGCCAGTTTGATTTGCAATTTGAATATTACCACTCTCAGTTTGACTGAATGAGCACCCCGATAGAGGACCAGCTACAGCAATCGAGGCAAGTACGGACCGTCGTTTCATTACATACTGACAAACAGTCGGCCACTAAGTGCTTTGTCTGTACTGAACGCAGATGGTGCCACACCCATCATGTCCTACAGGTTCCAGGAAAGCCTCGCTGACGGCCTCCTGTCGATTGGGATGACACTCCCGCGATCGAGAAGGTCTCCGCGACGGTCGATCGTCCTTCGGAGCGATACCGCCGCTCGAACGGCATCGACGTCGCGCGCGTTCCCGGCGTCGGGACACCCGGTCGACCGCGCGACGTCGACGACCAGGTCCGACGGGACGCCCCGGCCGCGGACGGTGTACCGGTAGTCGTCGCAGTTCCACGAGAGGGTCACCCTCGTGCCTCGCGAGAGCGAACCCCGTCGACCGTCGACGGTGACGCGCTCCTCGCCCTCGTCCGCCGGGTGCGTGAAGTCGTACTTCGCGACGGTCACCCAGGCGGTGCCGTTCACGTACCGGAGACCGACGCCCTGGACGCGCCCCGTCGTCCGCGTGGCGTAGGCCAGTTCGAACGTCGGCGGGACGTCCGGCGTCGGCACGGTGAGGTCCGTCGCCGACCGGAGGTCGGCCACCTGCCGGTAGACGTCCGTCTCCGGCGTCTCGGGCGTCCGGACGGTCGCGTTCGCCGGGAACTCCGGTTCGAACGCGCCGTCCCCGAGGCCGGGGTCGAACTGCACGTCCTCGTAGGTCGTGGTCAGCACCGTCCGCTGGCCGTCGTCGGTCCACGCGGTCCGCTGTTTCAGCGGGAAGAACCGCTCCGCGTCGACCCACAGGGTCTGCTCGTAGGCCGCGTCGGCCGCGTCGTTCGACGGTGCGATCCGGAGGACGTGGACGTCCCGGTCGGCGACCGTCGCCGTACCGACGTAGTCGACGCCGAGGGTCGCGCCGTCGGCGTCGCCCGCGGCGGCCGCTCCGCCGCCGCTCGACACCGGGACGACCGGCAGCGGTTCGACGGTCGGCGGGCCGTCCGGCGCGTCGCCCGTCGTTTCGGTCGCCTCCAGTCGGGCGAACAGCCGCCGGAGCCGGTCGGCCCGGCCCGACTCGCGCGTGACGCCGGTGAGCGGTATCCTGGTCACGACGTTCTCGCTCCGGTCGTACGACCACAGGACGGTGCCGTTCGAGACGTGGACGTCGTACCTGGTCTCGGTGCCGTCGACGAGCGAGCGGCGATACTCGCCCGTCCCGGGCCGCAACTCGACCGCGTACGTCCGTTCGCTCCGGACGGTACCGTTCCGCTCGATGGTGGTGGTCCGCGTCCCGCTGAGCCCGTCGATCGATTCGTACCGGTCGCCGGCGTCGGCGGCTATCCGCGGGCGGTCCGCCGACCCGACGAACCCGGCGGTCCACAGGCTACCGACGAGGCCGACGACGACGACCAGCGTGGCGACGGAGACGACGAGTCGTTCGGTGGTCCGGGGAGGAAGTGGCATGTCCGGGCTGGCGGGTCGATTCGCGAGGGTGGTTCGGTGTGACGCGTCTCACCGGTCGATCCGATAGTGGAACCCACGCCACTGTGTTAATTAAAGACTGCCATTCCGGATACATTCCGCGGGACGTCGCACGCCGTCAGCGTGGCCGCTGGCCTCGTCGATGCCGTCGCCGGCCGCGTCCACGGCGCTTCGCAACCGGGAAAGCGACCCGGGCCCTCGGATCGAACGGATCGATGACTCGCCGCGGAACCGCACCGACGGACGGGAACGACGGTAGCGACCCGGACGGGGACGCCCGGGATACGGGCGCGAACGGTAGCGAACGGGACGCGAACGCCGACAACGCGGGCGTGCCCGCAGGTGACCTGACGTTCTCGGCCGCCGGCGTCCGCGAGGGTTACCGGAAGTGCGTCCCCATCGCGCTGGGCGTCGCCGGCTACGGCGTCGTCTTCGGCGTGCTCGCCCGCCGTGCGGGGCTGAGCGTCGCCGAGGCGACGCTGATGAGCGCGACGGTGCTGGCCGGGGCCGCCCAGGTCGTCGCGGTCGAACTGTGGGCCGAATCGATCCCGGTCGTCGCGCTGGTGGTGACGACGTTCGTGGTCAACCTCCGGTACGCGCTGATGGGGGCCTCGCTGCGGCCCTGGTTCCGCCACCTCTCGCCGCGCCGGACTTACGGGAGCCTCTTCTTCATGGCGGACGAAAACTGGGCGCTGACGATGGCCGAGTTGCGCTCCGGCGGGACCCGAGGCGCGTTCCTGCTCGGGAGCGGCCTCGCCATCTGGTCGTTCTGGGTGGCGGCGACGGTCGTCGGGGCGACGGTCGGCGGCGTTGTCGCGGACCCCGCGCGCTGGGGGTTCGACTTCGTGCTCACCGCGGTGTTCCTCGTCCTCGCGGTGACGCTCTGGGAGGGGAAGCGGTCGCTGGCCCCCTGGACGGCCGCTGCGGGCGTCGCCCTCGCGGGCGCACAGTGGCTTCCCGGCGAGTGGTACATCCTGCTCGGCGGCCTGGCGGCGAGCGCCACGGCGGTGGTCCGCCGTGGTTGATCTGGACCCCGCGGTCGTGGGGGTCGTTCTCGCGATGGCGCTGGTCACCTACGCGACCAAGGCCGGCGGCATGTGGGTGCTCGACCGGGTCGAGATATCCGACCGGACGGAGGCGGGTCTCGAGGCGTTACCGGGCGGGATCATCGTGGCGATACTCGCACCACGACTCGTCGACGGCGACCCCGCGACCTGGGTCGCTGCCGGCGTCGTGCTCGTGGTCGCCCACCGCACGGACAACGTCCTCCTGTCGCTCGTGACCGGGTTTCTGGTGGTGGTCGTACTGCGCGGCGACGCGCTCGCCCTGCTGTAGCGCGCCGGGGCCGACCGGGGGCGAAACGACCGCAGTGGCGCGCTCAGTCGCTCGTCCGGGAGAGCGACAGGCCGATGGCCTGCTCGCGCCGGTAGAGGTGGTAGGCGGCGACGAACGGCACGAAGACGACGATGACGGAGGCCGCCACGAGGGGGAGGTACGTCCAGTCCGAGGGATTCCACGCCGTGTCGTCCCGCCGGCGGACGTGCCGGACGTCGTAGAGGAGGACGACGCCGAAGACGATGGACAGCGGGATGGCGAGGAACGACGCCCCGAGTCCCGCCCAGAGCACCTGCCCGCCCGTGAAGACCGCCGCCCAGACGATTCTCCCGAGCACGAACAGCACCTGGAGCACCGGAACCGCGGCGACGAGCACCCACAGGCGGGAGTTGCCCGTATAGCTGAAATCGAGCGACACGTCCCCGCGACAGTCCCGGCAGAACGTCTCCCCCGAGTCGATCCCCACCTTGCAGCGGAAGCACGCGTTCGGCATCGACGTTCGGTTCTCGACACCTCGTGATAAATCCTCGCCACGGGGGAACGTATAAATAGGGGCGCGCTGACACGTGGACGATGGACGACAGGAAACTACTGGTCCGGATGTCGGTGGTGAGCGCGATACTGTTCGCGTTCTACCTCGGACTGGTGCGACTTGGGCTGGCGGTGGGACTGGGACTCCCGACCGTCGTGGGTGGACTCGTGGCGTTCGTCGCGGTCCAGTACTACGTCGGGACCCGGGGCGTCCTCCGGCAGGTCGACGCGGTCGACCTCCCCCGCGAGGAGTTCAGGGCGCTCCACGAGGAGTACGAACGCGCGAGCGAGGAGATGGGGTTCGACGAGGCGCCGCGACTCATGGTCGCGCACATGGGCGTCCCGAACGCCTTCGCGGTCGGCCGCAAGGGCAACGGGACGGTCGTCGTCTCCGCGGAGTTGCTCGCGCTGCTGGACTTCGACGAGGCGGCCGCGGTGCTGGGCCACGAACTCGCGCACCTGAAGAACCGCGACTCCGTCGTGATGGTCATCGGCGAGAGCCTCTCGACCGTCGTCGGCCTGGTGGTGATGCTCGCGTTCAGCGTGAGCGACCACGTCCTACTCGACCTCGTCGCGTTCGTGCTGGGCGTCGTCGCGAAACTGGTCGTCTCGCTGTTCGTCCTGGCGCTGTCGCGCTACCGCGAGTACGCCGCGGACCGCGACGCGGCCGACGCGATGGGGACGGGCGACCCGCTGTCGCGGGCGCTCGAACGGATAGAGGCCAGCAGTTCCGGCGGCGGGGCGACGGTGGAGGCGAACGTGAGCGCGCTGTGTATCACCGCCGTCGACGACGGACTGCTCGCCTCGCTGTTCCGCACTCATCCGCCGGTCGAGAAGCGCGTCGAGCAACTCCGGTCGCGTCAGTAGCGCGGCATCCGGGCCGACTCGTCCGATCCCTCGACGAACGGGAGGGTGGTCCGTTCGGCCCCGACCTCCTCCCCGTCGACGCGGACGGTGAGCGAGTCGTCGGGCAGGTCGTAGTCCACCGCGGCGAAGGCGATGGGCGCGTCGATTGTCGGACTCTCGACGGCCCGCGTCACCTCCCCGACGGCCGAGTCGCCGGCGAACACCGCCGCGCCCGTGCCGGGGACGGCGTCGCACGTCAGGCCGACCAGCCGCGTCGACGGCTGGCCGCGGTTCTCGACGCGGGAGACGACCTCCTGGCCGACGAAACACCCCTTCTCGAAGTCGACGGCGTTGCGGAGGCCGAGGACGTTCGGGATCCGACCCCGGAGTTCCGTGTCGAACAGCGGCGTCCCGGCCTCCAGCGTGAGCGTCTCCCAGGTCCGGTAGCCGAAGGGGGCGG
>CAZMGU010000086.1:0-9794 GCA_964565905.1 uncultured Halobacteriales archaeon
CGAGACGACGACCGTCGAGGAGAAGATGATGCACCTGCGCCACGACCACGAGGACATCGTGGCCTCGAACTTCCACAGCCACGTCGGCGACCGCTACTGCATGGAACTGTTCGTCCTGGAGGGCCAACTCGAGGACATCTCCACGTTCGTCGGGAAGGTCCGCGCGACCAAGGACACCCTCTCCGTGGACTACTCCGTCCTCCCGGTGGACGACATCACGTCCATAACCTGATCGGCCCCCGCGTCGAAACGGGAGGGTGATTCTAGGAACGTCTTCTATTCGCTTGCTTGCTGTGCGATCTAGAAGAAACGACAGAGGAAAGCCCTCGGCCCGCTCCGCTGGAGTTGTGACGGAAACCGCAAATAGAGGAAAGCCCTCGGCCCGCTCGCGTCGTCTGTGCCGGATATCCTCGCTGGCGCTCGGATAGGGCCGGCGCAGACGACGCGACCGCGCCTCGCCCTTTCATTCCACCAGGAGAGCAAGCTCTCCTGAGCCTTGCGCTCACTTCGTTCGCGCAAGACACCAGGTACCGCACCACTGGCAGCCCTGCCCTTCCCCGGGTCGCGAGCCTTCGGCCCGTCCGGGCCTCGGGCCTCGCTCCCGGCCGACCGGCGGCGGTGACCCGAACGGAGTGGGACGACTCTCGTCGGACCTCCCCGTCGAACGGGCGCACCGCACCGTTCAAGTGCGATTGCGGTAACTTCACTCGTGTGGCAGTATCGTTCGACTGGTTCGGGACGCTGGTGACCGCCGACCGGCCCGCCGAACCCTGGGACGCGGTGGCCGACGCGCTCCGCGACCGGGACGTGCCGGTCCCCGACGACTGGGAGGCCGCCTACCGCGCCTCGCACCGCGAGTACGACCGGGGCGCGGAGGCACCCCTCGGCGAGCACGTCCGCCTCGCGCTCGCCAGCCGGGACGTCGCGGTCGACCGGGACGTGGCGGACGCCGCGGCCCTGGACGCCTTCGACGCGCCGGTCGACGTCCGCGAGGGCGCGAACGCGGCGCTCGACGCGGCCCGCTCCGTCGGCCCGGTCGCCGTCTGCTCGAACTGCAGCGTGCCGGGACTCGTCGAGCGCACGCTGGACCGGACCGACCTCGCCCCGGACGCCGTCGTCACCAGTGTCGACTGCGGGTGGCGGAAACCCCATCCCCGCATCTTCGAGGCGACGGCGGCGACGCTGGAGTGCTCGCTCGACGACCTCGTCCACGTCGGCGACGACGCCCGGGCCGACGGCGGTGCCGAGCGCGCGGGCGGCACGTCGGTGCTCCTCGCGGACGTCCCCCTCCGGGAGTTCCCCGCGTGGCTCGACCGGGAGGGGTCGGCGTGACGGCCGCCCTCGCCGTCCTCGTCGCGGCGGCTCTGGAGTTCACCGTCCGCGAACCCCCGGCGCGACTCCACCCCGTGGCGTGGCTGGGCCGACTCGTCGCGCCGGTCGACCGCGAGTGGTCGCGGCCACGGCTCGCCGGGTCGCTCGTCGCGCTCGGCGTCCCCCTCGTCGCGGCCGTCGCCGTCGCGGGAACCGTCGCTGCGGCGACCACGGTCGACCCGTTGCTGGGCGTCGCCCTCGCCGGGGGCTGGCTGTTCGCCTCGACGAGTCTGGGGATGCTCGTCGCCGAGGCCCGGGCCGTCGCGGCGGCGTCGGCGACCGACCTCTCGCGTGCGCGCGCGAACCTGCGCTCGCTCGCGGGCCGGGACGCGACCGACCTGTCGGCGGGCCAGGTCCGCAGTGCCGCCGTCGAGAGCGCGGCCGAGAACCTCGCCGACGGACTGGTCGCGCCGCTGACCGGGTTCGTCCTCGCTGGCCACGTCGCCGTAGCGTTCGGCGGGTCCGGGGCACTCCCGGTAGCGCTCGCGGCCGCCGCCGCGGCCTGGGTGAAGGCCGTGAACACGCTCGACTCGATGCTCGGGTACCGCACGAAACCCGTCGGCTGGGCGCCGGCGCGACTCGACGACGCCGTCATGTGGGTGCCGGCGCGACTCACCGCCGTGCTGCTGGCCGCCGTCGCGGCGACGCCGATCGCCCTCATCCGGGCCCGCGCCTGGGTCGGGGACGTCCCCTCGCCGAACTCCGGGTGGCCGATGGGCGTCCTCGCCGCCGCGCTCGACGTCCGACTGGAGAAACCCGGCGTCTATACGCTCAATCCCGACGCGGCGCTCCCCTCGCTGCAGACGGCGCGGGCGGGCGTCCGGACCGTCGGCGTCGCCGGCGTCGTCGCCTACGCGCTCGCGGCGGGGACGCTCGCAATCGCGGAGGGGCCGCCGTGGTCCTGACGGCGCTCCGGGGCGCGCTGGGCTTTCTCACTCGCCTCCCGGTCGGTCGCGACGAGACGGCCTGGGACGCCTTCCGGCGGACGCCCGCGGCGTTCCCGCTCGTCGGCTACGTTATCGGTGCCATCCTCGCCCTCCCGTTCGTCTTCGGCCTGCCGGCCCCGACGGCGGCCGTCGCCTTCCTCGCCTGGGTCGTCCTCGTCACCGGCGTCAACCACGCCGACGGACTGGCGGACTTGGGCGACGCGGCCGTCGTCCACGGCGACCCGGCCGAGCGACGCGAGGTGATGCGGGACACCACCGTCGGCGTCGGTGCGGTGCTGGCGCTCGGCGTCGGCCTCCTCGGCCTCGCCTTCGCCGGCCTCGCGCTCGCCGGGATGGCGCTCCCGGCCGCCGTCGGCCTCGTCGTCGCGGCAGAAGTCGGAGCGAAACTGGCCGTCGCCGCCCTCGTCTGCACTGGCGTCCCGAGCCACGACGGGTTCGGCGCGGCGTTCACGGACCGGGCGACGACGGACGACCTCCCGCCCGTCGCGGCCGCGTCGCTCCCGGCCGCGCTGCTCGTCGGCCCCCTCGTCGACGCCCTGCCCGCGCTCCTCGCGGCGCTGGTCGCCGCGCTGGCGGTCGCCTGGTTCGTCCGCCGGTGGGCCCACGGACGACTGGGCGGCGTCGGCGGCGACGTCTTCGGCGCGACGAACGAACTCGCTCGCGTCGCCGCGCTCCACGCGGGGGTGGTCGCGTGGACGCTCTGGTGATCTGCGGCGGTCGCGGGTCGCGCCTCGACGCCGACGTCGAGAAACCGCTGGTCCCCGTCGGCGGCCGACCGATGGTCGACCGCGTGCTAGCCGCACTCCAGGCGAGTCGCGTCGACGAGATATTCGCGGTCACCTCGCCGAACGCACCGGCGACCGCCGACCACGTCGCCGACCGCGTACCCTGCGTCGGGACGCCCGGCGAGGGGTACGTCGCTGACCTCGGCGCGGCCCTCGACGACCCGCGGATCGAGGAGCCAGTGCTAACCGTCGCCGCCGACCTGGCGCTGCTCGACGGGCCGGTCGTCGACGACGTGCTGAATCGCTGGGAGGGCGGGTCCCTGACGGTCGCCGTCCCCGCCGCACGGAAACGCGAACTGGGCGTCAGCGTCGATTCGTCGTTCGTCGAGGCGGGCACCGAAGTCGCGCCCGCCGGCCTCAACGTGGTCGGCGGCGACCCCGGCCGGACGCTCGTGCTGGACGACGAGCGACTGGCGGTCAACGTCAACCGGCCGGCGGACCTGGAGGTCGCGCGCCGGAAGACACAGTGAACGTTTCGTTACGTGGAACCGTCACGAGAGCCGGTGAGAACCTCTAAAAACTCCGCTCGTCGCGACGACCACTCCGACAACCACCCTCGTTGCCTGGTGAACTGGCCGACGTGGGAGGGACTGAAAGGGGCGGCCGGCTAAACGAACCCCGACGCAGTAAGCACCGCAGTGAGCGTAGCGAACGAGGAGCACAACGAGTCGCGGGAGTTTAGCCGGCCGGGGCTTTCGACCTGTTTTTCGATCCGATCGCTGCTACTCTCGCGATCACTCCTTCTCCTAGTGGCCGCGAAAGCGTTAACCGCGTTCTGACCGCACCAGTAGCCGACATGAACCAGGACGCCGTCGACGCGCTCCGCCTGGGGCCGGCCGGCGACGCGACGGACGAGGACGGCCGCGTTCCCCACGGGAGTTCGGACGACCCGGACGTCCTCGACTTCAGCGCGAACGTCAACCCGCGGGTGCCCGACGGCGCCGAGGCGGCGTACCGCGACGCCTTCGACGCCGCCCGCTCGTACCCCGACGACGACTACCCGGAGTTCCGCCGCGCGGCCGCGGCGTACGTCGACTGCGACCCCGACGCGGTCGTTCCGACGGCGGGCGGACTCGCGGCGATCAGACTCGCCCTCCAGTCGGGCGTCGACCCGGGCGACTCGGTGCTGGTCCCCGCTCCCAGTTTCGGGGAGTACGCCCGCGAGGTTCGCCTCCAGGGGGCCGACCCGTCGTTCGTCCCCCACGACGCGCTCCTCGACGCCGACCTGGCGGGCCACGCGATGGCCGTCGTCTGCAACCCGAACAACCCGACGGGGGGCGCGGTCGACCCGGGCGACCTCCGGACGCTCGTCGCCCGGTGTCGCGACGCCGGAACGACGCTCCTCGTCGACGAGGCGTTCCTCGGCTTCACCGACCGCGAGTCGCTCGCCGGCGCCGAGGGCGTCGTCGTCGCCCGTTCGCTGACGAAACTGTTCGGCCTCCCGGGACTGCGGGCCGGGTTCGCCGTCGCGACGGGCGAGGAACTGGCCCGTCTCCGGACGGCCCGCCCGCCGTGGTCGCTCGGGACGCCCGCCGCCGCCACGGGCGCGTACTGCATGGGACAGTACTCCTTCGTCGCGGCCACGCGCGAACGCGTCGCGCGGGAGCGGTCGCGGATGCGCGCCCGCCTCGAATCCTGGTTCGACGTCGCCCCGTCGGACGCCCCGTTTCTCCTGATCGACTGCGGAACCCCGGAGGCAGTCGACGACCTGCTGGAGCGAGTCGCCGCCCGCTCGATAGCGGTCCGGGACGCCAGGACGTTCCGGGGGCTGGACTCGCACGTCCGCGTCGCCGTCCGCCTCCCGGACGAGAACGACCGGTTGCTGGAGGCGCTCGATGTTTGAGCCGACGGTCCGCGAGGGCGTCTGTCGCTGCCGCCGGGCGGGCGCCCGCTGGCTGGTGACCGGCCGCGACGGCGGCTACCGCGAGGCCGACGCGGCGTACAACGTCACCGTCCCCGACGGCTTCGACCGGACGGACCTGGCGGCCTACCGCGACGAGCGCCGCGAGGCCGCCGGGTTCGACGAACCGGGACCTGTCCTGCTGACCGGCGTCTCGATGGCCCACGCGCGCTGTGCGAGCGACGGGCCCGTGACGGCGCTGGCGACGGCGGGCGTCTCGAACCCGGCGGCGCTCCCCGTGGACCCCGACGGGGCCCGACACACCGGCGACCCCGACGGCCGTTCCACCGACGGGGCGGCGGAACGCCCCGACTGGCGACCGGGGACGGTGAACCTCGTCGTCGGCACGGACCGGGCGCTGTCCGACGGCACCCTGGCGGAACTGCTCGCCACCTGCGTCGAGGCGAAGGCGGCGACGCTCTCGGAACTGGTCGGCGTCCCCGGCACCACCAGCGATGCGGTCGCCGTCGGATGCGTCCCCGGGGTCAAGCAGGCCGAGTTCGCCGGCAGTGCGACGGCCGTCGGCGGCGCTGCGCGGGCCTGCGTCAGGGACGCGGTCCGGGCGAGTCTCTCGTCGCGATACGCGGAGGCGGAGCAACCCGGATCCGTGGCGGCCGCCGAGTACGGCGTGGTGACGGACCGGCGGACCGAGGTGTGGCGTCCCACGAACGCCGAGTGACCGCCCGGGTCACGCCGTCAGCCGCCGGATCCGCCGGCGCTGTGATGCCGGGTGCGGTGGACCGGGTCGCCGGATCCGGTCGAAGCGGTTCACCGTGCGTCGCTCTCCTCTCCGTCGCCGCCGCGCGCCTGCAGGGACGCCGCCCCGCCGAGGCCGGCGATCACGGTCGCGACGCCGAACCCGGGGCCGATGGCGTCGGTCTGCTCCTGGCCGGCACCGGTCGTCCCGGGCGCCGTCGTCGCCGTCTCGCTGGGGGACGCCGTCTCGGTGGGACTCTCCGTCGCCGTGGCGGTCGGCCTGTCGACGTCGAGGGACTGGTCGGCGTAGCGGTAGCCGTCGTCGTGGCCGAGCGTTCCGAGCGAGACGCGCGTCCCCTCGCTCGATCCGTCGACGCCGGTGTCTATCGCCGCCAACCTACCCCCGACTTCGTCGTCGTCGGCGTACCAGTGGCCGACGAAGACGGTGCCGTCGACCACCGTCGGCGAGGACAGCACCTCGGCACCGGCGGGCGCTCGCCAGCGTTCATCGCCCGACCCCGCGTCGATGGCCCGGAGCGTCCCCTCGCTCTCGCTCACTTCGAGCGCGTCCGTCGCGTTCGTCCCGACGAACACCGTCCCGTCGGCGACCGTCGGTGACGAGAAGACGACCTCACCGACGCCGGCGCGCCACCGCTCCTCCCCGCTCTCGGCGTCGACGGCCCAGACGTCGCCCCCGTCGTCGGT
This sequence comes from uncultured Halobacteriales archaeon, assembly GCA_964565905.1. Lineage (GTDB taxonomy): Archaea > Halobacteriota > Halobacteria > Halobacteriales > Haloarculaceae > Halomicrobium. The sequence continues at coordinate 6,405 of CAZMGU010000086.1, forward strand.
GGTCTGCGTGCCGACGAAGACGGTGCCGTCGGCGACTGTCGGCGAGGAGCCGACGTCGTGACCGGTGTCGAATCGCCACTCGTCCTCGCCGCTCTCGGCCGCGAGCGCGTAGACGGACGCCGCCTCGTCCCCGCTGAACGTCCCCACGTAGAGACGACCGTCGGCCACCGTGGGCGACGAGTAGGAGACGTCGCCGACCTCGCGGCGCCAGCGCTCGTCCCCCGTGGCGGCGTCGACGGCGACGACCCCGGCGTCGCTCCCGAGGTAGACGGTCTCGTCGACCACCGTCGGCGACGAGAACGTGAACTCGCCCGCGTCGACGCGCCACCGCTCGTCGCCGGTCGCGGCGTCTAGCGCGAACAGGGTGCCGCCGACGCTGCCGACGAAGACGGTACCGTCGACCACCGTGGGCGAGGAGTGCGGGTTGTTCGCCTCGCCGCCGACCACCCCCTCTGCGCGCCAGATCTCGCGGCCCGTCGGGGCGTCGAGGGCGAAGACGCCAGCGCCGCTGTTGAGAAACACGACGTCGTCGACGACCATCGGCGCGGCGTTCACGGCCCCGGGGCCGCCGGCGTCGACCTCGTAGCGCCACTGCTCGTCGCCCGATTCCGCGTCGACGGCGTGGACCGTCCCACCGGCACTGCCGACGTAGGCGGTGCCGTCGACGACCGTCGGCGAGGACAGGACGTCTAGCGGGAGGTCGACCGACCAGCGTCGCTCGCCGGCGCCGGTCTCCTGGCCGCCGGTCGCCTGCGCACCGCCGGTACCGACCGCGCCGAGGCCGGCGACCGACGCGAGACCGGTCGCCGCAGTCGTCCGAAGGAAGCGACGGCGGCCGAACGCCGGCGTCGCGCTCGCTGTGGTATTCGGGTTCGCCTCGTTCATGTCGGACCCAACTACAGATCGGTTGAAATTTCTTGTGGGACGCGACCGCCCGCACTGGAGAACTGGCCGCCCGCGACGTCACTCGCCGAGCGGTTCCGCCAGCGGTTCTCCGTCGAACAGTTCCGGGTGTAGTGCGGTCGCGACGCGCTGGCACTCGCCGGCGAGGCGCGGTGTCCAGCGGTTGAGCGCCTTCCCGTCTAGCACGTACACGCGCTCGTTCCGGACGGCGGGGAGGTCCGCCCACCCCGGTCGGTCGGTAAGTTCCTCGATGGCCGCGAACGCCTCTTCCTGCGTGTAGCTACACGGCGCGACCAGAATCACGTCCGGCGCGGCGTCGCGGATGTCGGCCCACGCTATCTCGACGGAGCTTTCACCCGGGTCGGCCAGCGGGTACGCCCCGCCGGCGCGTTCGACGAGTTCAGGCACCCAGTTCGCCGCGAGGTGGAGCGGGTCGAGCCACTCGAAGACGGCGACGTCGGGTCGGTCCGACCCCGCGGCGGTCAGGTCCGCGACGGCGTCGAAGCAGTCCTCGAGTTGCGAGACGAGACGGGCCGCTCGGTCGGACCGACCGACGGCCTCGCCCACTTGCTCGATCGTTCGGAACAGGTCGTCCAGCGTGCTCGCCTGCATCCCGAGTACGTCGGGGTCGGCTGCCGGTACGTCGGCCAGGACCTCCCGGACGCGCCCCTCGTCGACGGCGCAGACGCCGCAGACGGACTGGGTGAGCACCAGGTCCGGTTCGACGTCGCGGAGCAGCGCCTCGTCGACGTCGTACACCGCGTGCGAGGAGGTGGCCTGTTCGTCGCGCTCGGCGCTGGTCGCGCCGTCGACGCGAGAGACGTCCAGCCTGGGCCGGTCGGTGACCGACGGCGGGTGGTCACAGGACCCCGAGACGACGGCGGGTTCGACGCCGAGCGCACACAGTATCTCCGTCCCCGACGGCGACGTCGAGACGACGGTGGGCGCGTCGTCGGATCCGGCGGTCGCCATCAGACCCTCCGGCGACCGAGCAGCGCGACGCATCCCAGGGCGACGACGGCGCCGACCGCACCGAATCCGGGGCCGCTCCCGTCGGTCGCGGTCGCCCCGGCGGAGTCGTTCGCCTGGGCAGAGCCGTTCGCCTGCGCACTATCGTCCGTCGTCGTTGCCGTCGCGTTCGAGGCGTCGCCCGACGTGTTGGTGGCGTCAGTCGACTCGCTCGCGGTCGCGTTCGCCGCGGACGCGTTCGCCGCCGCGTAGGCTTCGGGGTGGAACGCCTCGGTCAGTTTCGTGACGGCGTACACCACGCGCGGGCCGGGCCGGTTCAGCAAGTCCGTGTCGATCACGACGCTCTGGTTCCGCTGGACGGCGGCCGTCCCGTTGTACGCGACCGTCTTCGGCACCGCCGGCTGGTCGCTGTTGCGGACGATCCAGTCGGGGTTTCGCTGGACGAGGATCTCCGTGTTCAGTTCCTGATAGCTCTGGATGCCCGCCTCGGCGGCGACGTTGTCGGCGCCGGCGCGTTCTATCACGTTGCCGATGAACGTCCCGTTGCCGGCGGTGTGACCGAAGAACGTGTAGATGGCGTCGGGCCGTTCCTGTCCCTCGGTGGCGTCGTCGACGACCGCGAGGCGGTCCTGCATCCAGCCGACCGTCTCCTCGGCCGCCGCGCACTCGCCCGTGAGTTCACCGGTGAGACGCGTCTTCTCGTAGATGGCGTCGATGGACTTGGCCTCGTGGAAGCGGTACACCGTCAGGCCCGCGTCGCGCAGCGCTCCCACCGTCTCGTTCGAGACGGTATTGGGCGCGAGGACCAGATCCGGTTGCAGCGCGACGACCTCCTCGTTGTTGATGGTCTGGCCCGCGCCGGAGACGTTCTCCTTCGACTGGGCGCCCTCGAGGTTCATCGCGTGTTTCGTGACGCCGACGACCTTGTCCTGGGCCCCCATCTCCCACAGGGTCTGTGCGGCGCTGGGGTTCAGCGTCACGATACGCGACGGTTCGCTCTCGACGGTGACGTTCGTCCCCGTCGCGTCTGTGCGCTCGACCGGGAACGCACAGGTCGTCTCCTGGGTCGCTCCGGCCGCGGCCGTCGCCGGCGTCGTCGCTGCGACGAGCAGCAACAGGACGCCGGCGAGCGTTCGAAGTTGCATCGTACCAGTCGGTTCCCGCGCCATCCAATAAATATTTACCTACTCCAACTCAGCTTTCACACCGTGCGAACCGCTCCGAGGGTCGCCGGAGGGCGACCGTGACCGACCCGGCAGCCATCGCGGCCCGCGACCCGGAAGGGACCGAGGAGCCGGCGGTCCACGCCGTCGGCGTCGGTCCCGGCGCGCCCGACTTCCTCACGGGCCGCGCCCGCGACCTGCTGGCCGAAGCCGACGTCGTCGTCGGGTTCGAGACTGTCGTCGACTTCGTCGATGACTTCACCGACGCGGCCCTGCTCACCTGCGGCTACGACGACGAGGCCGCGACGCTCGACGCCTTCGCGACCCGCGTCGCGGGCGGCGACCGCGGCGTCGC
>CAZMGU010000087.1:0-9690 GCA_964565905.1 uncultured Halobacteriales archaeon
TGTCTGTGAGGGCTCGCTCGACGGATTTCGTCCCGTCGAGGTCCGTCTGTCCGATACGAACGAAGTAGCGGATGTCCTCCTCGTCATCCACTTCCTCGGTCGCGTTCTCGGGTTCTTCTGCACTCATGTGTTGGTAATCGGTGTGAGCGTCGTGGCGGGGATTCGAACCCCGGAGGCTGTACGCCACAGAGTTAGCAACCCTGCGCCTTGGGCCAGGCTTGGCTACCACGACACGTTCTCTCGTGTGTCCGACGGACACACACTGCGGTATACTCGCGCCCGCTCGTACGGACTCGGGACGCCGCGCCCCTACACGAGTTGTGAGAGATACTCCTCGCCCCCCATATTTAAACGCAACGAAAGGCGCGTCCCGCCGACCCCGCTCCCGTGTGGCATTCCGTCCCACGGGAACGCGGTAACGGCGGCCCGGCGAACGACCCACGAGACGGGTACGCTCGCGCGCCCACGTCACAATCCTTTTCGCCGGCCGGTGACCTACCTCCCCCATGAACGAAGCGGACGTACGCGAGCGCCTGCGCACCGTGGACGACCCGGACCTGGGCGACGACCTCGTCTCGCTCGGCCTGGTCAACGACATCGAGGTCACCGACGACGCCGTCGACATCGACCTCGCGCTCGGTGCGCCCTACTCCCCCACCGAGAGCGGAATCGCCGCCGACGTGCGGCGGGCGCTCGAGGACGCGGACAGACCGATCAACCTCACCGCGACTGTCGACCGCGGCGTCGACCCGGAGGACCAGGTGCTCCCGGGCGTCAAGAACATCATCGCCGTCGCGTCGGGCAAGGGCGGCGTCGGCAAGAGCACGCTCGCGGTCAACCTGGCCGCGGGGCTCTCCGAGATGGGCGCCCGCGTCGGCCTGTTCGACGGCGACATCTACGGTCCCAACGTCCCGCGGATGCTCGACGCCGACGAACACCCGCAGGCCACCGAGGACGACGAGATAGTCCCGCCCGAGAAGTACGGGATGAAGCTGATGAGCATGGACTTCCTCCTCGGCGAGGACGACCCGGTCATCTGGCGCGGCCCGATGGTCCACAGCGTCCTCACCCAGCTCTGGGAGGACGTCCTCTGGGGGAGCCTCGACTACATGGTCGTCGACCTGCCGCCGGGCACCGGCGACACGCAACTCACCCTGCTCCAGAGCGTCCCCGTCTCCGGGGCGGTCATCGTCACGACGCCCCAGGACGTCGCCCTCGACGACGCCCGGAAAGGCCTCCAGATGTTCGGCCGCCACGACACCCCCGTTCTCGGCGTCGTCGAGAACATGTCGACCTTCCACTGCCCGGACTGTGGCTCCGACCATGACATCTTCGGCAGCGGCGGCGGCCGCCAGTTCGCGGAGGAGACGGAGATGCCATTCCTGGGCGAGATTCCGCTCGACCCGTCGGTCAGGGAGGGCGGCGACGACGGCGAACCCATGGTCCTCGACGAGGACAGCGAGACGGGGGAGGCGTTCCGCCAGTTCGTCTACCGGACGGCCGACAACCAGGGCATCGTCCACCGCAAGCGTCACGCCGACCGGGCCGCGGTCGAACAGTAACGGCGACGCAGTCGCAAATCGTAGCGGCGACGCTCGAACCCGTCGGTCACGGACGGACGAACTGCGAGAAGACGAAAACTCAGGCTTCGACAGCGGCGCTCTGCTTGCTGGTGACGTAGCCAGCGATCCGGTTGCGGACGCCCTTGGACTCGATGTTCGTGAGTTCCTGGACCACGTCCTTGTTGTGCTCGAAGTCGTCGCCGAACGCCTTGGGGTACCGTTCCATCAGGAGCTTCGCCGTCTTCTTGACGTACGCCGGTTTGATTGCCATACGGGAGAGTTTCCTCGTTGGCCCCTAAAAGGATTCGAATCCGACCGGGCGGATGCGGACGTTTATCACGGAAGACGGGGCCAGCGCGTCGCGTGACGTGAGGATCACCCCTCGGCGGTGAGCGGTCGTGCGACGCGCCGCCGCGGGTCCGCGACTGCGTCGCCCGTTCGCCATCCCCGATTCGCGGTCACCACTCCGCGTCGACCCGTCCGGTCAGCAGCGCGAACGCCTCCCGGTCGCGCTCGCCGCCGCACCGCTCGACGACCGACTCCAGGTGGGCCAGTCGGTCGACGAGGACGTCCGTGTCGTAGGCGGGCACCTCCAGACGCGACGCGGCCACCGTCGCCTCGACGACGGCGTTGAATCCCCGGTTCACCGTCGGCACCACCTCGCGCTCCACCGACACCTCGACTGGTCGTAGCTCCCACTCGACCCACTGCGTTCCCTCCTCCTCGCCGGCGTCCCGGCGGTCCACCTCGACCCGACACCAGGCGTCGGCGCTCCCCAGGACCGGTTCGTCCTCCTCGCGAACCGTCAGCGCCGCCTCGACGAAATCGACCGGGTCGCGCGTGAACTGGACGTATCCCTCGCCGCGTGCGGCGAAGTTCCGCCAGGTGCGGGTCCGGCCCCACGTCGTCGCGGTCACCGGGAGATCCGAACTACCGGATCCAGCCACGTCGGTGCCCGCGTCGGAGCCGGCCACCGGGGGAGCGTGCAGTCCCAGGGCGGCCACGTTCCACCGGTCGTTCGGCCCGAGCGTCGTCACTATCGACTCGGTGACGCCGCGCAGGTCGACGGGCCACTCCACCAGACCGTTTGTCACACTCGCACCCCCCGTTCGAGTGCGATAAACAGCGCCGCCGCGGTGAGGTCGGCCGTCGTTCCCGGGTTGACGTCCCGCTCGACGAGTTCGTCGGCGAACGCCGACGCGTCCTCCTCGCCGTCGAGCACCGCCCCGGCACGCCGGGTGACCTCCTCGGCCGTCTCGCGGTCGTTCTGGGTCACCACGAACGTGTCCACCTCGTCGGCCAGCAACTCCAGGAACACGCGCGCGGCCCGGTCGGGGACCGGCTCGTCACGGGAGAGGATCGACTCCGCGGCGTCGAAACTCCGCGGGAAGCCGTTCGTCCACTCCGCGGCGACGCCGTCGACGTCCGAACTGAGCCCCATCACGTCGGCCAGCGTCGACCCGCGCGCCTCGAGTTCCGGGACGGCGTCGCCCCCGCGGCGGACGTCGAGCGAGTCCAGTTCTTCGGGCGGGTCGTCCACCGCGACGTCGACGTGTTCGAACGCGCGGTAGAAGTTCGCCGCGTCCTCGACGGTGGTCCCGGAGACGACCGAACCTGCACGCTCGGGCGTGAGTTCACCGCCCGCAGCCGTCCGGACCAGCGGCGCGAGCATCAACAGCGCACCGAACTGCGTGTTCCCGCCGTCCTGGTCGGCCATCCCGGCGACGGCCCGCTCGAACGCGCGTCCCACGCCGGCACCGTCCGCCGCGAGTTCGAGACCCGGGCGAGCGCCGACCGCACCCGCCAGGAAGTGCTCGAAGCGCAGGTCGTCGTACTCCCGGTGCCTGTCGACGTTGCCGGGTTTCGGCGTACTCGCCACTTCGAGGAGGAGCGCGAGTTCGGCGTTCTGGGCGGCGGATCTCACCGTGACACCTCCCGACGGAACCACTCCTGGGTCGCCTCGCGAACCCGGCGGAGCACCCGCGGGTCGTCGCTCGGTCGGCCGACGCTCACCGCGTCGGCGCCGAGCGAGAGGTACTCCGTGGCGGAGTCGGCGTCCCGGACCTCGTTGTTCGCGACGACGAACGCGTCGACGGCGTCGGCGACGTCGGCGACGACCGGTTCGGAGTCCATCGCGTCGACGTGGACCAGGTCCGCCCCGGCCGCGTCGACGTTGGCGGCGAGCGCCGGCAGGTCGACCCCCTCGACCCCGGCCCTGACCTTGACGCCGACCGTCGCGCCGGTGGCGGTCGCCGCCTCGACCTGCTTGCAGAGGCGACCGGGGTTCCGGAGGAGCGCCTCGCCGGCGCCCACGTCGCACATCTCCGCCTGCCGGCAGTGGGCGTTGATCTCCACGATAGCGCCGTGGTCCCGGCACAGGTCCGCGACGTCTTCCAGCGGGACCAGCGTCGCGCTCCTGACGTTCACGGCCGGCCTGACCGGCACGTCCTCGAGCGACCGGAGCTGTGCATCTACGAACATGTATGGGTCCGCCGGGAGGAACTCGTCCCTGTCGCGGGCGACCAGTTCCTGTGCGGCCTCGCGCGTGCGCTCGTCGATGGCGATTCCGCCGAGGAACGCACAGCCGACGTGTTCGGCGGCGGCGCGCGCCCACTCGGCGTCCGACGCCCCGCTGAGACTCGCCGCGGCGACGCGAGGTTCGAACGGTGCAGATTCTTGCTCTCCTCGACGGGAACTCATGCCGCGACCTCCAGCGCTCGGTCGACCGCTCGCGCGACCCGCTCGGCGTCGCGTTCGTCGTCTATCGTGGTGTCCGTGCGAACGACGGGGCGGTCGAGGTCGGTCCCGTCCGCGTCGTCGAGGACGAACGCGTCCGCGAACGGGTACGCCGCCGCGACGCCGGCGGTACTCGGTTCGTACCCCGTCGCGGCCATGAGGTCGGCGGCCGGGCCGGAGAACACCTCGTCCTCGACGAACGGCGACACCGCGACGACGGTCGTCTCGCGGAGTCGCTCCTCGAACCCGGGGACGGCGAGCATCGGTCCGATGCTGGTCACGGGGTTCGACGGCCCGACGACGACGTCGTCGGCGAGAGCCGATCGGACAGCGTCCGTCGGTTCGGCGCGCTCGGCGCCCCTGAACTCGACGCGCTCGACGTCGGGGTCCCCGCCGTGATCGATCCACCACTCCTGGAAGTGCTGGACCCCCGCTGGCGTGTGGACGAGCGTCGCTACCGGGTCGTCGGACATCGGCAGCAGCGTCCGGTCGAGTCCGAACGCGTCCGCCAGCGCCCCCATCGCTCCGGTGAGTGTGTCGCCCTCGTCGATGAGGCCGGTCCGCGTGAGGTGGACCGCACGGTCGCGATCCCCGATGTGGACGAACTCCGCCACGCCGGAGAATCGCCGCCAGCGGGCTATCTCGCGGCCGTCGGTCTGTGCGTCGTCGGGGAGGTATCTCGGTCCGTCGTCGAGGCCCGCGTCGGCGGCCAGTTCGGCGAGTTCGTCGTGCGTGGTCGCCGTGTCGTCGGCGATCCCCCACCAGGCGTCCCGGTCGAGGACGCCGCCGTCGAGGAAGAGGACGGTGTCGAGGTCCGGACAGACGAGGTGGCCCGCTATCTCGACGTCGTCGCCGGTGTTACCGACGACGGTCGTCGCTGAAGCGGGGAAGACCGGTTCGGCACCGGCGAGGAGTTTCGGCGTTCCGGTCCCGCCGGAGAGGAACGTCACCATAGAGCGACGTAGGTGGGACGGGAGTGATAAAACGTTGCGCTCGCCGTTCGCCCGCGCCGCCAGTTCCGCCCGGAATGCGCCGGTTCGACCGTCGGGGTGTACTCCGGTCGTTTGCCAGTTACTCGCGACCGATTGTCACGTGTGAGAACTGCGGTGCTAGCTTCAAGTCACTTGAACGAGCATTTCGACTCGATGCCCGAAACACGTCACGGGTCCCCCCTCGACGCCCACCGGTTCGCCCCCGCTGCACCCGAAGAGGAGTACGTGTACGGCGCGTGTTCCCCAGGCTGGCACACGACCGCCAGTTACGACGAGGCGGTCGCGGACTGGGTCGATTTCATGGACGAGAAAGGGATCGACCGGGTCTGCCGGCTCCTCTCCGGCGACCAGCTCGAAGAGGCGGCCGCCGGAGGCGGTCCCTACGCGGACGCGTTCGGCGACGACGCCGTCCTCGACGCACCCATCCCCGACCACCACCTGGCCGACCCCGACACCTTGCGGAACACGGTGCTCCCCTTCCTCGACGACGCCGTCGCGAACGACGAGCGGGTCGTCGTCCACTGCCTCGCCGGCATCGGTCGCACCGGACAGGTGCTCGCGGCGTGGCTCGTCCACGGACGCGACTACGACCCGGTCGACGCCATCGAGACGGTCGAACGGATGGGACGGACGCCGACGGAGGCCGTCGACGCCGGCAACGCGCGTCGCGGCGAACTGTACGAACTGCTCTCCGAGTTCGCCTGACGGCTGCGACGGGCCACGGCTGGCATTGTGCGCATTTTTAACCCGAGACGGACTAACGGTCGAGTATGACCACGATCAAGGACAGCGTCCACGACCACATCGAACTCGATGGGGTCGCCGAGGCGCTGCTCGACACGCCACCCGTCCAGCGGCTGCGCCACGTCTCACAGCTCGGGACGGTGACGCTCGTCTACCCGTCGGCCAACCACACCCGGTTCGAGCACTCCCTCGGCGTGTACTACCTCGCCGACCAGGCGCTCTCCCACCTGGGGATCGAGGGACAGCAGGCCGAGCGCGTCCGGGCGGCGGCCATCCTCCACGACGTCGGCCACTCGCCGTACAGCCACAACGTCGAGCACCTGATCCACCGGGAGACGGGGCTGTACCACGACGACGTGGACGAACTCCTCGGCACGGGCGAGGTGGCGAGAGTGCTCTCGGAACACGGCCTCAACCCGGATAGCGTCGCCGGACTGGTCGCGGGCGAAGGGGAACTCGGCCAGGTGGTGTCGGGCGAACTCGACGTCGACCGGATGGACTACCTGGTGCGCGACGCCCACCACACCGGCGTTCCCTACGGGACTATCGACCACGAGCGACTCGTCCGGGAACTCCGGTTCGTCGACGGCGACCTCGTCCTCGACGAGGGGAACGTCCAGACGGCGGAGTCGCTGCTGCTCGCGCGCGCGCTGATGAACCCGACCGTCTACCAGCACCACGTCGCCCGGATCGGGAAGTCCATGCTCCGGCGCGCGACGGAGCGCCTGCTGACGGAGACGCGGACCGACGCCGACGAACTGCGCCGCTGGGACGACCACGACCTGCTGGTCGCGCTCCGCGAGTTCGACGGGACGGCGGAGTACGCCCGGCGGTTGAGCAGGCGACGGCTCTACAAGCGATCCGTCTGGGCCGAGATGAGCGCCGTCCCCGAGGCGGTGCTCGACAGCGACCACGACGAGGTCCAGCGCCTGGAGCGCGACGTCGCCGACGCGGCCAACGTCGACCCCGGCGAGGTCATCCTCGACGTCCCGGACCAGCCGTCGATGACCGAGTCGACGAGTCGCGTCGTCGTCAACGGCGACGTCCGGCCCCTCGCGGAGCAGTCGACGCTGGTGAGCGCGCTGCGGGCGGCCCAGTACGACCAGTGGCGACTCGGGGTGTACGCGCCGGGCGACGTCGCCGACCGGGTCGGTGACGCGGCCATCCGCGTACTCGGCCTGGAACTCGAAGGGGCGCGCGTCCGCGACGTCCGACCGGGAATCCACGCGACGCTCGACGAGTTCAACTGACCATGGCGGAAGACAACCAGCGACTCGAAGGGACGATACTGCGCGGTCGCGAGTTCGACCCCGTCAGGGGCCGGGTCGTCGTCGAAGACGGCGAGATAGCCGCCGTCGAGGAAGCCGACGTCGATAGTGAGCGGATCATCCTGCCCGCGTTCGTCAACGCCCACACCCACGTCGGTGACTCCATCGCCAAGGAGGCCGGCGGCGGCCTCACGCTGGAGGAACTCGTCGCGCCGCCGGACGGACTGAAACACCGCCTCCTCCGGGCGGCGTCCCGGGAGGAACTCGTCGACGCCATGCGGCGGACGTTCTCGTTCATGGAGACGGCCGGCACGGGCGCGTTCGTCGAGTTCCGCGAGGGCGGACTGGAGGGCGTCAGGGCCATCGAGGAAGCGCTCTCGGGGTCGGACCTGGAAACGGTCGTCCTCGGCCGGGAGACGGTCGACGCCATGGCGGCCAGCGACGGGTTCGGCGCGAGCGGCGCGAACGACGCCGAGTTCGAGCGCGAACGGACCGCGACGGCGGAGGCCGGGAAACTGTTCGGCATCCACGCCGGCGAGGTGGACGCCTCGGACATCGACCCCGCGCTCGACCTGGACCCGGACTTCCTAGTCCACATGGTCCACGCCGGGGAGCGCCACCTCGACCGGGTCGCGGACGAGGAGGTGCCGGTCGTCGTCTGTCCGCGCTCGAACGTCGTCACGGACGTCGGGTTTCCGCCGATAGCCGAACTCGTCGACCGGACGACCGTCGCACTGGGGACGGACAACGTGATGACCAACAGCCCATCGATGTTCCGCGAGATGGAGTTCGCCGCCAAACTCGCGGACGTGTCCGCCGCCGACGTCCTCCGGATGGCGACGGTCAACGGGGCCGAAGTTGCAGGGCTGAACTGCGGCCTGGTCGCGGAGGGTCGGGCGGCGCGCCTGCTCGTGCTCGACGGCGACTCGGACAACCTCGCGGGGGCCCGCGACGTCGTCCGGGCCGTCGTCCGCCGCGCCGGCGTCGCCGACGTCGAACGCGTCCTCGTCCCCGGCAACGCTTAACCGCCAGGGGTGTGTAGGTCGCTAGCAAGGAACGATGTACGACCGCATACTCCTCCCCACGGACGGGTCCGACGGGATGGCCCACGTCGTCGAGCACGCCGGCGAACTCGCGCGGGCCCACGACGCGACGGTCCACGCGCTCTACGTCGTGGACACGACGAGTCTGTCGACGCTCCCGATGGACGCGTCGCTGGAGGGCGTCCACGGCCTGTTGCGGGAGGAAGGCGCGACCGCCGTCGAGAAGGTCGAACGGCGGACGCCGGACGGCGTCGACGTCGAGCACACCGTCTCGGAGGGGTCGCCGGCGAGCCAGATAGTCAAGTGCGCGCGCGACGCGGACTGCGACGTCGTCGTGATGGGCACGCACGGCCGCGGCGGGTTGAACAGGCTGCTACTCGGGAGCGTCGCCGAACACGTCGTCCGTCGCTCGCCGGTGCCCGTCGTCACCGTCCCGGTCGGCGCGGACGCCGAACCGGAGCGGGCGGTCCGGGAAGTCGAGGGGTAGTCAGACTGGCCGGAGGTGCTCGCAGTCCCCCGCCGTCACCGACACCCGTTCGTCGTCCGTATCGATCACGAGCGCGCCGGGGAACGTCACGTCGACGGCTTCCCCCTCCACGGTACCGCCGGGCGTCTCCACGCGAACGCGCTTGCCCAGCGTCGACGCGTGTTCCGTCCACGCTTCGACGGCGGCCGGCAGGTCGGCCCTGAGTTCGTCGAACTCCTCCAGCATTCGCTGGGTGAACGCCCGGCGGTCCACGTCACCGACCTCCTCGCGGACGGTGGTGACGCCGCGGTCCGCCGGCAGGTCGGCGGCGTCGACGTTGACGTTGACGCCGGTGCCGACGACGACCCACGAGACGCGGTCGGCTTCCCCCTGCGTCTCCGTGAGGACGCCGGCGAGTTTCAGTTCCTCGTCGCCCACGACGACGTCGTTGGGCCACTTGATCCGCGCGTCGACGCCCGCCTCGCGGGCCGCCCTGGTCACAGCGACGGCGGCCGCGAGCGTGAACGCCGGGACGTGGGCGGCGGGAACCTCGGGCCGGAGGACGGTACTGGCCCAGACGCCGCCGCTCGGTGACGTCCACGCCCTGTCGAGTCGCCCCTTCCCGCCGGTCTGTTCGTCGGCCAGCACGACCACGTCGTCGGCACCCTCTCGGGCGAGTTCCCTGGCCCGCCGGTTCGTGCTGTCGACGGCGTCGTGGTACTCCACCTCGAACGGGGCGTCGAGGCCGAACTCCACCGCCTCGGCACCGAACTCCGGCACCCCGTCGAGCGAGTAGCCGTCGTCGCCGCTGGCCACCTCGAACCCCGCCTCCCGGAGCGCCTCGACGTGTTTCCACACCGCCGCCCGCGAGACGTCGAG
>CAZMGU010000088.1:0-9669 GCA_964565905.1 uncultured Halobacteriales archaeon
GCGGACGCGGTGGCTGCCCACGAGGAACTGGTCGCGGACCGCCTCAACGCCCGCACGGTCGAGGTGCTCGGCCCCGACGAGTCGTGGGGCGAACTCAGCTACTCCGCCGAGGCCGACATGTCCGTCCTCGGCCCCGCGTTCGGCGACGACGCCGGCCGCGTCATGGGTGCGCTCAACGACGCCCGCATCGACGCGCCGGACCTCGACGCCCTCCAGGCCGCGGTCCGAGAGGCGCTGGGCGAGGACGTCGACGTCACCGACGAGATGGTCGAGTTCCGCCGCCAGACGCCCGACGGCGTCTCCGGTACGGAGTTCGAGGCCCTCGACGGGTCCGGCGTCGTCTACGTCGACACCGCGCTCACCGAGGACATCGAGTCCGAGGGGTACGCACGCGAGGTCGTCCGCCGCGTCCAGGAGATGCGGAAGGACCTGGAACTGGACATCGAGGAGCGGATCCGGCTGGATCTCCAGATCGAGGACGAGCGGGTCGACCGCCTCGTGCGGGAGCACGAGGACCTGATCGCCGAGGAGGTCCGCGCCGACGAGTTCGGCGACGTGTCGGACGGTCACCGGAAGACCTGGGACGTCGAAGGAGTCGAAATGACCATCGCCATCGAGTCGGTCGCGGCGGCCGAGGCGTCCGACTAGCACGGCTCAACTGACGCAGTCCGACGCCCGCCGGATCGCTTTTGCTCGGACGCCGAGAACATCCGGCATGCGCGTCCACTTCTCCGACCCTGCGTTCGACTACCAGACGCTCCGTGCGATGGCGTACACCACGTTCGGCGGGGCCGAGGTCGGGGAGGTGCTGGTCACGGCCGAGCGCATCGACGGCGGCGACGTCGAGTCCTGGCATCGCGAGTGGCGAGCGACGGCGAACCGCCTGGCGGCGACGGCGAATGACGCGGGTTCGGCCCGGACCGCTCGCGGCGCTCACTTCCGGTCCCACACCTACTACCGGACCGCCGAGTTCTTCCTGGCTCCCGACGACGAGCGGCGGGCGGTCGCCTACGAGCGGAGTCGCGAGCAGTTCCGGGCCGGAATGTCGTTGCTCGACGACCGGGCCGAGGTCCACCGGATCCCCTACGAGGACACGTCGCTCCCGGCGTCCCTCTACGCGCCGGCCGACGCCGACGGACCGCTGCCGACGGTCGTCTGTCTCGGCGGGTTCGACTCGCTCGCGGAGGAACTGTACTTCCTCTGTGGCGTCCCCGAGGCGCTCGACCGCGGCTACGCCGTCTGTTGCTTCGAGGGTCCGGGCCAGGGGGAACCGCTCCGGCGCGAGGGGCTGACGGCGCGCCCCGACTGGGAGCACGTCGTCGGCCCGGCCCTCGACTACCTGGAGGGCCAACCCGTCGTCGACGACGACCGGGTCGGTCTCGTCGGCGTGAGTTTCGGCGGCTACTACGCCCCGCGGGCGGCCGCCTTCGACGACCGGGTCGCCGCCTGCGTCGCCTTCGACCACATGCACGACCTCTACGGTGCGGCGGCCCACGAGTCGCCGCGGGCGGCGACGCTGTTCGACCGGGCGCCCGACGCGGTGGTCGACGCCGCCGCGTCGCTGGCGAGCAGGTTCAGCGTCCAGTCCCGCTGGCTGCTGGCGAACGCCGGGTGGGTGTTCGGCGTCGACACCGCCGCGGAACTCCAGCGGACGCTCCGAGACTACTCGCTGGTCGACGTCGCCGGCCGCATCGAGTGCCCGACGCTCGTCCTCGCCGGGGAGGACGACCACTTCGTCCCGCTCGGCATGGCGTCGGAGTTCGCGGACCTCGTCGGCGGGCCGACGACGCTCCGGGTCTTCGGGACGGAGACGGGAGCGGGCGAACACTGCCAGGTCGGCAACCTCTCGCTCGCGACCGGCGCGATCTACGACTGGTTCGACGACGCGCTGGCCTGAGTCGTTCGACGGCGATTCTCGGCCGATTTCGCCGCAACGTCCGTGACGGCGGCCGTTTCGAAAGGCGTTTTTAGTCCAGCACTGACCGTCCAGTCAGTGAGCGACACGAAGCGACAACTACGGGCGTTGTTTTTCACCCGCTTCGCCAACGCCTACGGGCTGGTGACGCTGATAACGCTGTTGCCGACGTACATCGAGCTCCTGGGCGCCGAGGGGCTCGTCCTCGGGATGTTCGCGACGGGGTTGACGCTCTCGCAGGCCATCGCCGTCGTCCCGGTGTCGTACCTCGGCGACCGGTACGACAAGCGGACCTTCCTGCTGGTCGGGCTCGTGCTGGCCACCGGCGTCTACGCGGCGTTCACGGTCGTGGAGACGAGCTGGGGGTTCATCTTCGTCCGCGGGCTCCAGGGCGTCGCCGCGACGACGGCCGGGCTGTTGAGCCTCTCGCTCGTCGGGGAACTCGCGCGCGAGGGGGACCGCGCCAACACCATCGCGATGTCGAACTCCTGGCGCTTCGCCGCCTCCATCGGCGGGGCGATGTCCGCCGGCGTGCTCTACGACGCGTTCGGCTTCGGCGCGGTGTTCGGCGTGCTGATGACCGTCACCGCCGGCGCGGCACTCGCGGTGTGGCGCTGGGTGGAACCCGACGAGACGTCCGTCGAGGGGTTCGCCTTCTCCGACCTGGCGATGAATCGGCGCATCCTCACGATAACGAGTTTCCGGGCCCAGTACGCCGTCGCCGTGACGCTCGTCCGCACGTGGGTGCCCATCTTCGCCGGCGTCGCCGCCGCGCAGGGCGGCCTCGGGTTCACCGCGGAGGGGAGCGCGGCGAAGGCCGGCGCCACCGCTGTCGCGCTGATCGTCTCGGCCGAGAAGTTCACCAACATGCTCAGCCAGCCCTACATGGGCGGGCTCTCGGACCGCTTCGGCCGTGCCCGGTTCGTCTTCCTCGGTGGCCTGTTCTACGGCGCTGTCGCCGTCGTCGTCCCGTTCACGCCGGCCATCGGGTCGGCGCTGGGCCTGCCCGCCGTCTACCCCTACTTCGGTGACCTCTCGACGGCGTTCCTCCCGCTGCTGTTCATCACGGGGCTGCTCGGCGTCGCGGACTCCATCCGGGAACCGGCCAGCATGGCGCTGTTCGCCGACGAGGGAAGCGGCTCCGGGGTCGCCTCCAGTTTCGGCGTCCGCGAACTCGTCTGGCGGCCCGGGGCCATCCTCGCGCCGCTGGTCGGTGGCTGGTTGACGAGCAACACCGGCATGGAGTGGGTGTTCTTCCTCGGCGCCGCCACGGCGTTCACGGGCGTGTTCACCTTCCTCGGCATCCTCTCGTATCACCACGGGCGGGCCGGGCTGGCGAAGTGGTGACGTCTCCGCTCTAGCCCGTCGCGTCGGTCCGCTCGACCAGCACGATCTCGTTGCCGTAGGGGTCATCGAAGCCCAGGTGGACGTCGTCGGCCGTCTCGACCGGCCCCGGGTGACGGTGACGCCCTCGTCGACGAGTTCCGCGTGCGCCCCGCGGCAGTCGTCGGTGTACAGCACGAGGGTCGGATATCCGCCGGTCTGGTCGCCGACGCGTTCGTTCCCGGTGGCCGCCGACGGCGGACCACCGACCGGCGCGTCACTACCGCGCCGGTTCCGTCGGCAGGTTCGGTCGTACTTCCCGTCGCGGCGACTGCCGACGGACGACGCCGCGGACCGTCGTCCGCCACCTGATCGTGACGCACTGGCTGGCCAGTTTCACGAGGATCAGGATCACCAGGACGCCGCCGGTCGGGACGCCTATCTCCGGGGGGAACTGGCCCCATCCGCCACCGGACAGGGGGCTGAACCGGAGTGCTACGGCGATCACGGGGGAGATGCCGAGCAGGAGTCCTCCCGCCCGCTGCTGGCAAAAGCCCACGTCAGATCCCCTCCGCACCCGGCGTCGTGAAGGCGTCGCGTTCAGAGAGCCACGCGAGGTCCGAGAGCGACAGGTCGGGTGCCCGACCCCCGAGTATCACCCCCTCGGCGAGGGTGTCGAGGTCGTCGCCGGCGGCGTCGTCAGTCACGACCATCACCTACGGGCGTCCGGCGTGACCTGACGGGGAGCAACCGACGGAGCGTTCGCCGGACTGCTCCGGTTCCCGGAACCGAGAACAGCTGTAGCAGCCCGTCTCCGAGGCTAACTTCGACGACTGGTGCCCCGTCGCTCCGCTCCCACTCGAAGGCGAACGTCGAGGACCACGCGACAACCGGTTCGAAAGGGCCCTGCGGCGAGACGGCGTCGTCGCTCGTCTCTGTGGTCGTGGTCGATGCGTCTACGGCCGTGTCGAGCGGTGTTCCGGGGAGGAACCCCCGGAAACCACCGTCGCATTCGTCGTTTTCGAACATGGTTCGATTGGCCGACGACGGCGTGATGGGCGGCCTCCACGCCGTTACGTCGTAACGCGTCACGGAGACGACGCGGCCCGTGGACGTGGACACCACCACCCTCCGGGCAGACGGACGGCGAACCGGACCGCGTGGAACGCACCTGGTACTGTCCGCGCGGACCGTCCAGCGCTTGCGTCCCGTTCGTCCAGGGCCGAAGCGATGTTGCGCCATCTCCGCGTGAACATACAGCATGGGGTATTATAAAGATTCGGCAAGGGAGCGTCTGGGACAGGATATACTTAAATATAAACTGGGAAAATGGGTGTGATGAGGGGGATAGAACACACAAGTCTTCGGTTTGGAATGTCTATTGGCGACTCGGGCCTTATCGGGCCGTTAATATATCGATCACATCACTCAATTAGGGGATGAGAGTTCCAACACAACCATGGGTGGGGGTAAATTCAGTGGACCGGGCGGTACCGAGTGGTCGCCGCTGTGGGGAGACCATCGCCTCGGCGAACTCGCATGCGGGAGCTAGCGGCGGAGAATCGTTACTTCGGCTCGTCAGACGTGCGACTCGTTCCGGCCTCGACCGTCGTCGTCGGTCGACCCCCGCTCCTCTCGCATGCGGGAGAACTCCTCGCGAACCACCCGACGGATCTGCTGTTCCGAAGCGTCCTCGCCGACGAGGGAGTTATCGAGCGGGAACTGGTCACCGACGCTCCCCGGTCCGCCCGTCTCGTTCGCCTGGAGTAACGCGCGTTCGAGACCGCTCTGGGCCCCGGGCGAATCGCGCTGTAACATCTGGGTGGCCTCGGTGAGCGAGTCCTCAACGCCGGATACGTACTGGAGTATGCGACTTCGATACGCGTCCGGGTCGTCTATCCCGAGTTCGTCCGGATCGATCTCGTCTTCGAGATGCTTGAGTCGCATCGGACTTCGCGAGTACATTACGACGAGGTACAACTGGATGGCTTCCTCGAAAGTCGGACTCAGTCGCCCCTTCAGCTTTCCCTCGTTGAAGACGCGAATTGCGGTCTTCAGGTCGTCGAGAAGCTGTTCGTCTACTTCGGGGCTGGTCCGTGTCTTGCCCGTCATACAACACACCCAATTCACTCCTCTGCTATTTAAAGCCCGCGTTCGATTCGCGTTTTGCGTGGGCTACCGGAGCATTAAGCCGACTGTTATCGGCATCCGGCCTCGTCCGAGGGGGATGGCACACCCAACTGTCGCGGCTATAGACCACTACTACCGAGTAACCAATATATTAAGGGACTGTGTACCGTACTCCCACGGTGGATGACCGGCTCCCCGATCCTCAGGGCGCTCGAAAAAGTCGATGGACAGATACGCCGTCGATTCTGGATCGACGTCATTTCGTCGTTCCTCTACGGCGTGAGCGAACGTCACCTGCTCGAACCGAATGTAGTCTATTCGGCACTTCAGCGTGGCGAACACGACGAGGACCTCCTCGCCATCATGAGCAACGGCATCGACAACGTTCTCGAGTGGCACCTGGTGGACAGGGGGGAGATTGGCAGGCTAGGCGACGAGTACAACCGTCTGTTCGACCGAGCGGAGGGTCGCTTCAAGCAGTCCGAACTGAACGAGATCCTTCACAACAGCAACGGCCGTCGCCCGGTCGCGAAACACCTCAAGGAAAACGACCTCTACAGGTGCTCGGCGGAAGCGCTCGCCTATCACTGCGACGAACTGATGCGGGACCAGCGGGAACTGCTCGTTCGGTACGTCCACTCGGACCTCCAGGCCCAGTACAACGACTGGTCCACGAGGCGTGAGGCCCCGTCACGGTCCGAACAGGTCGCACTGCTCCACGACACGTTCGTCGCCGCAGTTCAGGCCGGCAACGTCCCCGAGATCAGTCACGAGAAGGCGGTTCACAACGGCAAGAGCCACGCCGTCAGGATAGAGCACACCGATCTCACGGAGCTCCTGAACGACTGACCGCCGTCGGCCCCGTTCTCGCCCCTCGGTATGGATCGGGGGCCACGGAGTTCGTTCTCCACCGTCCGTCGATATCACCCGACGTCCGCTGTTTCCCTTGCTCGGCGAACCCGCCGGACGGGTGGCCAGGCACCGCCGCTACCCGCGTGGCTACGGCCACGAGCGCCACGATGACCGGGTCGACAGCCCGCCCACCTCGTGAGTTCGGATGCGGGGATCCCGGCCGAACTGGGGAAACCGGTGAACGCAGACGCGAACGGTCGCTCGTCGGTACGATCCGGCACCGAACGCACCTGTCAACCAGCGACACCCCAAGTACTATGCGAGTTCAGATAACATTGCGTAGCTAAGGGGTCTGGGGATGCTCGATACGCAACGGCCGACAGAGAGGGGGATATCGAAAGTGATCGGCGTCACGCTGCTCGTCGCTGTAGTGGTAATGCTGGCCGTCGTCGCCACGATGAGCCTCTCGTCGCTCGCCGAGTCCGGGACGGACGCGTCCGCCGTCCACGGGATGGGTGCCTACTCCATCGGCGTGCCGGACGACGGCGACGGCGAGCGTCTCGTGATCGAACCACAGGCCGTGAACACCCGCTCGTCGACCTACAACCTCCGCATCAACGGCCGCGACGTCTACGAGTGGGACGGGAAGGAGAAACTCGAACTCACCTGTCTCTACCCCACCGACCGGATATCCGTCTACACGGAGAAAGGCGAGACGACGAACCTCGTCGCGGAGTACGACGTGGAGACCGCCCTCGACTGTAAGCTTGGGTTCGTCGAGCGCTTCGAGTACGCGTTCGTCCACGAGGACGGGACGGAGACCAAGGTCGACATGAAGTCCGAATACGCGTTCGGCCTGGCGATGGATCCGGACGGTCCGGGTGAGGACTCCGGCACTGACGCAGAGATCGGCCCGATATCGTTCGCCAACGACTGGCACTACAGCAAGAAGTACAACAAGGATCTCGAAGGGTTCGAGGGCCCGGTCTGGGTCTTCATCCTCGTCGACAACGTCCACGCCGGCGGAGCGGGGGATCTGAACTGGACGGACGCACCACCGGCCGGGACCGACCCGGGCGAGGGGAACTACGAAATCGACGGTGACCAGGTCGAACCCGAACCGTACGGCGGTTCCGGCGAACCCACCAACGACGTTTACATCGTCTTCGAGCCGGGGTGTGACAAGAGTCGGATGAAAATCGTCGGTATCGAAGCGGGGTACGAGAACTCGATACTCATGGACGGGACGGTCATCGCCGACGACGTCAACAACGCCAACCAGGATACGCACATCGACACCATCTACGACGCTCCCGGCATCCCGTGCTGACGCCGTCGCCCTATCGCTACAGTTCCTCGGCCACGAGCGGGGCGGCGCTGACCGCGCTGGCCGCCCGCTCGATGGTGTCGGTGCCGTAGACGCGCTCGACGCCGGCGGCCTCCAGTTTCGTCAGCGCGTTGCTCGCCAGCATCGGGTGGACGCAGGAGACGAACACGCGCGCGGCGTCGCGCTCGTTCAGCACCGCGACGGCCTCGCTCATCGTCGACCCCGTCGCGACGATGTCGTCGGTCAGGACGACGTCGCGGCCGGCGACCGCGGCGTCGCTGGGCGTGACCTCCACGTCGCCGGTGTCGTAGTCACGGTCCTTGACGAAGTAGTCCGTCTCGCCGTCGCCGTAGGCGTCCCGGACCGTCCCGGCGATGTCGACGGCGCCCTCGTCGGGCGAGAGGAAGAGCGGGTCCGACAGGTCGGCGGGGAGCGGGTCGGCCAGGCACCCGGCGGCGTCGACGGACTCGGCGGGGACGTCGAAGAACTCGCACACCGCCTCCTCGTGGGGGTTGACGGTGAGGACCCGGTCGGTGCCGGTGGAGATGGCCCGGGCCATCGCCCGCGACGAGACCGGTTCGCCGGCCCGGAACGCCCGGTCCTGGCGCGCGTAACCCATGTACGGCAGGACGGTGACCACCTCGTCGGCACCCGCCTCCCGCGCGGCGTCCTGCAACTGGAGCACCTCGACGTGGGCGTCGCTGGACACCGTCGAGGCGACGACCACGACCCGGCCCGACAGGTCGCCCGGGACGCTGGCCATCAGTTCGCCGTCGGCGAACCGCTCGTACTCGGCGCGACCGAGTCCCTCGCCGGTCGCGTCGGCCAGCGCGGCGGCGAACGACTGCGTCGCGGATCCGGGGATAATCACGTCCGGGGCGTCGCTCGCTGCCCTAAACCGTGTTTCGATTCCGGGGAGTTCGGGTGTGCTGATCGGGTGGCGTTCGCGAGAGTTCCGACGAATCGACTACTAACACCGGAGGAAAGCCCCGGTCCGCTCCGGTCCCGCGGCTCGCTGTGCTCCTCGCCCTTCGGGCTGCGGTGCTTACTTCGCCGAGGTTCCCGGAGCGGACCGCCCCTTTCATTCCCGCCCACGGTAGCTGGCCGACCCGGAGAAACGGGTGGGAATGAAAGGGGCCGATTGCTCGGGGAAGGCGGGCGAAGCAAGCACTGGACTGAGCGAAGCGAAGGAAGCGCGCAGCGAGCCCCCCAACCCGAGCAATCGGGGGCTTTCCTTTGGTGGTCACTACGGTGATGTTGGCTGAATTAGTAACCGATCAGCACCCTGGTTTTCACCTATCGCAGGTCGTCGCGGGTTTCGACCGATTCACCGAGCGAGGCCAGCTTTTCACCGGTCGCGTCGTCGCTGGTGAGGTGGCCCTCCACCGCCTCGCGGGCGTCGGCCGAGGGTTCGTGGGTCTCCACGTAGGCGGCCAGGGCGAACTCGCGCTCGCCGGCGCCGGTGAGCGCCAGCGCCTCGCTCCGCGAGTGGAGGCCGTCGAGCCAGTCACGGACCATCCTCATTCCGGTCGGGGAGAGCGGCCGGACCTGCTCGCCGAACAGGTGGAGCGTCTTCGCGGCGGTGACCGGGGCGACGCCCGCCGCCCGCCCGGCGTCGCCGACGCTACTGCCGGCGGCGTACGCCTCGACCAGCGTGGCCGCCGACTCGGCGTCGCAGGGGAACTCCTCGGCGACGCCGGCGAGTCTGTCCGCCAGGTGCTCGTCGGTCCGGTCCACCGACGCGACGCCCCGCTCGCGCTGCTCGGTGGTGACCTCTATCCCGGCGGCGATGTCCGAGAGTGCCATAGTTCCACCTCTGATGGCAGTGATTTAAGGCTGGCGGGCGCTGGACGGAGCCTCCGGAGGCAGTCGCGGGCTACCTACCGGTAACCGGTCGGTAGACGCCGGCGGATTCGGCCCCGAACCGGCGATTCCGCCCGTCTTTAAATGCCCCATCGGGCCGAACGTTCACGTGTATGAGTGTAACACAGCAGGGGTGCCCCGAGTGCGACGGGGCCCTGGAGGCATCGGGGTGTGAGACCGTGTGCGGCGACTGCGGACTGGTCGTCGCCGAGGACGCCATCGACCGCGGGCCGGAGTGGCGGTCGTTCGAGGACGACGA
>CAZMGU010000089.1:0-9305 GCA_964565905.1 uncultured Halobacteriales archaeon
TCGCCGACGACCTCGGCGTCGTCCAGTCGGCGCTGGCCTGGATCACCGGCTCGCTCACGGGCACGGGCTGGGAGCAGGTCCGCCTCGCCATCCTCCCCGCGACCGTCGCCATCCTGCTGGCCGTCGCCGGCGCGCGACAGCTCAACGTCCTCCTGCTGGGCGAACGGACGGCCAAGTCCCTCGGGATGCGCGTCGAACGCGTCCGGTTCATGCTCTCGGGCGTCGCCATCCTCGCGGCCAGTACCGCCATCGCCGTCGCCGGCATCATCGGCTTCTTCGGCCTCGTCGTCCCGCACGTCGTTCGCATCGTCCTCGGGAGCGACTACCGCCGGCTCGTGGTCGGCTGCGTGTTCGCCGGCCCGGCGCTGCTGGTCGTCGCCGACGTCGGCGCGAGACTCGCGCTGAGTCCGGTCCAGATCCCCGTCGGCGTCGTCACCGGCGTCGTCGGCGGTCCGTACTTCCTCTACCTGATGCGCAAACAGGAGACCATGGGTGATCTCTGATGGCACAGCGAGACGCCACCGACGACGGCGACAACGAACGCATCACCGACACCAACGGCGTCAGCGTCGAGAGTGCGGTCGTAGCGGACGAACTCCGACTGAGCTACCCCTCGTCCGACGAGACCGTCGTCGACGTCGCCCGCCTCGACGTTCCCGAGGGCGCAGTGACGGCGCTGGTCGGCCCGAACGGCAGCGGGAAGAGCACCCTGCTGAAGGGGCTTTCGAACCACCTCGCACCCGACCACGGCGACGTGCGGCTCTGGGGCGACAGCGTCGACTCCTTCGGCGACAAGGAACTGGCTCGCGCCCTCGGCGTCCTCTCACAGGAGAACGAGTCCCCCGGCACCATCACCGTCGAGGACCTGGTCTATCACGGCCGCTATCCACACCGGGGCTTCTTCGAGAGCGTCACCGAGGCGGACCGCGAGGCCGTCGACCGGGCCATCTCGATGGCCGGCGTCGAACACCTCCGGAACTCGGAGGTCGGCCAGCTCTCGGGCGGCCAGAAACAGCTCGCCTGGATCGCGATGGTGCTGGCCCAGGAGACCGACGTCCTGTTGCTGGACGAGCCCACCACCTTCCTCGACCTGCACAACCAGTTCAAGGTGCTGGAGACGGTCCGCCAGCTCAACGAGCGGACCGACGTCACCGTCGCCGTCGTCCTCCACGACGTCGCCCAGGCGGCCCGGTTCGCCGACTACCTCATCGCGCTGCGCGACGGCCAGCTGTACGACTGGGGCCCGCCCGAGGACGTCGTCACCGAGCAGTTGCTGGCCGACGTGTTCGGCGTCGAGGCCACCGTCGAGTACGAACCGGCGTTGCAGGTCCTGCCGCGACGCGCGCTCCCGGACGATCGATCCTGAGGATCGGCGGGAACCGGCAGGGTTTTACTGTTTTAGGCGGGCCTAAAACACGATGGCCGACGGAAACAGTCGAACGAGACGATCCGTGTTGCGAACGAGCGTCGCACTGGCGGGAGTCGGTGCCGTCGCCGGATGCGCCGAGGACGCGAACTCGACGGAGGGATCGACCGGGGGGACGACGGGGAGTCCGTCCTCGACCGAAAGCGGGTACTCGGTGACGATGGAACCGGTCGGCACCGTCGAGTTCGACGCCGTACCCGAGACCTGGGCCACCTACTGCCAGGGGTACGCCGACATGGGTATCGCGCTCGGGCAGGCCGAGGGGCTGCTCAGCGTCGGCTACAAACCCCGGCTCCACACCAAGTGGTACGACGAACTCGACGGCGTGAGCGTCGACAAGGAGGGGCTCCAGGCGCTGTACCAGGGCGGCATCGACAAGGAGCTGTTCTACTCGATGGACGCCGACGTCCACGTCGTCGACCCCAACTGGCTGGCGAACAACTTCGATGGCTGGGACCGTTCCGACGTCGACGACATCGCCGACCAGGTCTCACCGTTCATCGGCAATCTGATCTTCCGGCAGACCGACGAGTGGCACGACTACCGCTACTACACGATGTACGAGGCCTTCGAGAAGGTCGCCGAGGTGTTCCAGGAGCAGGAGCGTTACCAGGCGTTCGCCGACCTGCACGAGGAGTACGTCCGGGGACGCGTCGCCGACAAACTGCCGGAGGGCGACGACGCGGTGGAGGCCGCGATCATCCACGCCGCCGGCGAGGAACCGGAGGAGTTCGCACCGAACCGCCTCGAGTCGAGCGGGACGGCGCTGAAACACCTCCGCGACCTGAACGTGCAGGACGCGTTCGTCGACACCGAGGTCCAGGGGCTCAGTTCCACCAACCGGACGAAGATCGATTTCGAGACCCTGCTCGACGTGGACCCGCCGGTGCTGCTCGTGAAGGGCCACGAGGCCAAGAGCGCCCAGGAGTTCCGGGATACAGTCGTCGCGCACTTCGAGAACCACGACGTCGGCCAGGACCTCGCCGCGGTTCGGGAGGGGCGCATCTATCGCGGGGGACCGGTGTACCAGGGCCCGATCCACAACCTCTTCCTGGTCGAGCGCCTGGCGAAGAATCTCTACCCGGAAACCTTCTCCGGCGACCTGTTCGACCGACAGCGCGTCTCCGATATCGTGAACGGCGAGTTCTGAGCCGTCCGCGACCTGCCGTGATCCCGCCGGGTTCGTCCGGACCGGGCACCCTTTTCCACGCTTCGCCGCGGAGCGACGCCGCCCCTCAGACGAACGGTGCCACCGCCTCCAGCACCGGCGCGTACGCCTCGGTGTGGACGACGGCGGCGACGACCGCGAGTTCGAACGCCGTGACGGCGAGGGTGACGGGGCCGGCCCATCGACTGGAGACGCTCACGCCGACCGGCACGTCGAACTCGCGTGACCACGGGTAGAACAGGGCCATCCCGCGGACGTTCCCCAGCATGTCCAGCACGTAGTGGGTCGCGACGCCTATCCAGACGAACTGGAGGTTGTAGAAGACGACGGGGAAGGCGACGAACGCCCCCAGCGTCGCCAGGTTGTGGAAGGTCTTTCGGTGAGTGCCGAAACTCGTGTCGATGTCCGGGAACAGCGCACCCAGCGTCACCGGGACGCCGACGGCGAGGAGCGCCTGCCACGGCGGCACCGCGAGTCGTCCCTCCAGGATCACGGCGATACCGACGCTCAACAGGACGGCGTTGATCACGTGTCCGCGTTCGTTCATCATGGGGGACTGCAGCGTCCTGGTACGTGAACCGTTCGACTGCGGGCGGGCGGACAGGAGGTCGGCGTCCCACGGCGGACGACCCGCCGACTCCCTACAGCACCTCCAGGATGACGACGCCGAACGCGATGAAGGCTCCGACGCCGGCGAACACGTACAGCCTGTCCGAGTCGGTCTCCAGCCCACGCGATATCTCGTGGACCATGATCCCCAGCGCGAGGAAGAAGATGACGACGACCGACGCGACGAGGTAGCGGTACGCCGTCGCTATCTCGAGGCCCGCGAGGCCGCCGATGAACAGCAACATCGCGGCTATCATGGACGTGATGAGCGAGACGACTCCCATCCCGCCGACGAAGATGCGATACGCGCGCCCGTCGTCGCTCGACACGGAGTTGATGGCGAAGTTCGTGATGAGGACGATTATCGGGAACACGATTGCGGCCGTCCGGATCTGTGTTGCGTCGACCATGGTGAGTACCCTGCGCGCCGACCCGACTGCCGACTGGACGGGGACGCGTCGTCGCCATAGTGGTGACCGTTTCACCTCCTCCCCGGGCGGTCCCCCGATACGTACCAGGCGGACGGATCGATCCGAGCGAAACGGGAAACGGCGGGCCCGGGAAGAGTACTAGTTGTTTTAGGAGTAGCACTAAGTAGCGTATGTTCGATCCTGAAAGTGGGATAGTGATACACAGTCAAAAAGTATATGCGCATATTTACCCATGAGTGTTACATTCGCTCCGGGGCGGCTCGCTTCCGAGGACGGGCCCGAACTGTCGGCGGTGCGGTCGTCGATAACGACGTTCGTGGAGCGGACTGTCGGACGCGTGAACGCCGACGGGGTGGTCGTCGGCCTCAGCGGCGGCGTCGATTCGACGCTGACGGCCTTCCTCGCGGCGGAGACGCTCGGCAGCGACAGGGTCCTCGGAATCACGCTCCCGAGCAAGAAGGCCGACCGGCCCGACGCGAACGACGCGGGGACGATAGCAGACGGACTCGGCATCGAGTTCCGCGAGATACCGCTGTGGTCGTTCGTCGACGAGTTCGTCGAAGCGATTCACGGGCCGGACGACGCCGACGGAAGCGAACGCGCCCGCGGCAACCTCGTCGCCCGCCTGCGGATGGCCTGTCTGTACTACGTCGCCAACCGCGAGTCGCGACTGGTGCTCGGGACGGCGAACCGCTCGGAACTCCTCACGGGGTACATGACGAAGTACGGGGACGGTGCCGCCGACCTGTACCCGCTCGGCGGCCTGTACAAAACCGAGGTCCGCGCCCTCGCACAGCACGTCGGCCTCCCGCGACGTATCGTCGCGAAGACGCCGACTGCGGGGTTCTGGAGCGGGCAGACCGACCGGGACGACCTGGGCGCGCCGTACGAAGTCGTCGACGCGCTGTTCGCCCGCGTCCTCGACGACGGCCGCGACGTCGACGACGTCGTCGCCGAACTCGACGTCGACCCACGGGTCGCGCTCGGCCTGCTCGAACGGTACGTCGACACCCGACACAAGCGGACGACCCCGCCGACGTTCACCGTCGGTGGCCGCCGCAGAGCGACGCGGCCGTGTCCGACGCGCGTCGCCGCGCTGTTCGAGGACGAAGACGGCTAACCGCGGACCGTTCCGCGAGGACGTCGTGGCCGGCCCGTATCTCCCGAAATCGTTTTCCGAGAGAGTGAGGCGGGAGTTCGTCCACTTTTCCCTCGTAGAACTGCCCCATCTTTCATGAGTTTTAGGACGTCTAAACTGTTTGTTCAGTAGAGCTATACGACCGCGCGTGCCAACGTCTGACAAGCCATGATCGACACCACAGTCGAGACGGCGATCACGCACGCCGCAGGCATCGTGACGCCGGAGACGCCGGTGACCGACGCCGCACAGCACCTCCGGGACCCGGACGTCCCGGCTCTCGTCGTCCGCGACGGGGCGGAGGCGGTCGTCGGCATCGTCACCGAGTCGGACGTCGTCGCGCTCGTCGCCGAGACGGACGAGTTGGCGACGGTCGACCAGTGTATGAGTGCGCCGGTGACCACCGTTCGACCGACGGCGACCGTCACCGAGGCGGCGGAGCGAATGTGTAGCGAGGGAGTGAAACACCTCCCAGTCGTCGACGGACGGGGCGACTACCACGGCGTCGTGTCCACCGAGACCCTCGCTCCCTACTGCTCGCGCCGGTCGCTCGACGTCACGTGGGCGAGCGAACCGCTGGAGGTGGACGCGTCCGACGTCGCCGGCGTTCCCGCACACGACTGACTGACGACGGCGGAGTGCAGACGCCGGATCCGCGAGGGACGCCGTCAGTCACCGACGACCACCTGCGATCCGCAGCGGCAAACGGTTTCTCCCCGGTCCATCCCGACGGGAGCGTCAGCGACGGTCCAGACGTATCGGCGGCCGCATCGGTACCAAACAGTTAACACCGACATTACTCATCGAACTACCAATGAGCCACTCGTCCGCCGACGAGGTACGCGTGCTCCACGTCGACGACGAGCCGGACCTCGCGGACACGTCCGCGGCGTTCGTCGAGCGCGAGAACGAGCGCCTCACGGTCGAGACTGCCGCGGACGCCGCCGAGGGACTGGAGCGACTGAGCGCGGGCGAGTTCGACTGCGTCGTGTCCGACTACGACATGCCCGGACGGAACGGCATCGAGTTCCTCGAGGCCGTCCGCGAGAAGTTCCCGGACCTGCCGTTCATCCTGTTCACGGGGAAGGGGAGCGAGGAGGTGGCCAGCGACGCCATCTCCGCCGGCGTCACCGACTACCTCCAGAAGGAGGCCGGCACGGACCAGTACGCCATCCTCGCCAACCGCGTCGTCAACGCAGTCGAACGGGCCCGCGCCGAGCAGGCCCAGCGTCGCCACCTGCGGGCCATCGAGACGGCACAGGAGGGGATCAGCATCCTCGACAAGGACGGGAAGTACGTCTACGTCAACCAGGCCTACGCGGACATCTACGGCTACGAACCCGGGGAGATGCTCGGCGCGGACTTCGCCCTCACCTACCCGGAGGGCGAACTCGAGGCGGTCCAGGCCGACGTCATGCCCGCCGTCGACGAGACGGGGTTCTGGCGCGGCGAGACGACCGGCCTCCGGGCCGACGGGAGCACGTTCGTCGAGGAGCACACGCTCGCCACGACCGAGGAGGGTGAACTCGTCTGTAGCGTCTGGGACAAGACCGAGCGCAAGGAGCGCGAACGGGCCATCGAGGAACTGCACAGCACGGTCCGCGCGTTCATGGAGGCCGAGACGACCGACGAAGTGGCCGAGATAGCCGTCTCGGCGGTCCACGACGTCCTGGACATGCCGGCCGCCGCGGTCCACCGCTACGACCCGGAGGGCGACTGCCTCCGACCCGCAGCGTTCACCGACGCCAGCGAGCGCCTCATCGGCGACGCCCCGACGTTCCATCGCGGCGAGGGCCTCGCGTGGGCGGCCTTCGAGTCGGGCGAGACCGAGGTGTACGACGACGTCGCGGCGGAACCCGGGCGATACAACTCGGACACCGCGGTCCGCAGCGAGATGCTCCTCCCGCTGGGCGAACACGGGATACTCCTCGTCGGGTCCCCCGAACCGGCGGCGTTCGACGAGACGTCCGTCTCCCTGGCGCGGATGCTCGCCGCGCACGCGACCACGGCGCTCGACGGCATCGAGTCCGAACGGACCCTCCGGGAGGAGCGCGAGTTCGTCGACCAGGCGCTCGAGACGCTGAACGACGTGTTCTACGTCCTCGGACCGGACGGGGAGTTGCGCCGGTGGAACGACCGCCTCCGCGAGGTGTTCGGTTACGACGACGACGCTCTCGCCGACATGCGCCTGCAGGAGTTCTTCCCGGAGGAGGACCACGACCGCATCACCAGGGCGTTCGAGGCGACGCTCGAGACGGGGCAGTCGACGCTCGAGGCCGACGTCGTGACCGCGGACGGCGACCGCGTCCCCTACGAGTTCACGGCCGCGCCGCTCACCGGCGACGACGGCGAGGTGACCGGCATCGTCGGTATCGGGCGCAACGTCTCCGAGCGCAGGGAGCACGAGCGGCAGTTGCGCCGACAGAACGAGCGCCTGTCCGAGTTCGCCAGCGTCGTCAGTCACGACCTCCGGAACCCGCTGAACGTCGCCCGAGCGCGTCTCGACCTGGCGCGACGGGAGGACGAGGACAAGCACTTCGAGGCCGTGTCGCGGGCGCACGAACGGATGGAGACGCTCATCGACGACCTGCTCGCGTTCGCGCGGGACGGCGAGCGGGCGACGAACGTCGCCGACGTCGACCTCGCGTCGACGGTCGCCGACTGCTGGCGGACCGTCGAGACGGGCGACGCGACCCTCGTCACGGAGACGGAGCGGACGGTCCGGGCGGACCGGAGCAAACTGCACCAGTTGCTGGAGAACTGCATCCGGAACGCGGTCGAACACGGGGGAGCGGGCGTGACCGTGACCGTCGGCGACCTGCCGGACGGGTTCTACGTCGCGGACGACGGGGTCGGCGTCCCCGAGGGCGCGTGGGACGACGTGTTCGAGGCGGGCTACTCCCGGTCGGCCGGAGGGACGGGTCTCGGACTGAACATCGTCGAACAGGTCGCCGACGCGCACGGGTGGGAGATAACCGTCCGCGAGAGCGACGACGGCGGCGCGCGGTTCGAGGTGTCGGGCGTCGAGACCGCCGCGTGACCGGCGTCCGGTCCCCCATCCGGTCGCGGTCGGCTGGATCCAGCCCCGTTGTTATATGGTCCCCAGTTCGCAACTAGCGGGTAGATGGGAGTCACGTTCCTGCACACCGGGGACCTCCACCTGGGCAGTCCGCTCCGGGCCGTCACGGGCGCGTCCGAGGACGTCGGCGACCGCCTCGCCAGGGCGACCCAGGAGTCGTTCCGACGGGTCGTCACCGCCGCCGTCGAGCGCGACGTCGACTTCGTCGTCGCGTCGGGCGACCTGTACGACAGGGAGGCCCGGTCGGTCCGGGCCACCGAGTTCCTCGTCGAGCAGTTCGAGCGACTGGCCAAGCACGGGATACCGTGCTACGTCGTCCACGGCAACCACGACCCGCTCGGCCGCGGTGCGGAGAAACTGGACCTCCCCGGGAACGTCCACGTGTTCGGCACCGACGGCGTCGAGAGCGTCCCGTACCCGGACGAGGCGACCCCCGAGGCACGGGTCCTCGGCCAGTCTTACGGCGCTCGCCACGAGTCCAACAGGCTCTACTACCACTACGACCCGCCCGACGACGGCGTCCCGAACGTCGGCGTCCTCCACACCGGGCTGAACCCCGACGGCCGCCGCTACGCGCCATGTGGCCCGTCGGACCTCGCCTCGAAGGCGGTCGACTACTGGGCGCTCGGCCACATCCACGCCGCCGGGTCGGTACGTGGTGCGCCGGCCGCCTATCCCGGCATCCCGCAGGGGCGACACGTCGAGGAGGCCGGCGTCGGCGGCTGTCTCCTCGTCGACCTGGAGACCGGCGCGGACCCGGATATCTCCTTCCTCCCGACCAGCCCCATCGTCTGGCAGCGCGTCACAGTCGACGTCGGCGCGTCGGCCGACCGCTCGCTCGGGAACCTCACGGACCTGGTGGGCCACCTCGCGGACCGGGCCCTCGACTTCCAGGACGTCGACGCCGCGTCGCTCGTCGACCACGACCTCGCGCTGGCCGACCACGACTGGGAACCCGAGGGGGTCGTCTGCCGGTGGGAACTCACCGGTCGCGGCGACCTCCACCACGTCCTGCGCGACGGGGACGGGGCGACGGAGACGGTCGCGGAACGACTCCGTTCGCGGCTCGACGGGACCGCCCCGTTCGTCTGGACGGAGACGGTCCGGGACCGCACCGGGCCACCGATCCCCGACCGGGAGACGCTCGCCCGGGAGGACGACGTCGTCGCGGAACTCCTCTCGCTGACCGACAAGATACGGGGCGACCCGGACGCCCGGGCGGAGTTGCGCGACGCGGCCGGCGAGGTCTGGGAAGTCGTCGACGACCCGGACCGCCAGGACACGCCGCCGGACCGCCTCCCGCTCTCCGACGACCGACTCGACGAACTCGTCGACCGCGCGGTCGACGTCGCGCTCGACGAACTCGCAACCCGACGACACCATGTGGATTGAATCGATAGACCTCGACGACTTCGGCCACTTCGACCGCGCCCGTCTCGCGGGGCTGGACGACG
>CAZMGU010000090.1:0-9289 GCA_964565905.1 uncultured Halobacteriales archaeon
CCTGCATGCCGCGGTTGAGGAAGGCGTTGAACGAGCGGAAGTGGTGTTCCGCGAGGCGCTCCCGGGAGAAGTACTCCCGCGAGATCTCGCGGCGGTCTTCGACGTCCATCTATTCCACCACCAGTCTGTAGACGACCGCCTCGTCGGTCGTCCGCGAGTCCCGCGTCACCTTGACGACGTCCCCGACGCTGACGCCGTCCGGCGCGGCCGGGTCGAGTCGCTGCAGTTTCGGGAGGTCCGTTTTATCGATGTCGTACTCCTCGAGCACGTCCTCGACTTCCTCGTCGTCGAGCACGCTGTGGTCCGGAACGAGTTCGTGTTGGCTTACGTCTACCATGGTTTGTGTGGCCGGCTAGTGGAGAAGGTTGCTGTCACGAGATACTACAGGTCGCTATTGACCACACCCATGTAACACTTACGAAGTCGGTCTACCGTAGCTATCCGACCCCCGGGGCAGGCCGGGGTGACTTACAACTCCATACGACTATCTCACTCATAGTAGTTTGGGTTGGTTGGATTTCCGGGATTCGAGGCAGTGGAGGATTATACCCGGTGAAATCGGCGGATCCGCTCGGTCGACGCCGGCTCGTCCCCACCGCCGGTCGAACCGACTGGCGACGGGCGGTCGCTTCGCGCCACTCCCCGGCAGTCGGTCCCGTGCCGGGTCTCCCGGCGGTGAACACGCCCCACGGCACCGCCACACAACCCCGCCGTTTTTGAGAAGCCTTAAGTATAACACCGCGATACCTGAGAGTGAAGCCCGGATGGTGTAG
Source organism: uncultured Halobacteriales archaeon (assembly GCA_964565905.1). GTDB lineage: Archaea > Halobacteriota > Halobacteria > Halobacteriales > Haloarculaceae > Halomicrobium. The sequence continues at coordinate 774 of CAZMGU010000090.1, forward strand.
TGGCCCATCATACGACCCTGTCACGGTCGTGACGCGGGTTCAAATCCCGCTCCGGGCGTTTCTGTCGCGAACAACTCCGCCGAGCACCGCGTAGCGTGTGCTCGGCTCTCGTGAGCGGTGAACCACGGTCGGGATTTGAACCCTGGAAGTCGCAGCGGCCGAGCGGAGCGAGGTCGACCGTCTTCCTCCGGTTCAAATCCCGCTCCGGGCGTTTTCTCGAACCTAATTCGTGAGCGACCAGCTTTGCTGTGTCGCGAACATCCCGGTTCGAGAAACGACCTCAACGGGGATTTGAGGTAGACCGAGGTTCTGCGCGAAGCGCAGGTTCTCGGGCGTGGTTCAAATCCCGAGAGACGCCTGCGGCGCCTCTTGACCCTCGCGAACGCTTCGTGTTCGCTCGGTCCCGCTCCGAGCGTCTCTCTAATTTCAAACCCGTGAGCGACCGCTATGGGAGTCGAGGCACGGAACGAGCGAGTACCGCCCGACCTGAAATTCCCCAACGCGAACACGTCGTAGGGCGTCCGGCTTTATCAGTGTCGTCCGAACGAACGGACGAAACACGATGTCAGACTGGGAACTCTACGTGGAGGACAACGTACTGGTCGCGGACTTCGGCGCGGGCATGCCGTCCGACGAGTCGGAGTACGCGAAGGTGAACGAGCAGTTCGAACGACTGGCGGCCCGGAGTGAGGTGGACGCGCACGTCTCGGTGTTGCAGATGGAGGCGTCGCTCAACGGCGACGTGTTCGAGAAGGCGAAGGAAGCCGCGAAGGTGGGAACCGACTACGGCGTCGACCGGTGGGCCATCGTCTCCGACGGCATCAAGAGCCTCGCCCTGAAGGGGAAAGTCGCGGAGATGGGCGTCGAACCGATGGCGACGGACGACCGGGCCGAGGCGATGGCGTGGGTGAAGCAGTGACCGCCGGCCGCCGGTCCCGGCGCCGAAACGCCGACCCCGACCTGTTGGGGGGAGAACCAATCGGGATCCGACGGATGGCGGTCTAATTCCGGCTGGTTCTGGTACGTAACCCACAGCAATCTTTTCAACAACGACCGCGCAAGCGTTGGCAATGGAACCGAAGTGGTGGGGGATGCAGAGTGGCGCGACGAAGATCGCGGCCACGTACGTCGCGGTGAGCGGGCTGTGGGTACTCGCGTCGGACTGGTGGCTCGGTTCCGCGGTCGGCGGCGCACAGCAGTTCCTGGCCGTGCAGACGACGAAGGGCGTGGTGTTCGTGACGCTGTCCGGTCTCCTCATCTTCGGGCTGATCCGCCGCGAGGAGCGGCGGCAGGCGGCGACGAACGAGGACCTGGAGCGCGCACTCAAACACTCGACGGTGCTCCACCGGCTCCTGCGTCACAACCTCCGCAACAGCTGTGACGTGATACAGAACAACGTCGACCTGCTCCAGTCCGGGCGGGGCGACGAGGCGGAGAACCGCGACCGGATCCGCCGGCACGCCGAGAAACTCGCGACCATCGCGTCGAAGTCCCAGGAACTCCGGGACGTCGTCTTCGACGACGAGGTCGAGCCGATGGAGCAGGACATGGTGGCGATAGTCGAGGAGGCCATCGCGGCCGTCCGGCAGCAGTACCCCGACGCGACGTTCACCCTCGAGACGTCGGACGGGCAGTCCGTCGTGGCCCACCCCCGCCTCTCGGTCGCCGTCGAGGAGTTGCTGGCCAACGGCGTGGTCCACCACGAGTCGGGGACGCCGACGGTGACGGTGACCCTCCAACGGGAGGGAGACGAGGTCGTCCTGTCCGTCACCGACGACGGACCCGGATTGCCCGACATCGAGCGGGCGGTGTTGGAGGACGGCGTGGAGGACGTCCTGACGCACTCGCGCGGGATCGGTCTGTGGGTCGTCCGGTTCATCGTGACGGCCAGCGGCGGGACGCTCTCGGTGCCGTCGACCGGGGGCGAGGGGACCGTCGTCTCGGTCAGGTTGCCCGCGGCCGCGGAGTGACCGACGGGCGGGACGGGACCGACGTGGATCGCCCGTCGCCGCGGGGGTCGCCAGTAACTGTTAACTGCACCGGGACGCATTCCCGTCCATGGACGACGTGGACAGCGACGCGATGCCGCGGACCATCGTCGAGGAGTTTCTGGAACGCGAGCGCGGCACGCGCGCCCTGCTCGACGAACTGGAGAAGCTGTCCATCGAGGGTCGCCACGACGAGGTCCGCGAGCGGATCCGCGCGCTGGCGGAAAACGACGAGGCCGTCTTCTACACCGTCGCCTTCAGCCTCTCGCGGTCCCGGCAGTTCCTGGGCGACGTCGAGGCCCAGCTCGACGTCTCCGCGGCGGACCGGTTGCGGGACCTGGCGGACACCTACGGCTCGCTGACCGACGCCTTCGCCATCGTGCGCACCGAGTTCTCGGAGGACCGGCACAACCCCGTGACGGACCTGCGCTACTCGGTCAGCTACCACCGCGGCGTCGAGTCCCCCATCGTCAGCTACGAACCGCTGTCGGGCCAGCGCGAACTGTTCGAGTCGCGGGGCACCCCCTCCGAGGTGTTGCACCTCTCGGCGGACCTGGTCGAGGCGACGACGGACGCGCTCGACGTCGCGTTAGAGGAGGACTACTCCGTCAACACGGAGGAACTGAGCGAACTCATCGACCGCCGGGAGCAACTTGAGTCGGCGCTCTCGCGGCTCCGCGACGACCTCGACGAACTCCGCCGCAAGCCCGTCGGGGACGAGTAGCCGGGGCCCGCCCGCCCGGACGGGCGTCCGCCCGCACGGACGAACTGCCGCCTGCCTGCCCGCACGAACGGCCGTCCCTCCGGTGGCCGCTTCGCGCTCACCGTCCGGGGCCGGTCCCCCGGTTCGCCCGCTCTCGCAACTGGGGCGTTTATGGTCTGTGGGCCGATATCCCCGATAGAGACGCCAATGGGTATGGACCGACTGGCCGACCAGGTGGAGAAGGAGCGGCGGGACGTCGAGATATTCCTCGCCGTCGTCGAGGGGGCACCGATCGGCATCACCCGACTCGCCGAGTCGGTCGACCTGCCGGAACACAAGGTGCGCCAGTCGCTGCGGATGCTGGAGAACGACGAACTGGTGGAGCCGACGGGGGACGGTGCCGTCCCCGCGGACGACGTCGACGAGCAGATCGAGGCGATGAACGCCGGTATCGACCGGCTCGTCGAGCGGGTGGAGGAACTGAAGACTATCTTCCCGGCGGACGACGGCTGAGGGGCACGCCCGGAGGGGGCACGTCTGGCGGCGTGACGCCCCGCAGGAGCGTCGTCGTCGCGGTCACCCGGCGACCGTCGCCACCGCCGCACCGACGCCGACGGCCAGTAGCGCGGCGACGAGCGTTCCGAGCGCGTTCGCGACCGCCTCGCGGGGGCGTCCGTTCTCGGCGAGGCGAACCGTCTCCACCGCGAAGGAGGAGAACGTGGTGAACGCGCCGCAGAAGCCCGTTCCCACGGCGAGGACGAGCGGGTCGGCCGGGTCACCGGCCCGGGCGGTGACGACGACGCCGAGGAGGAAGCTCCCGGCGACGTTCACCGCCAGGGTGTCGACGCCGTCGCGCTCGACTCGCGTTCTGACCAGGTGGCGAGCCATCGCGCCCGCGACGCCGCCCAGACCCACCAGCAGGGCCGCGGTCACGCCGGCCACCTCGCGACGGACTGGCCCGCGACCACCGCGAGAAAGCCGAGGGCGTAGGTGGCCGCGACGTTGACGACCGCCAGCCCCGGCGACAGCGACGCCGTCTCGGCGGCGAACGTGCTGTAGGTGGTGAAGGAGGCCAGGAACCCCGTCCCGACGACGAGTCGCGTCTCCGGCGAGAGGCGGTCAGCGACGGGCGCGCCGGAGAGCAATCCGCCGAGTGCGAAACTCCCCAGGACGTTCACCGCGAGCGTCCCGATGACGGCCGTCGGGAGGGAGACGGCGACGGCGTGGCGCAGCACTGCGCCGGCGAACCCGCCCGAACCCACCAGCAGGAGCGGTCGGGCCCGGTCCAGCAACGCCGCCCGTTCCATTGCCACGACGGACGCGAGGGTGGTACTCGTCGCTTTCGGATCCTTCCCCACTCGGCCGCTACCCGTCCGGGGGCGCGCGGTCTGGGGCCCTCAGAGCGGGCAACTGCCCCTCGATCATCTCCCGGTCGTCCTCGTACTGGGGCGGCAACCGGAGCGTCGACCCGAACTCGGCCGGGGTCTCGTCGACGGTCATCCCCGGTCCGTCGGTCGCTATCTCGAAGAGGATACCCCCCGGCTCGCCGAAGTATATCGACCGGAAGTAGCGCCGGTCGCGTATCCACGTCGGTTCGAGGCCCGCCCGGATCAACCGGTCGCGCCACTCCGAGAGCGACGCCTCGCCCGCACGGAAGGCGACGTGGTGTATCGTCCCGACGCCCTCGCGCCCGACGCCCGACTCGACGTCGAGCAGGTCGACGACCGTCGCGTGCGGGCCCGGTGCCACGTAGCGCACCCGGTCGCCCTCCTGGTCGAGCAGGTCGTACCCCAGCACCTCCAGCGTCGCGGCGGTGTGGTAGACGCTCGTGGACTGCAGCGTCACGCTGTGGAGGCCGCGGACCGCGGACTCGGCGGGGACGGAACCCGTCGCCGGCGGCAGGGGCGACTCGCTCGCGACGAGTTCCACCGGGACGCCGGCGTCGTCGCGGAACCGGACGACCTCCTCGCCGAACCGCTCGGCCGGGTCGTCCACGTCGACGCCGCAGGCCGAGAGCCGGTCGTACCAGTACTCCGTCGCCCCCGGCGGAACCGAGAGCGCGACGGCGGTCGGCTGTGGCTCACCGACCCGCCCGTCCTCGCCCCGCATGAACGGGAAGCAGGTGAGCAGCGTCCCCGGCGTGCCGGCCTCGTTGCCGTAGTAGAGGTGGTACATGAACTCGTCGTCGAAGTTCACCGTCCGCTTGACGAAGCACAGTCCGAGGACGTCGGTGTAGAACTCCAGGTTCGACTGCGGGTCGCCGGCGATGGCGGAGACGTGGTGCAGCCCCGGCGTCGGCGGGCCGCGCTCGGGTTCGCTCACGCCCCCGACGCACCCCGTTCGGCCGGTAGCAGTTCGCTCACCGTCTCGCGCACGTAGGAGACGTCGTCGTCGCCCAGTCCGTGTCCGTCCCCCGGATCGATCCGGAGGGTGACCTCCCCACCCAGTCGCTCGAAGACGGCGGCGGTCCGGCGGAGTCGCTCGGGTGGGACGTGGGGGTCCCCTTCGCTCCCGCTGACGAGGACGGGCGTCCCGTCCAGCGATCCGTCGTCGACCCCCGCGCCGAGTTGCTCGTCGATGGACGCGTCGTCGGGTCCCAGCAGGCCGCCGCTCGCCGCGACGATGCCGCCGTAGCGGGCGGGGGTCCGCGCGACGAACTCGCTCGCCAGGCACGCGCCCTGGGAGACGCCGAGCAGGAGGACGCGCTCCCGCGCAATTCCCGCGTCGGTCGCCGTCTCGACGGCGTCGGCGACGGCCGCCAGTCCGCCCGAGAGCCACGGTTCGTTCGACTCGACCGGCGCGAGGAAGGAGTTCGGGTACCACCGATTGCGCTGGGCCCCCGGCGCGAGCAGCGCCAGTCCGTGCCGGTAGAACTCGTCGGCGAGGCGGACGACGCCGTCGGCGGTCCCACCCCGGCCGTGGAGGAGGACGGCCGCCGCGTCGGCGACGCGCAGGGGCGCGCCGGCGGTCACCAGCGGCTGGTTCTGGTGTGGTCCGCTCACGCCGGCTCACCTCTCCGGACGGGCCGCGTGGGCGAGGTCCGGTGTCGATTTCGTGGAAGCACGTCGATACCGGTCGCTAGCCGCCCCAGTGACTTCAGTCGCTCCCTCGGATCCGGTCGTGGTCGGTCGACGCTCACGGCCCCGACGCCCGCGGACTCGTCCCGCCGTGGGGCGTCTCGCGTTCGCGGACCTGGAGCGCGTGGACCGACTCGGTCGCATCGTCGACGACGAGCGCCTCGCCGGGGTCGGTCGGCATCCGCCCGGCGAAGGTGCCGTCCATGTAGCTCGGACGGGACGCCGCGAGCGCGTCGCGGTCGGCCCGGTTCGTCAGCCGGTGGGCGACGAGCAGGTCGGCCTGCGAGTGGGCGACGTCGGGGAGCGCACTCGGCCGCTGCGTGGCGGCGACCAGGCTCACCCCGGGCTGGCGTCCGCGGGTGAGGATCTGGCGTAGTCCGTCGGCCGCGACGCCGTCGAAGGCGACGTGGGCCTCGTCCACGAGCAACCAGGGGAGCACCTCGACGGACCCGGCGACGCGAGCGGCGTAGAGCGACTCCGCGACCGCAGCCACGGCGGCGTTCGTGGGCGCTCGTCCGAGTCCCGCGCAGTCGAGGACGAGCGGCCCCGCCGCGAGGTCGCTCGCGGCGAGGCCGTCCCCGTCGAACACGCCCCACGACGCCGCGAGGCCGAGGTGGTTCGCGGCGGCGCGCCGGGTCGCCCCGGGCACGTCGGCGTCCGCGACGTGGGCCCGCATCCCCGCGAGGGAGTTCCGGTCGGCGGCGGCCTGCCAGACGAGCGACCCCGGGCCGCTCCCGGGGTCGAGTCCCAGGACCCGGCACCAGGCCCGGGGTGCGAGCGCGTCCGCGGTGACTCGCGGTTCGACGACGCGCGCGTCGACGGGCGAGGCGTCGAGCGTCCGGAAGCCACCCATCGGGTCGACGACGACGGGGACGACGCCGTCGACGGCGGCGAGTCCCTCGGCGAGGACGCCGAGCGTGTACGACTTGCCCGCCCCGCGCTTGCCGACGACCAGCGCGGCGTGTGGCCGGTCCAGGTCCACCGACACCGGGGCCCCGTGGCTCCCGTCGCGCGCCCGGTAGTGCCCGAGGTTCCCGGTCGGCCCGGCCTCTGCCCCGTCTCCGCGTCCGACGACGACCATGGGGTGGCTGGCCCCGTCTCCGCACTTGAACCCTCGTCCGGGCCTTTATGTCGGAAGACGGGACCAGGCCTGCCCATGTTCGAGGAACTGTGGCGCGACGACCGCGCCATCGAAGGCCTGCCGATCCGACTCGTGATCGCCCTCGTCGTCGGCGTCGCCAGCCTGAGCGTGATGATGAGCACCATCTCGGGACTTGACGCGATGACCGTCACCGAACTCGACGTCGAACCCGACCCCGAGGTGACGGCGGCGGAGGAGTCGGTCGACCTGTCGCTGACCGTCGTCGACCCGGACGGCAAACCCGTCGCGAACGCGACGGTCGTCGTCAGGGGCGGGACGGCCACGCTGGAGAGCGTCGCGACTGCCGAGACGGGGGCCGACGGGTCGGTGACGGTGGACATAGAACCTGACCTCGGCGCCAACCAGGCCGAGGGGACCATCGAGATCAGCATCAAGCCGCCCGCGAACGGGGGTTACACGGACCGCCGCTCCAACACGGACGTGCTCGTCGTGCGGGAGTGACGGCCGCAGGCAGCGCACTGCTCGCCGACGAACCGCGGTAGGCGCTCCCTGCGACCCGCGTGAAACGGGAACGACCCGCACCGCCCTGCTCCCGCCGGTCGTGGCCCGTCCGTCGCGGAGTGCGAACGCGCCGATTTCACCGCTCACGGTCCCGATAATGCCACGATAACGGACCGTTCGTGACGGGTCTGGAGGTGGTACGTAGCCCATAATTAATCGGTGGCCTGCCGACGACGCGTGCATGAACCTCGCTGTGATCGGCTTCGGCAACGCGGGCAGCAAGATAGCCGACAGGCTCCTGGAGTTCGAGCGGGACACGGGTCGGTCGCTCAGCGCCTTCGTCCTCGCCGTCAACGCCGCCGCCATCGACCTGGAGAAGATCGAACAGATCCCGGAGTCGAACCGTCTGCTCATCGGCCAGACCCACGAACAGGTGAAGGGACGGGGCGCCGGCGCGGACCCCGAACTCGGCGCCGAGGTCACCCGGCAGGACATCAACGAGATAGAGCGCGCCCTCGACGGCGTCCCGCTCCACGCCGTCGACGGCTTCCTCGTCGTCGCCGGCCTCGGCGGCGGCACCGGGTCCGGGGGCGCACCGGTCCTCGCCGAGCGACTCCGGGAGACGTACCAGGAACCCGTCTACGGCCTCGGCGTCATGCCCGGGTCGCCCGAGGGCGGCCGCGCGTCGCTCAACGCCGCCCGCTCGCTCCAGTCCTTCACCAACGCGACGGACAACCTCATGCTGTTCGACAACGACGCCTGGCGCTCCACCGACGACTCCATCGAGGGCGGGTACGAGCGCACCAACCGCGAACTCGCCAAACGGTTCGTCACGCTGCTGGCCGCCGGCGAGATAGACGGTTCGCAGGTCTCCGAGACCGCAATGGACTCCTCCGACATCCGCCGCACCCTCTCGACCGGCGGGATCAGCACCATCGCCTACAGCCAGGCCGCCGTCGAGCAGTCGACGAAGAAAGAACAGGGCCTGCTCGGCCGCTTTGCCACCAACGGCCACGAGAAGGAGACCGAGAACGGCGACCTCTCGATGAAGATTCACGGTCTCGTCCGCAAGGCCGTCCAGTCCCGCCTGACCTGCCCGGCGCAGATATCCTCGGCCGAACGCGCCCTCATCGTCGTCTCGGGGC
>CAZMGU010000091.1:0-9182 GCA_964565905.1 uncultured Halobacteriales archaeon
CGCGTGCTCCGGCGGTCCTCGGTGAGGTAGTTGCGCGCCTGGTCGCCGGCCGACGAGGCGAACAGCCGGTCGTATATCTCGCCCAGGTTGTCGTCCGGGACGCCGTCGTCGTCGCGGTCGTTGCGCTCGACCAGGCGGCGGAACTCGGGGTCACGCTCGGCCTGGTCCCGGATCACCGTCACGATGGACGTGCTCTCGGCCCGCCCGTCCTCGCGGACGTAGGAGGCCGGCGGGTCGTCGCCCGCGCGATAGATCTCTTTCAGCGCGTCGTCCCGTTCGAGGTGTCCCTCCACGTAGACGGTCGCCTGGCTGCTCTGGGTCGACTCGAACTTCTCCTCCAGGAAGTTCAGCTGGGCCGTGACGGCGTAGTCGCTGGGTCGGAACGGCTCGGGCAACTGCTGGAGGTAGTCCGGCGTCTCCTCCGGCGGGAGGAAGTCCTCCTGTGCGAAACTGGTGTCGACGCCGGTGGCGTAAACGCCGACGCCGCCGGTGAGGACGAGCACGAGCAGGAGGAAGGTCGCCGGCCCCGTGTTCGCGACGACGACGCCGGTGCGGAGCACCGACCCGAGCCGCGACCCCTCGGAGCCCAGCGGCGACCGGCTGAAGGTGGGGATGGGGTAGTGCTCACGGACGCGGTCGAGTTCGACCTTGGCGGCCGGCAGGAAGATGCCGAAGGTGAAGAACGTGAACACGATGCCGATGGAGGCGACCAGCCCGAAGTCCTTGATCGGCGTCAGCGAACTGGTGAAGTTCGAGAGGAAGCCGATCACCGTCGTCCCGGTGACGATGAAGAAGGCGACGAGGAGCTGGTTCGTGGTGATCCGCATCGCCGTCCCGGGGGCCGCGCCCTGGGCCTGCTCCTCCCGGTAGCGGTTGACGGCGTGGATGCCGAAGTCGATGCCGACCGCGAGCAACAGCGGCGGCACCGCGATGAGCATCTGGCTGAACGGGATCCCGGCGAGCCCCATGAACCCGAACGTCCAGACGATGGTGATGAGCAGGGCGAGCAGGCCGAGCAGCAGGTCCGCCAGGTCGCGGTAGGCGATCGACAGGAACAGGAAGATGAACAGGACTGCGGCGGGGACGACGATGAGCAGCGAGTCCACGATGACGTTCGAGAACTCCTCGGCTATCATCCCCGATCCGAAGACGGCGATGGAGCCGTGACCGGCGGAGCTGACGGTGAACTCCGCCTGGTTCTGGATGCCGGTCAGCGGGCTCGACCCGCCCTGGCCGCTCCCCTCGGAGATGCCGGCGGGCACCTCGTGGACGACCAGTCCGAGCGTCGCCGACGCGGACGCGGACTCCCGGTTGAAGTCGGTGCTCACGAGCCCCGCGAACTGGCCGCTGCGCTCGTCGGCGCGGCGGACCGCCCGGTCGATCTGTGACGGCGTCGCCCGCTCGACGGCGTCTATCTGTTCGGCCGTCGTCGTCGCCTGCGGGTCGAGCTGGGTGGCGATTATCGCCGCGGCGCTACTGGTGGAGGTGACCCGCAGGTCGTCGTGGGTCTCCAGTCGCTGCTGGGCCCGCAACATCCGCAGGAGGGAGTCCTCCGCGAGCACGTTCGTCCCCTCCTGGATGAGCTGGGTGTTGCCGGTGTCGGTGGAGAAACTGGGCGAGAACTCGCGGTTGATGTCCGTCAGCGCCTCCTCGGCGGGCAGTCCGGCCGTGAACTGGGAGGTGCCGGCGGACATGGAGATGTTCCCCAGGCCGGCACCGAACACGAGCGTCAGCACCAGGAACGCGAGCACGACGCGCCGGGAGTCCTCGACGATGCGGTCGTCGGCCCAGTCGATGTAGCGCTGGTACTCCATCTATCGGAAGCGCAGGAATGCGCCCAGTCCGACGAGGACGAGTAGCCCGGCACCGCCGACTATCGTCGTCGGGAGGCCCCCGCCGTCGTTCCTGGTCACCTGGACGGGCACCCGGTAGGTGTCGGAGGTGACGGTGTCGCCGTCGGGTTCGTCGTACTGGAAGTCCATCGACAGCGGGTACTGCTTCTCCAGCGCGCCGCCGCTCGCGCTCACGGAGAACTTGAGCGTCTCCGACTGGCCGGGTTCGAGCGCCGGCACGTACGCCTCGTCGTCGCCCGTCGAGACCGGCGCGTCGGCGAACAGTTTGGCCGAGACGTCGGAGAGAGTCTCGTTGACGGCGTTGGTGAGGTGAAGTTCGACGGTCGCGCTGTCGCCCGCCGTAACGTTGGCCCGGACTATCTCGACGTCGAACTCGTCGCGGGCCGGGCGGACCTGCTCGCGGACCGAGAGCGGGTCGCTCTTCAGCTGTTCGCCCTCCCCGTCGGCGTAGTTGGCGACGAGCGAGAACTGGCGCGGTCCGCTCCGGGCGGCGTCGCTCACCTCGACGTCGAAGTCGAACTCGGCGGACTCGCCGGCGCCCAGGTCGCCGACGGCGTACTCCGTCTCGGTGGGGTTGACGTTCCGCTGCTCGCCGGACCACGCGAGGACGACGTCGTCGACCGTCCGGTCGGCGGTGTTGGTCACCCGCCCCGAGAGCCGTCCGTCGTCACCGACCCGGAGCGTCGAGTCGACGTCGCCGAGGGCGAAGGACTGCTCCGGCTCCGGCGCGACGTCGACGGACGCCCCGTCGTCAGTGTATCGCTGGTCGTCGTCCCCCCGGTAGTTCGCGCCGAGCGTGAACGCGTAGGGCGTCGAGTCGGCGCTCTCGGACGCGCTCAGGCTGTAGTAGACGGTTCGCCGGTCGCCGGGTTCGAGCGTCCCGGCGGACCTGGTCCCGCTCTCGGCTCCCCCGACGGTGACGTCGGGACTCGTCGACCCGAGCGACAACCGGGTGTCGCGCGCGGTCATGGATCCGTTGTTCTCGACGGTGAGGGCGATGGTTCCGGACGACCCGACGCTGACGTTGGACCGGACGTCGACCACGTCGAAGCGCGCCCGCTCCTCGACGGTGATGGGCACGCGGAACGTTCTGGCCTCGCTGCTCTGCTGGCGGGACCCGTCCGTCTCGGAGACGTAGCTCGTGTAGGCGTACCGGACCCTGACGGGCGCCTGGTAGGTCCCCGGTTCCGCGTCGTCGGGGACGACGACCTGGAAGGAGATGGGCTGGGACGCCTGCTGGCCCAGGTTCCCGACGGCCTGTCGGGTGGTCTTCACGTCGAACGGCCCGCCGCCGTTGCCGAGATTGGCGGTCACGCCGCGGGCGGTCGTGACTTCGGTGTTGAGCTGTGGGTTCGCGGCACCGGAGTCGACGTCGCCCTCGTTGAGCAACACGACCTCGACCGTCGTCGTCTCGCCAGGCGCGACGGTTCCGTCCGTAACGTGAGCGCTCAGTTCGGGACTTCCCGTCGCTGCGGCCATCGACAGGCCGGGGACGGCGAGCAGTACGACGACCGCGATAGCGAGGTGGATTCGTTTCGTCATGGTGGATTGCAGGTCGCTGGGTCACTGGCGGCGTCGCCGGTTCGACGCGGTTCGGTGAGCGGCCGGGACCGACGCGGGCGGCGTGCGAAATGTGTCCGGAGCACGCGGTCGTCGGCGTCTGGCGTCCGCTCGTTCACGTCTCGAACGAACGTTCGGTCGCATATCAACCTACCGACTTCGCCGTCCTCGCCGACACGTCGAAAGAGTCTTCGGGACCGAACGAATATTCGGTCGGTATGGACGAGGACGCGCCGTTCGTCGGCGAACCCGCCGACTCCCGGGAGGCGATCATGCGGGCGACGCACCGCGCCCTCCGCGAGTACGGGTACGCCGGCCTGTCGATCCAGCGGATCGCCGACGAGGCCGACCTCAGCAAGTCGACCTTCTACCACCACTACGACGACAAGGACGACCTGCTCACCTCGTTCGTCGACTACACCCTCCGGGAGTTCGTCCACGTCTTCTCGACGGAGTCCGGCGACGACCCGCGCGAGAACCTGCGGACGTTCATCGACCTGCTGATCTGCGAGTCGCCGGACATCGACCGCGAACTCCCGGAGGACCTCGACGCCATCCTCGGCACCTACGTCGAGTTGCGCGCCCAGGCGGTCCGCGACGAGGCCGTCCGGCGGAAGTTCACCGAGACCGACGACGCGTTCGTCGACCAGGTCGCGGCCATCGTCCGGGACGGTATCGAACGGGGGGAGTTCCGCCCCGTCGACCCCCACGCGACCGCCTCGTTCGTCGTCACGCTCATCGCGGGAAACACCTTCCGGCGGACGACCCGCGACCACTACTCGTCCGACGCGCTCCGGTCGGAACTGGAGACGTACGTCGAGTCGCGCCTGCTCACGTGACCGGCCGGGCGGTGGTGACCACGGGTACCCGCGGAGACGAGAGTCGTGCCAGACCGCTCCGCCCCGGTCCGCTCGGTAGTCACAGTTATAGGACGGGGAATCCACGACCCAGACGGTATGACACGATGGGGTTCTGACGGCGTCCGCGGCCGGACCGCCGTCGCGGGGTCACTGTGGATCGGTGTCGTCGGGGTCACGACGCTCACCGCGACCGGGGACGGTTCGACGCTGGCGGCGACGCTGTTCCTCGCCGGAAGCGCCGGCGGTCGGAGCGGCTTCACCCGTCTCGTCGGCTGGCTGGTCGGCGGATCGCTGCTGGGTGCGGGCGTCGGCTACGCCGCGGTCACCGCCGTCGCGGGCCTCCCGCTCGGCACGGTGGGCGGCGTCGGCCTCGGGATAGCGCTCGGCGGCGGCCTCGGCGTCGTCTCCAACCTGCTCGCGACCGACGCCGGCGACGCCGGCACCGACGGGGACGGGACGGAGTCGATGACCGTCGACATGGAGTCAGACGACTCCCCGTCGCCCCGGCCGGCGGACCTCTTCTCGGACCACCCCGACCCGACGCTGTACGTCGCCGACCGCGGCGCGGGCCCCGTCGTCCTCGCCGCGAACGACGCCTTCGCAGAGCGGTTCGACGTCCCCGCCGACGCGCTGGTGGAGACGCCGCTCGACGAGGCGCTGCTCGCCGGCGGGACGAGCGAGGCCGACGACCGGGAGGCGGTGGTCGACGCGTTCGCCGGGGACGGACCGGCCGCCGGCCGCGTGACCGCCGAGACGCCCGACGGGGAACGGACGTTCCGACTCAGGACCGTGGGCGGCGGTGCCGACGGCTACGTCCTCTACACCCCCGTCGACGCGGCGTCGTAGCGCCGCTCGCTGCTCCTTCTCAGCACCGCGTCCCGTGGAGACAGCGGGAACGACCGCCTCCGACTCCGGAACGGAAGTTTATTGATTGCGCCACGGGGAGATTCCACGTAGGATGCTCGCGTTACCGCTGCAGATCGTCGACACCTTCCTGGCTAGCTACAACATCGGCGACGTCCTGATCCTCGTCGCGGTGGTCGGCGCACTCGCGATCCTCGTCCAGCGATCGAACAAACTGTTCGGACTCCACCTGCTCACGTTCGGCCTCCTGTTCATGGTGCTCCCGGCCAACATGCTGGAGTCCGAGGCGGGGAGCGTCTTCGCGAGTCCGGCGATGTACAAGTTCGTCGGACTGGCACTCGTCGTGATGGCACCGGTCGTCTACGCCGTCAGCCGCCGCTAGGCGAGTTTTCCGAGCGCGCCGAAGAAGTTCCGCGGCGGACCGGCGATCCGCACCGGTTCGGCCGCGCGCGTGAGCGTCACCCGTTCCGGCGGATCCAGTCGCCGTCTGACCCGTCCGTCGCCGACCACGACGCCGCTCTCGGCGTCGTCGACGCGGACGGTTATCTCGCTGTCCGCGCCGACGACCAGCGCCGGCATCGCCCCGTCGCCGGCCATCTCCGTCACCACGAGTCCGTCCACCGAGGGGTGGACCAGCGGGCCGTCCTCGCTGAGGTTGTACGCCGTCGACCCGGTCGGCGTCGCCACGAGGACGCCGTCGGCGTGACCGCTGGTGTACAGCGACCCGTCGACGCGCACCTCGAACGCCGCGCCCCCGCCGTGGCCGCGCCGGGGTCCGTGGACGACGACCTCGTTTATCGCCGGCGAGAGCGACCAGTCGTCGCCGCTGGCCGCCAGTCGCGCCAGGTCGTTCGTCCGCGCGGACCCGTCGCCCTCCATCCGACCGACCTCCTCGAGGACCGCGTCGATGGCGTCGGTCGGCGGGACGGCGTTCAGGAACCCGACCTCGCCCAGGTTCACCCCCAGAATCGGCGTCGACCCCGCGCCCCGGGCGGCGTAGAGGAATGTCCCGTCGCCGCCGATGCTCACCACCAGGTCACAGGCGGTCATCTCGTCGACGTCGACGGCCGACGGGGCCCCGTCCGCGAACTGTCCGTCGTCCCGGTCCATCGCCGCCGCCGTCGTCTCGTCGAACACGACGGCCGCGCTCTCCTCCCGGAGTCGCGCCCCGAGGCGTCCGGCGAGTTCCGTCGCCCGCCGGTTGTCCCGCTGGGCGACGATACCGACCTTCATGCGTCGGGCTTTCGGCGGGGTCCACATAAACCCGTCCACGGCCGACCGGTAGGGCTCCCGGGCCCGTACCCCGCGCTCGCCAGCCACCGCCGTTCGACCGACCCTTATCAGCGTCAATAACTGGGCGGGTAAGGTTAATTTGGCCGGCCGTCAGTTACCTGCCAACGGCCCGCCGACGGGCCACTATCACCGATGAGCGACGACCCGTCCGACGACGACTGGTTCGAACGCGCAGTCAGCGACGACGCCGCCGATCCGGACGCCGACGACGGGGACGAGGACGCCGACGACGCCCACGACGACCCGGAACCCGAGATCGACCTGGGCGACGATTCCGGGGACGACGGCGTGGTCGACGACCGCAGCGACGACGACGGGGACGCACCGACCGACCCCGAGGACGCGGCCGAGGCGGCGTTCGCCGCCGCCGAGAGCGCGGTCGGATCCGGGAGCGACGACGACCAGTCGGGCGGGGCCTCGCTGGGCGACGGTTCGAGTACGGACCTGTTCGACGACGGGTCCGGGTCCGACCCCTTCGGCGGTGGCGGAGCAGACGCCGGCGGATCCGGTGCCGGGTCGTCGCTGTTCGACGACGACTTCGAGTCGGCGTTCGAGTCCGCCGGCGGCCCCGGCGACGAGTTCGACGACGAGGAACTCGACTCCGCCATCCCGCGGATCGACCTGGGGATCACCGGCCTCGACGCCATGATCCACGGCGGCATCCCCGAGCGTCACCTCGTCGTCACCATCGGGTCGGCCGGCACCGGCAAGACCACCTTCGGCCTCCAGTTCCTCAACCACGGCCTCGAGAACGGCGAGAACGCCGTGTTCATCACGCTCGAACAGAGTCACGACGCCATCATCGACACCGCCGAGGAGCGCGACTGGGAGTTCGAGCGCTACGAGGAAGAGGACCGACTCGCCGTCGTCGACCTGGACCCCGTCGAGATGGCCAACAGCCTCGACAACATCCGCGCGGAACTGCCGGACCTCATCGAGAAGTTCGACGCCGACCGCCTCGTGCTCGACTCCGTCTCCCTGCTGGAGATGATGTACGACGACCAGGCCCGCCGCCGGACCGAGGTGTTCGACTTCACGCGGTCGCTGAAGGAGGCCGGCGTCACGACGATGCTCACCTCCGAGGCCAACGAGGACAACCCCTACGCCTCCCGCCACGGCATCATCGAGTACCTCACCGACGCCGTGTTCGTCCTCCAGTACGTCCGCTCGGAGACCCGCGAGACTCGCCTCGCCGTCGAGATACAGAAGATACGCAACGCCAACCACTCCCGCGAGACCAAACCCTACGAGATAACCCTCGAGGGGATTAGCGTCTACCAGCAGGCAAACATATTTTGAAGGCGGCCGGCGCACCGTCGCGACCCGACCGAGAGAGGGGTCGCGACGTAGCCGCGAGGTCTTCGCGAGCCACAGGCGAGCGAACGGCTCGAAAGACGAACGCAGTGCGTCTTTCGGTGGATGACGGAGCGAACGCAGTGAGCGACGGAACCGGTTGGGGAGGGCGTTGCGCGCACTGGATGCGAACGGGTGGGCACGTGTCGTTCGGCGACCGAACTCGTCCCGCCGATATGACCGGAGACAAAATATATATCACGACCACGGCCGGAAAATAGAATTATAGCCGATGTCCGTACCAAATAGGATTTTCCGCTGGGTGACGGACGAAGAGCTACGGGTCGCGACGATACTCGGATTCGTCACGATTCCCGTCACGCTGGCTCTCTCCTGGAACACGCTGCCGTACGAGTACAGCGCTTCTCCAGCGTTGCTCGCTGGATTTCTCGCAGGTCTCTACTACAGCGATCGAACCCGATCGTCCTCTCCGACGCAGGCCGGCGTGCGAATCGGCGTGATCGGCGCTTTCGACTCCGTCCTGGTCGCCGCCAGTGCCATCGCGTCCGGATGGGCGATATCAGCTGGAACCGCCGTTATCGCTGCCGGTTTCGGCGTTCTCTGGTTCGGTTTCTCTCTCCTCGTTCTCTGCCTGATCGGTGTCGTCGGTGCGCGGGTCGGCGGCTTCGTCGGCCGTCTCCCCCCGTTCCGTCGTGGTGACCCACGAACGTCCTGATCTGATCGGATCGTGGTTTCGCGTGCACCGACGGATCTTCGCGACCGTATCCGGACAGTGCCCCGGAGACCGGGGCAACAATTATACCGCCAGTTTGCGACGATAAAACAACGATGACCGAAACCTCGTCCGAACGGTTCGACGTCGGTGACGGAGTGGAGATGGCGGCCCTCGTTCTGGGAATTCTGCTGACCGTCGGTGCGGCCTACTACACCGGGAACACCGGCGACTGGATTCCGCTGGCGGGCGCTACCATGATGACGGGACTCCTCGTCGTCCTGACGATGGACGACTGAGCCCCCTCAGACCACCGTCCGGTTCTCCACGACGATGCCGATACCCGGTCGCACCGAGAAGCCGATGCTGTCGCCGACCTGTTTCCCCATCCCCGCGAACCGCTTGACGTCGATGCTTCGCCGGTTGTAGCGCCCGACCGAGTACATCGACAGTTCGAGATAGACGTCCGCGATGGAACGGAACGGGTCCAGCGACTCCCGCGAGAGGTTCGCGGAGTCCGCGGTGAGGACGACGGTCCGGCCCGTGGAGGTGAGACGGCGGAGGAAGGAGATAATCTCCAGGGCCGCCTGGCGGTGCTCGCCGCCGGCGGCGAGCGACTCGAACGTCTCGTCGTTGCGGAGGATGGCGTCGAAGGCGTCGACGACGACGACGTCCGCGTCCCACATCTTCGTCGCGCCCATGAGTCGTTCGAGCAGGTTCAGCCGC
>CAZMGU010000092.1:0-9146 GCA_964565905.1 uncultured Halobacteriales archaeon
GGTTCCCAGCTATCCGGGTCGAAGAGATCCGAAACCATGGCGGCCCTCGGTCGGGACGGCCCAAATAGGTTCCCGTGGCAGGTTCCCGTGGCGTCGCGGGCGTCGCCTGCGGACCGCCGAACTAGCCGCCCTGATAATCGACGGGAGGCTTTATGACCCGGTTGGCCCCAGATTTGATCGATCGACGCCCTCCATGACGACGTTCTACGACGTGCTCGGCGTGCCCCCGGACGCCTCCACCGACGAGATACGGACCGCCTACCGCCAACGACTGAAGGAGTCCCACCCGGACCTGAACGACGACGAGGACGCCAGCGCAGCCACGAAGCGGGTGATCCGTGCGCGGGACGTGCTCACCGACGAGGACGAGCGGCGGCGCTACGACCGCCTCGGCCACGACGAGTACGTCGGGCGCGAGGACGACGCCGTCGACGAGAACGACGTCAGCAACGCCGCGGCGGCCGCCCGGCACGCCGGGTGGGCGAGCGAGGGGACCGACCGCGCGGACGGGGCGGCGGCGGAGGACCGGTCCTCGACACGGGCCGACCAGCGGCGAGGGGCGCGCGAGCGACGACGCCGGGAGCGCGCGGCGGCGGACCGGGTGGGTACCGACCGCGGAACGGCGACGGAGTCGCGCCGGGCCGGTGGCACCGGCACCGACGCTACCAGCACCGACGGCCCCGGTTCGGACGGCGCCAGTGCCAGCGGCACCGGTTCCAGCGCCGGATCCGCGTCGTCGAGCGCCGGTGGAGGAACCGCCTCGGGAGGCACGGGCGACGTCGGCGGCGGCTCCGGGTGGGCCTGGAACGCGACCGGCGGCTACAGCGTCCGCCAGGGGTACGACACCGGGTTCCGCCGGAGTCGGCTGATCCCCGCCGTGGAGTCGCTGCCGCTGCTCGGTGCCGCCTTCGTCCTCTACCCCGTGATGGTGTTCAGCGCGCTGTTCCCGCCGTTCCACCTCGTCGTCAACGTCGTCGTCGCCGTCTGCATCGTCTGTCTCGTCGGCTACCTCCAGTCGGTCCCGGAGGTGGGCGTCTTCGTGTTCGGAATCTGGAGCCTGCTGACGCCCGCCGCGTTCCTGGCCGCCGGCGTCCCGCTGACGGGTCTCGTCGGTATCCTGGCACTGACGACGACGTGGCTGCCGTTCGGCCTGTCGGCGCTCACGCTGACGCTGGTCCGGCCCTGACCGGCCCCGAGCGACGAATCGACGTCATACCGGCCTCCGACACCTCAGGAACCGAGTTCGGCGACGACGCGCTCGTGCAACGCCTCGCGCCGTCGGTGACTCTCCTCGGCGTCGACCGACACTTCGAGCACCTGTGTCCCCGGAGAGCCGACCGATTCCGTGACGGCGTCGGCCAGCGAGTCCAGGTCCGGCACCCGGTCGAACGCGACGTCGTACAGGTCGCCGGTCGGTTCGAAGTCGAGGCCGTGGGGCGTCCGGAACTGGTCCGTGAAGGGCGGGTCGAACGACTCGATGGGGAGTTTGTGGAAGATGCCGCCGCCGTCGTTGTTGACGAGGACGACCGTCGCGTCGACGGCGCACCGTGTCACGGCCAGCAGGCCGTTCGTGTCGTGGTAGTACGCGAGGTCACC
The DNA here is from genome assembly GCA_964565905.1 of uncultured Halobacteriales archaeon. Lineage (GTDB taxonomy): Archaea > Halobacteriota > Halobacteria > Halobacteriales > Haloarculaceae > Halomicrobium. Next base: position 1,597 of record CAZMGU010000092.1, read on the forward strand.
GATCAGGAGGACCAGCGGGTCGTCCGTCGCGCTGGCTGCGCCGAGCGCGCTGGACGTGACGCCGTCGATGCCGCTGGCCCCGCGGTTGCCGAGGAGAGTCAGGTCGGCGTCCGTCGGCCGGGCGAAGCGGTCCACGTCGCGGACGGCCATGCTGTTCGAGACGTAAAGCGTCGCCGGGTCAGGGAGCGAACCGACGACCGATCCGGCGACGCTCCCCTCGAACAGCGTCGTCGCCAGTTCGGGGCCGACGAGGTTCCAGTACGCGCGTTCCGCGCTTGCGAACCGCTCGTTCCAGCCGTCGTCGCTGGCGGACGAGACGCGGTCGGCCACTCGCTCCGCGAGCGTCGTCGGGTCGGCGACCAGCAGGTCCGTGGCGGTGAACTCGGCCTCCCGCCAGCCGCCGGCCGGGTCGACGACGAACTGGCGCGCGTCGGCGTCGGCCAGGTACTTTCGGAGGGACTTCGACGTGGGCGAGGCACCGAAGCGGACGACGAGGTCCGGGTCCGGCCACTCGCGCGCGACGTCGACGTACGAGTCGTATCCGCCGCAGACCGTCGCGTCTGCCACGTGGTCACCGAACCGGACGCCGGAGAGGGGGTCCGCCAGTACCGGGAAGTTCGTCGCGTCCGCCAGCGCGGCGAGCGCGTCCCGTGCGGGCGTCGGTTCGTTCGCGGGGCCGGCGACGATCAGTCCCCGTTCGGCGTCGTCGACGGCCGCGGCGACCGATTCAAGGTCCGCATCGGACAGCATCGGACGCCCCTGCCTCGTCGCGACGAACGGGCCGTCCCGTCCGGTAACGCCGAGTCCGCCGTCGTCGACGAACTCCGCGGGGACGTCGCCCGGTTCCGGCGTGGGCTCCAGCGGTTTCGCCACCGGGACGTTCAGGTGGACGGGTCCCGGCGGCGTCCCGTTCGTCGTCGCCAGGGCGCGACAGACGGTCGTCCGGAGCGACCGCAGTCGGCGCTCCTCCGGTGCCGGCTCGGGGAGCGTCCGGTACCACCGGACCGCGTCGCCGTAGAGCTTCGTCTGGTCGACGGTCTGGTTCGCGCCGCTGTCGTGGAGTTCGGCGGGCCGGTCGGCGGTCAGGACGAGCAGCGGGACCCGGGAGCGGTTCGCCTCGATAATGGCAGGGTGGAAGTTCGCCGCGGCCGTCCCGGAGGTACAGACGAGCGCCGTCGGTTCGCCGGTCCGTCGCGCGCGGCCCAGCGCGAAGAAGGCGGCCGAGCGCTCGTCGAGGTGCGAGTGGACGGTGACGTCGGGGTGGGCCGCGAAGGCGACGGTCAGCGGCGTCGACCGGCTTCCCGGCGCGATACACACCGCGTCGAGGCCGCCGCTGGCGAGTTCGTCGACTATCGTCTCCCCCCACAGCGTGGCGCGGTTCGGTGCGGTCATTCGAGTGCGTCCAGCATCGGCCGGTACTTGAGTTGCACTTCGTCCCACTCGCGGTCCGGGTCGCTGTCGCCGACGATGCCGGCCCCGGCGAACAGGGTCGCCGTCCGGTCGCGGGCCAGCGCAGACCGGATGGCGACGGCGAACGTCCCGTCCCCGTCGGCGTCGAACCAGCCGACGGGGGCGGCGTACCACCCCCGCTCGAACGTCTCCGTCTCGCGTATCGCGTCGAGCGCGGCGTCGGGCGGCAACCCCCCGACGGCCGGCGTCGGGTGGAGCGCCTCGACGAGCGAGACGACGTGTTCGTCGGCGGCGAGTTCGGCCGTCATCGGCGTCCGCAGGTGCTGGACCGTCGCGAGACTCCGCACCGCCCGCTCGCCCGCCCGGACCGACGTCGTGAACGGAGCCAGCTGGTCCCGGATGGCGTTCACCACCAGGTCGTGTTCGAAGGCGTCCTTCCCGCTGTCGAGCAGGTCGGCGGCGAGCCACTCGTCCTCCGCGGACGTCTCGCCGCGACCGGTGGACCCGGCCAGCGCCTCCGTTCGCACCGAGCGGCCGGTGAGCGAGACGAGGCGCTCCGGCGTCGCCCCGAAGAACGTCCCGCCGTCCGCGGGTGAGAACGCGAACCGGTAACAGTCCGGATAGCTCCGGCCGAGGCGTTCGAGCGCGTCGGGGACGGAGAGGTCCTCCCCGAGCGACAGGGTCGTCGCCTGCGAGAGGACTACCTTCTCCAGCGTCCCGTCCGCGACGCGCCCCAGGGCCGCCCCGACCTGGTCGCACCACTCGTCCCGGGAGGGGGTCCGCTCGCGTTCCACGACGCCCGGCGGGTCGGCAAGTTCGGGGTCCGTCCCGGTTTCGAGGCGGTCCGTCCAGACGTCGAGGCGCTCGTCGGCCTCCGTGCGGGCGTCGGGCCCCGTCGCCGTCGTCGTCAGCCACCAGTCGTCGCCGTCGCGCGTCAGTTGCACCGCCGGGAGGACGAAGGCGGCGTCCTCGAAGCCGTCCCACGGGCCGCCCGGCGCGTCGTCGTGAAACGCGAACCCACCGAACAGTCGCGGCCGTGCGGCGGCGGGCAACTCGTCGAGAACGGAACACGAGTCGAGGAGGTCGCCGCCCGCCTCCCGGACGGCGGCGTACCGGTCGGGTCCGGTCCCGGTTACCGTCGCCGCCGCTCCCCTGGCGAACACCGCCTCGTCGTCCGTCTGCCAGACGAACCGCGGCCGTTCGTCCGTGGAGAGAAACGCTCTCGTCGGCGGTGCCGGCACGGAACGGCCACGCGTGACGACCGGCGAGTCGGCGGCCCGTATCGACGCCTCGTCGCCGCGGGGAGAGTCCATCGCCGGCGAATTGGGACTGGGGGCCTTTGAGCCTAACTATCCGATCAGCTGTCGCTCGGGAGACAGATCGGCCGAGGCCGTCCCCGGTCACTGCCGACGCCCAACCTGTTCACTCGTCTATCAGTCTTCGAATTACCGAAAGATATCCTCCCGATTCGGAAGGGGTTTCCACCGTCTCGTTAGCTGGATTTTCGGACACCGGCAACCCCCCTCGTCAGATTTAAATACACCTCTATCGAACCCTCTCACGTTGCGATGCCCAAGGTAGAGATCACCATCCCGGAACACCTCGAGATGCAGATCGCCCAGCTCGTCGAGCGCGGCGAGTTCCTCAACCGCGAGGAGGCCATAGAGGACCTGCTCTCGACCGGGTTGAAGGCGTACAAGACGAGTGGTCCGATGGACGAGGAAGAAGATCCCGGTCTCGAAGACGACGGGATGATGGGCCACGACGACGAATACGTGTTCTAGCTCGGGGGGTACCGGTCCGCTCGGCGTTCTCCGTCTGGTACGCGTTATCAAGCAATTCTTATGCTGGACCGCACGACTAGTACTGTCAAATGCACAAGGACGAACTCCTGGAGCTCCACGAGCAGATGGTGTACATCATGCGCTTCTTCCGCGACCAGATGGACAGCGTCGACCCGGAACTGTTCGACCCGTATCAGGAACTCGACGTCCGGCCCTCGGACGTCCACAAGTCCAAGAGCGAGCACAAACACGCCGTGTTCGTCCTCGGCAACGCGCTGGCGACGGCGATGAGCGAGGACGAGTTCTCCGACGCGGGCCGGGTCGGCAAGCGGATGAAGGAACTCGCCGAGGACGCCGAGAGCAAGATCTGAGCCGCGACGTCCGGTGCGACGTCCGGCGTCGAGCGCCGAAGGGCGCTACCGCTCTAGCTCAGTGAACATCTCCGGGTCCGTCCTGAACTTGAGGACGTTGTGGACGACGGAGTTGCGGACGTTCTGGATCACCTCCCCGTGGTCCTTGTAGAACTCGTGTATCCACCGCGATTCGGCCTCGCGGCTGGGGAACATCATGATGGACTTCCACTGGTACTCGCCGTCGGAGAGGAAGTAGAACAGGGTGTGGCGGTCGTCCCGGATGGCCGCCATCGTCTCGTGCCACCCCTCCGCGAAGTTCTCCGGGTTGAACTTGAACTCGAACAGGGCGAAGTTGAAGTACGCCTCGTTGGGGACGATGGTCTCCCTGAACACGCCCTCCTCCCGCATCTTCCGGATGGACTCGCTCACCGTCACGTGCGAGACGCAGATGTCGTGGTCCTCCTCGAGGATGGTCGCGAGTTCGCGGGAGGAGAGTTGCGGGTCGTCGGAGAGCTCCCTGAGGATGAGCACGTCGCGTTCCTTGAACTCCCACTCGGGTGATCCGTCTGTTGCCATGACAGCTTCTCCCTCGTGCGGGACCCTCTTTCTTTCGGCATCGGCTCGCGATAAAACCCGCCCGGAGCGGTGGCGAGCGGTGGCTACTCCCCCTCGAAGGAGGGGTCGCGACCCGCGACGAACGCGGCAGCGCCCTCCTCGTGGTCCGCCGTCCCGAAGGCGACGCCCTGGGCCATGGCCTCGCTCGACGTCGCCGCCTCGAACGAGTCCGTCCGGCGGTCGAGCAGGCGCTTGGACGCCGTGAGGGCGACGGTCGGCCCGGTGGCGATGGTTTCCACGACGTTCGCCACGCCGTCGTCGAAGGAGTCGGCCTCGAACACGCGCGTGAGGAGTCCCATCTCGCGGGCCCGGTCCGCGTCGACGAGTTCGCCCGTGAACACCAGTTCCTTGGCCGTGTTCAGCCCGACGAGTCGGGGGAGCAGGAAGGAGACGCCGGAGTCGATCGCCAGGCCGACGCGTCGGAACCCGAAGCCTATCTTCGCGTCGGGACTCCCGAGTTGCAGGTCGCAGGCGATGGCGAGTCCGGCACCGGCGCCGAAGGCCGGCCCGTCTATCTTCGCCACGGTCGGCAGTCCGCACTCGTAGACGCGCCGGACGGCGCGGTTCACCGACCTGACGACCAGGTCGACGCGCTCGGCCGGCGTCACGTCCCCGTCGATGGCGTCCAGCATCGCCCCCACGTCGCCCCCGGCGCAGAAGGCCGGGCCGGCGCCCTCAACGACGACGCACCGCGCGTCGCCGTCCTCGGCGGCGTCGACAGCCGCGACCAGTTCGTCGGCCATCGCCGCCGAGAGGGCGTTCCGCGCGTCGGGTCGGTTCAGCGTCACGCGTGCGACGCCGTCCGAGACGTCGAGTCGAACGAGTCCGTCGTCCATACTGGCCCGTGCGTCGCTACCGTCAAAGGCGTGGGGTGTCGGTGGCCGCGAACCCTCCGGGCGACCGCCGCCCCCGTCGGCGCGCCGAACGCCGTCCCATGATCAGGATCTGAAACTGGGTCAGAGCCCTTATGCCCCCCGAATATGGATCGGTGATAGCCAACGACGCCTCCATCCCATGTCGATAGATCTCATCCTGCTGGTCGCCATCTGGGGTGCGGTCCTCGTGCTCGGCCTGCTGACGGTGCTCGCGTGGCGCCAGCAGCCGAAACGGGCGGCGACGCTGTTCGCCGCCGCCATGTTCTGTGCGACCTGGTGGGCAACGGCCTCCGCCCTGAGCCTCTTCGCCGCCACGGACGCGATGCTCGTGTTCTGGACGAAGGTCGAGTGGGCCGGCGTCGCCTTCGTCCCCGTCGCCTGGTTGCTGTTCGCGATGACGTACGCGGGGTACGAGCGGTACGTGACGTTCCGTTCGGCGGTGTGGCTCTCGGTCGTTCCGACGACGACGCTCTCGCTCGCGATGACCAACTCGCTCCACGGCCTGCTGTACCGCTCGACGTCGGCGGCCCGGACCGGCCCGCTGACGGTCCTCGACGTCGAGTTCGGCCCCTGGTTCTGGGTCCACGCGGCGTACTCGAGCGCGCTGATACTCGCCGGTGCCGTCCTCGTCGCCCGACTCGCTGTCGACAACCGCGACCTCTACCGCGACCAGGTCCTCGCGCTGATGCTCGTGATTTCCCCGCCCGTCGTCGGGAGCCTCGCGTACGTCCTCTCGCTCGGTCCGTTCGACGCCATCGATCCGACGCCGTACACGTTCGTCGTGTCGGGGCTGGTGGGCCTCGTTGCGCTGAAGCGCTTCCGGTTCCTCGACGCCGTGCCCGTGACGGACCGGGCCACGCGGCGGTCGCTCGTCGACGAGATGGAGGAGGCCATCGTCGTCGTCGACGGGACGGACCACGTCGTCGAGATGAACCCCCACGCGCAGTCGCTGTTCGCCGCCGACGACTCGCCCGTGGGTCGGGAGGGCGCCGCGGTACTGCCCGAGTACGAACGCATCACGACGAGGGACGCCGACGACCCGGCCGTCGTGACCGTCGAACGGGACGGACGGAAGCGCGTCTACGAGGTGCGCGTCACCGCGCTCGACGCCGACAGTCGGCGGGGGACTGGGTCCGTGCTCGTCTTCCGCGACGTGACGGACCAGCGGACCCGGGTCCAGCGACTGGACGTGCTGAACCGCGTCCTCCGGCACAACCTCCGGAACGAGATGAACCTGGTGTACGGCTACGCCGACCAGATAGAGAACGCGGGCGACGAGCAGGACCCCGCGAGGATAGCCGCCCGGATCAAGGAGAAGACGATGGCGATGGTCGACGTCGGGAACCGCGCCCGGGAGATAGACGAGATACTCGAGGCGAGCGGGGACGCCGGCGGAACCGTGTCGCTGTCCGCGCTGATCGAGGGCGAGCGGGAGCGACTGGCCGACGAACACCCGTCGGTCCGGGTCGAGTGTCGGCCGCCGGAACCCGACGTGACCTGTCCCGCCGCCCTCGAAACCGTCCTGGAGATACTGGTCGAGGAGGTCGTCGACCACCTCGACGCGTCGGACCCGTCGCTCGCGTTCGACGTGACCGTCGACGGCACCGAGGCCACGATAGCGGTCGGTGGCAACGGGAGCGGTATCCCCGCCAGCGAACGGCGCGTCCTCGAGTCGGGCGAGGAGACGGACCTCCACCACGGGAGCGGTCTCGGTCTCTGGCTGGCGAACTGGGGCGCACAGGCGGTCGGCGGCGACCTCGTCGTCACCGACGAATCGCAAGAGGGAGCCGCCGCGGAGATCGTCGTTCCCTGCGAAATCGGGTCCGAGGAGCCCCCTGCGGAGAGATAGTGGTCCGTGGTAGCATACGGTTCCTAAACGTTTAACAGGCGTCCGGCCGACGATTCGTACTGAAGGGATTACATATGCCAGAACAATCCAATCCAGAACTGCCGCCACTCCCGTACGACTACGACGCGCTCGAACCGCACATCTCCGAGCAGGTGCTCACCTGGCACCACGACACCCACCACCAGGGGTACGTCAACGGCCTCGAGTCCGCCGAGGAGACGCTCGCCGAGAACCGCTCGTCGGGCGACTTCGGCGGTACTCCCGGTGCCCTGGGCAACGTCACCCACAACGGCTGTGGCCACTACCTCCACACGCTGTTCTGGGAGAACATGTCGCCGAACGGCGGCGGCGAGCCGTCCGGTGACCTCGCCAGCCGCATCGAGGAGGACTTCGGTTCCTACGAGGGCTGGAAGGGCGAGTTCGAGGCCGCCGCCGGCGCCGCCGGTGGCTGGGCGCTCCTCGTCTACGACCCGGTCGCCAAACAGCTCCGCAACGTCGCCGTCGACAAGCACGACCAGGGCGCGCTCTGGGGCGCACACCCCATCCTCGCGCTCGACGTCTGGGAGCACTCCTACTACTACGACTACGGCCCGGACCGCGGAAGCTTCATCGACGCCTTCTTCGAGGTCGTCGACTGGGACAAGGCCGCCGAGGAGTACGAGAA
>CAZMGU010000093.1:0-8856 GCA_964565905.1 uncultured Halobacteriales archaeon
AGGCGCTGGCGGGGTCGGAGTAGACGACGGTGCCCAGCACCGTCGGCAGGTCGTGTTTCTCCGGGTTGTCCGGGTGGACGTTGACCCACTTCACCGCGGCGGCGTCCCACCCCTCGGTCGCGACGTAGGCCGGCATCGACCGGAAGTCGCCGTTGTACTTGGGCAGGTCGACGTAGGACTTGGCCGGCATCACCACGTCGCCGCGGGCGTACGCGCCGAACGCCCCCTCGACCGCGTCGATGACGGCGGCGAGCGGCGTGTTCGCGTCGACGTCGTCGGGACCGAGCAAGCGGGTCTGCATACCCGACAGTCGCGCTCGCTCGCACTTATACTCTCGACACTCTCTGGCCGAAGCCACTCGCTACGGGCAGTATGCGGCGGTATAACAAACACCGTCGGCCCGATCCCGTCCCGTATGGAGGAGTTCGACGCCGACGACCCGGAGACGGGCCTCTCGAAACACGACAGGCTGGTCAACGCCTGGCGCGCGGCCGGTCGCGACGCGAACGTCGAGACCGTCGCCTCGCTCACCGGCGCGTCCCAGTCCTACGCCTCGCAGGTGCGCCAGGCGCTGGAGAGCGGCGACCTGAGCGACGGGGAGGTCGACGCAGCCACCGATCCGGCCCTCGTCGAGCGCTACGAGGAACAGCTACGGATGGCGTCGGCCGACGGCGGGGACCCGGCCGAGAACGGCGGGGAGGGGCAGGGAACCCGGCAGGCCGGCCACCAGACCGGTCGGCAGCGCTCGCAGCCGTCCGCGGGAGAACAGGCGGGCCCCCAGGGGCAGCCCCGGACCACCGATCAGGGGACGGCACCGCCTCGCCAGCCACCGCGACCGCCCCGACAACCACCGCAAGCGCAACCCCCTCGACAGCAACCCCAGCAGGACCGTCGGGAGTCGATTCAGGCCGAGGACGGCCTGTACGTCCCGACGAGCGCCCTGCAGGAGATAGACGAGACGCTCGCCGTCCTAGCCGAGGAGGCCCAGTTCGAAGTCGAGAACGTCCCGCCCCAGCAGCCCCAGCACCAGGCAGCGCTCGCGAGGCTCTACGTCGCCCGGCGGGCCCGGTCGCTGCTGGGCGACGCCGCCGACGAGGCGGTGCCGGCCGACGAGGTGTAGGACGCTCGCACAGTCGGCGGGTTGTGCCGTGGCTGTTCGGGGACGACGACAGAAAAAGCGGGAAGACAGCATCCGCGAGCCTCGGGGTCACTTCGTTCCCCGCTCGCAATCGAGCTGGTTTCTCACTTCGTTCGAAACCGCTCTATCTCACGGGTCGCTTCGCTCCCCGTTCGATTTGAAGGTCGGGCCGAACGAAGTGAGGGCCGACCCTACATCATGCCGCCCATGCCACCGCCCATGCCGCCCATGCCGCCGGGCGCACCGCCGGGGCCGCCTGCGCCCTCCTCCTCGCCGCCGGAGGTGGACAGGTCGCCCGCGGCGATGATGTCGTCGATTTTGAGGACGAGGTTCGCGGCCTCGGCGGCGGAGGACACGGCCTGCGTCTTGGCGTGGGCCGGTTCGACGACGCCGGCGTCGAGCGTGTCGACGACGTCGCCGGTGTAGACGTTCAGGCCGGCGGAGACCTGGCCGTCCTCGTGAGCCGCGCGGAGGTCCACGAGCGCGTCGATGGAGTCGAGGCCGGCGTTCTCGGCCAGCGTGCGTGGGACGAGTTCGAGTGCGTCGGCGAACGCCTCGACGGCCAGCTGTTCGCGGCCCTCGACGCTGTCGGCGTAGTCGCGCAGGCGTCGCGCGACCTCTACCTCGGGTGCGCCGCCGCCGCCGAGGACGCGGCCGTCGGCGACGGTCGAGGAGACGACGTCGAGCGCGTCCTGGACGCCGCGCTGGAGTTCGTCGACGACGTGGCTCGTGGAGGCGCGCAGCAGGAGCGTCACGCCGTGGGTGGTGTCGGCGTTACCCTCGACGTAGAACAGGCCCTCGTCGTCGTCGCGGCGGATGGAGCCGTGACCGAGGTCGTCGGCCGAGGCCGAGCGGATGTCGGAGACGATGTTGGCGCCGAGCACCTCGCGGAGGAACTCGATGTCGGACTTCTTGGCGCGGCGGATGGCCAGGATGCCCTCCTTGGCGAGGTAGTGCTGGGCCATGTCGTCGATGCCCTTCTGGCAGATGACGACGTCGGCGCCGGTGTCGACGATGGAGTCGACGAGCTCCTGGAGCTGTTCCTCCTCCTTGTCGAGGAAGTTCTGGAGCTGGCTCGGATCGTCGACGGAGAGCTGTGCGTCGACCTCGGCCTCGTCGAGTTCGATGGGCGTGTCCAGCAGGAGGACGTCGGCGTCGTCGACGTTCGTGGGCATCCCCTCGTGGACGGGGTCCTTGTCGACGACGGCGCCCTCGATGAGTTCGGAGTCACCGACGGATCGGCCGGTCTGCGTCTCGATGTTGAGGAACTCCATGTCCGCGATGGAGGAGCCGTCCTCCGCCTCGACGGTGACCGCGTTGACGGCGTCGACGATGAGCTGAGCGAGGAGGTCCTTGTTCAGCTCGGCGCCCTTGCCGGTCATTGACGTCTCGGCGACCTTCTTGAGCAGTTCCTCGTCGCCGGGTTCGACGGCCGTGGAGACGTCGTCTATCTCCTGTTTGGCCTGCTTCGCGGCCATGTCGAAGCCCTTGATGACCGCCGTCGGGTGGATGTCCTGGTCGAGGAGTTCCTCGGCGTTCTTGAGGAGTTCGCCAGCGATGGCGACCGCCGTCGTCGTCCCGTCGCCGGCCTCGTCCTCCTGGGCCTCGGCGACTTCGACGATCATCTCGGCGGTCGGGTTGTCGATGTCCATCTCCGTGAGGATGGTGACGCCGTCGTTCGTGACGGTGACGTCGCCGATGGAGGAGACGAGCATCTTGTCCATCCCCTTCGGCCCGAGCGTGGAGCGGACGGACTCCGCGACGGCGCGGGCCGCCGAGATGTTGTGGCTCTGTGCGTCCTTGTCCTTCATCCGCTGGGAGTCTTCCCCGAGGATGATCATGGGCTGACCGCCCATCTGTCGCTGGCTCATAGTCACCTGATTGATTGAATGTGATTCTATATAAAAGTACGGGTTCGGTCGCGCCGCGACGAGCGCTTCGCCGAGCGAGACTACCGGCGTAATCGCCCGACAGAGCGACTACCCTCGGCGGTGCGTGTTAAAGTGTGTCACGGTAGTCGGCGGGCGGCAACGGGCGTTTATATACGGTCACTCCACCGGCTCCTTCCAGTGGACGGCGACGGTGCCGACGACGAAGCTATCGTCCGTCTCGGTGTCCCGGCGGAACCGGATGGTGTTCTCCCCCTCCTTCAGGCGCGCCGCCGTCACGGTGTCCATCCAGTACTGCCACCCCTCGCGTGCGGGCACGTCGAACCCCGAGAGCGGCTTCCCGTTTATCAGCACGTCGTGGTCGTACGTCCCCACGTCGTACACCTGCATCTGGACGTACGCCTCGCGCGGGTCGCCCGTCGTGACGTCGAAGGCGTGGGCGTCCGTCTTGTCGCCGGAGAAGTCGGCCCACGGCACGTCGAGTCCCTCCTCGTCGGGGCCGAGGTGTTCCTGAAACGAGACCAGCGCGTAGTTGGCTCGATGTTTCGCCATAGTGGTACCTCGCGGGGGAGCCACTCCAAAGTTCGGGCGGAAGACCGAGTCTAATCGATGGTAACGGGCGTTATCGGTCGGGGGCGTTGGCCGGGAGCGCGACCGAACCCCTCGCGGGTGAGGACGCGCGACCCGGGGAAGGGCAGGGCCGCCTGCGGAGCTGTCCTGGAGGACTGAAAGGGCGAGGCGCGCTGAACGAAGCACGGACCCGCAAGCGACCGCGAGAGCGAAGCTCTCGCGTAGTCCTCAGCTTTCGCTGAGGGCACTGGAACGAGCGAACGGAGTGAGCGAGTGAAGCGCGCAGCGTGTCCGCGCGAGTTCAGCGCGCCGAGGGCTTTCTTTCGTTTGCGGTGTTCGCGTTGATTCCTCGCGAGCGAGCAGAGGCCTTTCAGTTCCTGCTGGAAGGATTCCCACCGACTCGTCGAACACGACCAACACGAAGAAGGCGAAACCCGAAAGACGGTCCGCCGAGAACACCCGTCCAGTGACGGTCATCGGGCTGGACGACACGGACTCCCGCGAGACGGGGATGTGTACGACGTACGCGGCGGCCACCCTGGCCGGGCGAATCGAGGCGGCCGGGGGCCACGTCGAGCGGACGCTCCTCGTCCGACTCAACCCTGCGGTCGAGCACAAGACCCGGGGGAACGCGGCGCTGGCGGTCCACTGCGACCTGGCCCCCCAACGGGCGCTCGAACTCGTAGAGGACGTCCTCTCGATGGCGGAGGACGGGGACCCGAACACCAACCCGGGTGCGGTCGTCGCCGACTGCGGGCCGGACGAGGTACCCGACGACGTGGCCGACCACGCCCGCGACGCCGTCCGCGAACTGCTGGCCATCGACGACGCGCGGGCGCTGGCCGACGACGCCGGGTTCGAGCGGGTGGCGGTCGGGAACGGCCGCGGCCTCGTCGGGGCGCTCGCGGCCGTCGGCGCGTGGCGGGCGTTCGACGACTGGACGTACGAGTGCATCTCCTATCGCGAACGGGAGCGGTGGGGGACCGAGCGCGAGGTAGACGCGGACTCGCTGTTCGACGCGGCCGGGGAGCACTACCCCGACGCCTGGGACACGGTCGACCGCGGCGAGGGGTACCCCGTGGCGGTCCCGCGGACGCCGTGTCCCATCCTGCACGGGATCCGCGGCGACGACCCGGCGGCGGTGCGGGCGGTGGCCGACGCCGTCGAGGGCGAACCCGTCGCCGGCCGACACCTGTTCGTGACGAACCAGGGGACCGACGCCCATCTGCAGGACGCGTCGCTCGCCGACGTGGCGGAAAGTGGCGCTTACCGGGTCACTGGCACGGTCTGCGAGGACCCGGAGACCCGCGCCGGCGGGCACGTCTTCACCGCGATAACGGACGGTAACGCCACCCTGCCCTGCGCCGCGTTCGAACCGACCAAGCGCTTTCGCGACCGCGTCCGGGCGCTGCGCGAGGGCGACCGGGTGACCGCCTGCGGCGAGGTGAGCGACGGGACGCTCAAACTGGAGAAGTTCGCCGTCCGCGACCTCGTCACGACGGAGCGCGTGACGCCGACGTGTCCGGACTGCGGCCGGTCGATGGAGAGCGCCGGGCGCGACCAGGGGTATCGCTGCCGCGACTGCGACACCGCGCGCGACGGGAAGGTCGAGGAGCGCGTCGACCGCGCGCTGGCGGAGGGGTGGTACGAGGTGCCGCCGTGTGCGCGACGGCACATCTCCAAGCCGCTGATCAGGGGCGGGTTCGACGCGCCGACGCACCCGGAGCGGTGAACTGCGCTCACGCGCGGGGGAAGGAGGTCGACGTGCCGTCCGCGACCGACCCGCGACCGATAGCACGTGGCGAAAATGTCGCCAGTTCTGAAATTTTTGGTAGTAGGCGGCCTTTAGGCGTCTGTTAAGGCGATATGATCTCGATAAGGTTGTCCTCCGGGTCGCGGACGAACAGGATCCGCGCGCCGCTGGAGGTCGTCTGCGGTTCGCTCAGCGTCTCGACGTCGTCCGGGAGCGACTCGTAGACGGCGTCGACGTCGTCGACGGCGAACCCCATGTGCTTCGCGCCGGGGTCGTTGACGCTATCCGGCCCGTCTCCGGCCTCGCCCGCGGGGTCGTACTCCACCAGTTCGACGCGGACGCCGTCGGACGAATCCGACGAGCTCTGGCTCGCGTCGCTCGCCAGAACACCCCCGCCGTCGAGGTGGGCGAACCGGCCGGTGGCGTCCGGGACGCCGACGCCCGCCGCGAACGAGTCGCCGGAGACGGTGAAGCGGTCCAGCACCGCGAAACCGAGGGCGTCGCGGTAGAACTCGACGGCGCGGTCCAGGTCCGTGACGGTCGTTCCGACGTGGTGAGCGGTGAGTTCGGTCACGTCCGGGAAGGCGCGCCACGCCGGAAAAGTCGTGTCGGTCACGGGCGGTGCGAACCCCCTCGTGAAACGTGTCGGATCGAACGGTCGTCTCGCCAACGATAACGGCCTGTGAACGGTAGTAGACGGCAGATAACAATGACTGTGTAGGCGTAAGCAATGTTCGATGAGCCACGAGCCGCCATCCGAATCCCGGGACCCGCTCCTCGAGAGCGGCCCGACGTCGCCGCTGCCACAGGACGAGTTCCCAGAGTACCCGCTGTCGACCGTCGTCGAACCGCGCGCCGACGGGTCGCGCCGCTGCATCTTCTATCCCGAGGAGGAGGACGAGGCCGCGGCGGAGACCTGCTGGCTCGCCGCCAACCACGACCTGGTCGTCTCCGTCGCGCAGTGGCGGTGAGACCGCGTCGCGACACCGTTTCTCGACGGACGGTCGTGGGTCGACGGAGCCGTGGCCGCGCCGGGGGCGTGGAAGGCACGCACACCGGGCAGTAGCGACTGTTCTCGATAGTTCGGATCGTTCCGCTGGAGCCTGAAGTCTGCTCCCCAAGTAGCGGCAGCCGTGGTCGGAGGGGCAGACTGGTCGGAGGTGCAGACGTGGTCGGTGACTCAGACGTACTCGCAGACTCAGACGTGGTCGACGTCCGTCCCGATCGAGCAGACGTACTCGCCCGAGGCGACCTGCGGGAGCCGACGCGCCCGCCAGAAGATGCCCGAGGTGTCGGCCGCGATAGTCGCCTTGGTGCCGCCGAAGACGTCGGTGATGCGGTAGAGGGTGTCGCCCGGCGCGACCTGGTCGCCCAGGTCCTTCTCGAAGCTGACGAGGCCGCCGTTCGGTGCGCCGTACTGGTCGAAGCCGGCGGCGCGGGTCTGCGTGTCGGCAGCCTGGTTACCGGGGAGGTGGTCGTAGTGGCGCAGGACGTTGAACACGCCCTCGACGCCGGTCCGGATGGCCCCCTCGTCCCAGCCGACGCAGCCGCCGAGTTCGGGGTCGATGGTGGGGATACCCTCGTCCGGCGCGGCGCGGGCGAGTTGCCCGTCGGGCCCCTTCTGGTCGAGGACGTAGCCGCAGTCGAACACCTTCGCGAGTTCCAGGCACTCGTCGTGGAGGCGGTGGCGCTGGCCGCAGCGGACGCGACACTCCTCCAGCATCCGCGACGTCGACCCCTGGTGCAGGTCGAGGATGCGGTCCGCGCGGGTCGCCGCCTCGAACGTGGCGGCGGCGATCCGCTCGGAGGATGTCCCGTTTTCGTCGCCCGGGTAGGCCCGGTTCATCTTCGTGTCGTCGACGGGGTTGCGGTGCTCGGCGACCTGGAACGCGTGGTAGTTGACGACGCCGACGACGAGCACCGTCCCCGACATCTCGGCCGGGTCGAGTCGCGGGAGGACCCGCTGGACGACGCCGACGCCGTTGAGTTCGTCGCCGTCGCTGGCGGCCTGGATATACAGCGTCTCGCCGGCCTCGGCACCGTTGACGACTGCGACGGGGAGCCCGAACGGGGACCCATCGCGCGTCTCGCCCACCTGCAACCGCCCCGTGTCCACCTCGCCGGGGGCGGCACTCGCCGAACCGAGGGATACCATTACCTGCACGTTCGTGTTGTTCGCCTTTACTAATTCGGTCTCCGGCCATCCGCGAGGGACTGTGGCGGCAACGGCGGGCGACGCTACCGCCGCCACCCCGCCGCATCGAGGCCGCCGCGACCCCGCCGCGTCGAGGCTGCGTCGAAGCCGCCACACCACCCCGTCGGAATCGACGCGATTTCACCGACGCGGAGGTTTAAGTCGGATCGCGACCAACGGAATTCGCATGAGCCCCCTCGCCGCCCTGCGCCCCGACCGGGCGATGGCGTTCCCGTTCGCGGCCGTCCTCGCCGTGCTGCTGTGGTTCCTGAATCGCGACGTCGGGATGCGCCTCGGCCGGGCGGACCTGGCGGTCGACTGGCCCCAGACTGTCCTGTTTGCCCTCCTCGCGGTCGTCGGGAGTTACGCCGTCGCCGTAGCGCTCGTCGCCGCCCTCCACGGGGTCGACCCGAGCGCGCCCGGGTGGGCGACGCCGCTTGCCTCTCCATCCGACGCGACGCTGCGGACGTTCGCCGTCGTCGCGGCTCTGCTGGGCACCTACGTCGTCAGTGGGACGTTCGTCGCGTTCCCCGACTGGGTCGACACCGTGGCCGCGCCGGTCGGTCTCGTCCTCGGCTGGCCGCTCGTTCCCTTCGTGTTCGCCTATTCTGCCATTGGCAACGCCCTCGGAACGGAGCTCCCCTTCCTCGTCGAGGCCGGATTCGTCGCCGTTGGCATCGTCGCGGCCGTCGCCTGGCTATTCCTGCTGTCGTCCTGGGTCGGCACACTGGCCGGCGTCGTCGGTGCGCGCGCGTCGACGCGAGCCACCTGACCCACCGCGTCCGCGAACCGACGCGAACCGACGCGCCCTTATCACCCGTCGCCGTAGCCCCGGCCATGTCGGAGAGCCGCGAACCGTCCGGCCGCGCGGCGTTCGTCAGGGCGCTCAACGTCCGGCGGAACGCCCAGTGGGGGTTCGCCTTCGGCGCGCTCGTCGCCGTCGCCGTCTTCGTCTTCTTCGTCCTGGTTCCGGGGACCTACCGACCGACGCCGCTCTACCTCGCGCTCGGCTTCGTGCTCACCGTCTCGTTCGGCGGCCTGACGACGGCCGTGTTGACGCTGTTCTCGGCGATTCGGCTGGCCAAGGAGACGTAGGAGGTGATGGGGTGCGTGAGGACGAACGCCCTCGACCCGCTTCTGAGTTGCCGCAAAAACGACTAGCGACGACAACCGAAAGCCCTCGGCCCGCTCTGCACGAGCCTTCAGATCTAACAACATCAAAGGAAAGCCCTCGGCCCGCTGAACTCGCGCGGACCACGCTGCGGTCCTCGCTCCCTTCGGTCGCTCCGGTCCTTGCGGGTCCGTGCTTCGT
>CAZMGU010000094.1:0-8557 GCA_964565905.1 uncultured Halobacteriales archaeon
TGGGGCATGGAGGTCGCCGAGGAGGAGTACCCCGACGAGGAGGTCTTCGCCGCGCCCGACTCCCTCTGGGAGACCCAGGACGAGATCGACATCCCGGAGGACGCCGTCATGGTCGAGTCCCGCCTCGCCGACGCGATGCTCCAGTGGATGCAGCTACGGACCGACGAGTTCAGCGTCCTCGCCATGCCGAACCTCAACGGCGACTACCTCTCGGACGCCGCCGGCGCACAGATCGGCGGTCTCGGCATCGCGCCGGGGGCCAACTTCGGTGACGCCCGCGTGCTCGCGGAACCGGTCCACGGCTCCGCGCCCAAGCGCGCCGGCCAGAACATGGCCAACCCGACCGCGCTGATCCTCTCCGGTCGCCTCATGTTCGACTACATGGGTTGGAAGGACGCCGCCGACGTCGTGCGCGACGCCGTCGAGGAGACCATCTCCTCGGGCAAGGTCACCTACGACCTCGAACGCCAGCTAGACGACGCCGAGAAACTCGGCACCGACGAGTACGCCGACGCCATCGTCGAGAACATAGAGAGACTCGCGTAACGAGTCGCTCTCGCTTTCGCGGCGCAGCCGCGAAAACATCGAAAAGTTGTCGTAGCGGCTCTCACTCGCCCGTCCCGTTCTCCGTCGCGTTCCCGACCCACGCCGGTTCAGCTACCGTCGTCGAACCCACGTCCACGTAGTCGACGGTGAACCTGACGTGGACGGGCCGGTCGTCCGGGGTGGCGTCGAAGCCGAGCGCCAGGCGGTCGACGTAGCCCGCGGGCGTTATCCGGGCGGACATCGAGGCGTTCTCCGCGTCGAAGACCGCGGGGAGCGTCGGGGCCCGCGGGAGTCCGTCGACCCGGCCGGTGACCACCGTCGAGCCGTCGGCGGCGTCGCGGACGCGTCTCACGTCGAAGCGGGAAAACAGCGCGCCGACCAGCCGGACGCGCGGGTAGCTGTCGACCGGCTGGTAGGGTATCCGCGCGTGCTCGGCGGTCCCGTCGGCGTACGTCGTGCGGACGAACGTGCGGTTTCCGTCGTACCACTGTTCCTGGCCCGTCTGGCCGCCGGAGCCGCGAGTGGCGTCGTAGTCGGCGGTGGCGTGAAACCGCTCCCCGTCGGCGGCGACGCGGTGGACGGTCGTCTCGACGACCCGCGACCCGTTCGCGCCCTCCCAGCCGACGCGCGCTCGCCGGGTGTACGACTGGCCGTCGAGCGCTCGCCGGTGGGTCCGGGCGACCTCCAGCGCGGACAGATTCGCCGCCTCCCCGACGGCCGTCTCCGTCGCCACCGTCGGGACGGGTGCCGGTGTGGCGGACTCCTCGGTGGTGGCCCCGGCCGTCTGGCCACCGAACCCGCCACAGCCGGCCAGCAGGCACAGCAGGGCGACGACGAGCGTCGTGGCCCGCTTCGTCACTCCGCCTCCTCCATGCACCGGTCCTTGATGGCACGCCACGTAAGCGTTGGCCCGCTGTGTTACCGTGCGTTCTGGGTGGATCGGTGCGCCTGGACGCCGCGAGACCGTCGCCGCGAGCGTCCCCTGGTACCGCCGATCACACGCGCGGAGTGGCCTCGTCTCGCAAATCACGCGGAGATAGCAATCCACATTAAGGCGGATGTATAACTCCCCGCGCATGAGCACGTCGCACGTGATAATCGGTGATGGCATCGCGGGGTCGTCCGCGGCCGAGACGATCCGCGAAGCGGACCCCGACGCCGACATCACCGTCATCACCGACGAGGGCGAGACCCTCTACAACCGCATCCTGATCAAGGAGTTCGCCAAGGGCAAACTGCCCGAGGCACCGATCTCGATCCACGACCCCGACTGGTACGACGAGCGTGACATCGCGATGGAACTCAACACGCACGTCACGGACGTCGACACCGACGCCCACGAGGTCAACACCCACAGCGGCGACGTGTACGAGTACGACAAACTCCTCATCGCGACCGGCGGGACGCCGGCACAGCTACCCGTCGACGACTCCGACGCCGAGGGCATCCACCACTTCTGGACGTTCCAGGACGCGCGGGCCATCCGCGAACACGCCGAGGAGGCCGACAGGGGGATCATCGTCGGCGCGGGGCTGCTCGGCATCGACCTGGCGGCCATCTGCGGCGCCCAGGACATCGAGGCCAACTTCCTGATGCGCGGCGACCGCTGGTGGCGCTACGCCCTCTCGCTGGAGGGCGCGGAGATACTCCACGACGCGATGCGCGACATCGGCGTCGAACCCGTCTTCGACTCCGGCGTCGACCACTTCGAGACGGACGACGACGGGCACGTCAGCGCGGCCGTCGACCCGAACGGCGAGCGCTACGAGGGGGACTTCGCCGGCGTCGCCATCGGCCTGGACTTCAACACGGAGTTCCTGCAGGGCAGCGGCATCGAACTGGACGACGGTATCGTCGTCGACGAGTACATGGAGACGAACGTCGACGACGTGTACGCCGCGGGCGACATCACCCAGTTCTGGGACACCATCCTCGACGAGCGGGCCCAGAACGGCGCGTGGGGGTCGGCCAAGGAACAGGGGTCCGTCGCGGGCACGAACATGGTCGCCGACGAGACGGGCGAGGAGCGGGAGGCGTTCCGCTGGGTGTCCACCTACTCCATCACCCACTTCGACTTCCCGTTCCTCTCCTTCGGTCACCCGACGCTTGGCGACGACGAGTGCGAGGCGAAGTTCGGCGAGCGCGAGTGGCGTCGCCTCGCGTTCAAGGACGGGAAACTGATCGGCGGCGTGCTCATCGGCGACCTCTCCCAGCAGTCGACGTACAAGAAGCTCATCCGCGAGGAACACCAGGTCGCGGACAAGAAGGACCTCCTCTTGGAGGAGGACGTGGACGTGGACCAGGTGCTCGACGAAGTCGCGGCCCAGGCCGAGTGAGGCGACGGGTCGAGCGACACGAGCGCGCGGAACGGAATCGGTAGCGGACCGACGGCCTTTTTTCCGGCGGCGGCGGACTGTCACGCATGAACGGCGGTAGCGGCGACATGACGCTCGCGTTCGAGCTGGCGGCACTGAAGGAACTGGCCCACCCGGACGAGGTGTTCACCGACGCCCGCCAGTGGTCCGAGTACGTCGGCGTCGTCTCCGAGAAACCGACCTACGTCGTGACGAACTTCTGCCGGAAACACCGCATCCGGCAGGACTTCTTCTCCGGCCCCCGGAGCCGCGAGGAGAGCCTCGCGAACGTGATGGCCCAGTTCGACACCGACCGCCACGTTCTCGTGGGCACCGAGGAAGCGGACGCCGAACTCGCCGAGGAGGCGGGGTGGGAGTACCTGGCCGTCGAGGACGCCGCCGAGGCGGCCGGCTGGGAACTGGGGGAGGCCGAGACGGCCGACGCCCTGCCGGAGGAGGAGCAGCGCGACGACTGGCCCTGACGCGGACCGCCGCTGCGTTCGCGGCCGCCGCTCACCGCGCTCTGCCCGAATATTAAGTGGTCGACACGACTCTCTCCGACATGGGCATCTCTCGCGAGTCGGTCTCGTTCGACCCCGGTCGACGGTTCGCCCAGGCGCGGTTCCGCCGCTGGTTCGGTCGCTACTTCCTCGCCGCGCTACTGGTGTTCGCGCTCGGCGCTGCGGCCGGTGCCGGCGTGCTCGCGGTGACGGACCTGAGCGGTCTCCAGGACGTGACGGCGGGCCTGGACCCGATCTTTCCCGACGAGATAACGTTCGGCTTCGTCGCCCTGAACAACCTCCGGGTCCTCGCCATCATGGCGCTCGGATTCGTCTCCTTCGGCGCCATCGCGGGCCTGGTCCTGCTGTTCAACGGCCTGCTCGTCGGCCTCGTCGTGGCCGGAGCGGCCGCCGACGGAAACTTGCTGGAAGCCGTCGCGCTGATCGCTCCCCACGGCGTGTTGGAACTGGGCGCGTTCTTCCTCGTCGGCGGGATGACCTTCCGGGTCACGCACCGAATGGTGAACTACCTCAGGGGAATCGACGACGCCGCGATCACCCGGCAGGAACTGTTCGAGGTGGTCGTCCTGCTCGTCGTCGCCGCGGCCGCCATCGTCGTCGCGGCGTGGATCGAGGTCGAACTCACCCGATCCATCGCGCGAGCCGTGGTCGGGTCGCTCTAGATCGTCCCCTGTGCCATGGCGCTGAAGAGGACGCTGGCGAGGTTGAGCAGGATCCCCAGGAGGACCGGGACGGCGACGGCGATAGCCGCCTGCCGTCGCGTGACGTTCCGCGCCTCCTGGACGGCGGGGACCCAGATGTAGGCGCTCCAGAGGGTGAAGAGGATACCGAGGCCGCTGGACGCGAGGTTGAGCGGATGCGCCGCGACCTGGTTGGAGAAGCTCTGGTACGCCATCAGGTCGCTCGGTGCCTGGATGGCCTGGGTGACGTACACCGTGATCACCAGCGAGACGAGGACGCTGAGGACTCGCGGCGCGAATCCCCAACCGACCAGGGCGAACGTGTCGCGGAACTCCCCCTCGCCGTCGAAGAAGTACGTGAGGCCGTGGAACGCCACCGCGTACACCAGCCAGGTGACGAACGGAACGAAGACGGCGACGACGGCACCGATGACGCCGCCGACGACGAGGAATATCTGGAACTCCTCGGGCGTGGCCTCGACGAAGGTGAGGAGCGTCACGGCGACGGAGACGACGGAGACGACGGCGACGCTTACGACGACGACCGCCGGTTCGGTCAGCGACGGATCCTCCCCGCGCTCCTCGAAGAACTGGTCCGGATTCGTCAGGAGCGTCCCGATGTCGTCGAACATGGTTTCGACTCCCAGTTCAGACACCGGAATGAAATAACTTGGCCCGGGAACCGGATCCGACGGCGAGTCGCGTCATTTAACCGCTCGAACGCGCTACCTCGGGTAATGACGGATTCGGACGCACCGGGTGGCGGGAAGGTGCTCGAACTCCCCTGCGGGGCGCGAAAGGCGGTCCGCGACCTGGACATGGGACTGCGGGAGTTCGACTGCGAGTGCGGCGAGACCCACGCCGTCGTGATGGACATGCACCCGCTGTCGAGATGGGTCCCCGAGTTCCTCGTCGAGGTGCTCCAGGAGACGGTGGAACCGGCCGACGAGTTCGAGGAGTTCACCACCGCGCACGCGATGGGGAGCGTCATGGAGGAATTTCCCGAACGGGTCGTCGCCGCCGACGTCGCCGAGGACGGCACCGTCGGTTACGCCCTCGTCTGGGCGACCCAGTTCGACTCCCGGCGACTCCACGAGATAATCGTCGAACTGCTGGTCGAACTGATGGAACACGCCATCAGCCACGCCGAGGACGAGGCCGTGATGGACGAGTTCGAGGAACAGATGCTCGAGTTCGACGTCGACGCCTTCGTCGAGCAGTACCGCGCCGAGCGGAACCTGGAGACGGAACACGACACCGCTATCTGACGGCCTGCGCGGCGCCTTCTCCGGAACTCTATCGCGACAGCGACCCGATCAGAGCCCCGTGAACTTGTCGCGCCGGTAGAGGTCTATCTCGGTCAGCGAGTTGGGCGGTTCCTGGCGCGCCGCCATCCCGATGGCCTCGGCGACGTCCTCCGGTTCGCTCACGTCCTCGGGGTCGAACGCCTCCTCGCTGGCCTCGCCGTACTCGTCGCCGAACTCCGTGCGGACTTCCGAGGGGTTGACGACGGTCACTGCGACGTCGTCCGCGCCGGCCTGGCCGGCGAGGCTCTGGGCGAACCCGCGGGTCCACCACTTCGTGGCGGCGTACACCGGTGACCCCGGCCGGGGGAAGTTGCCGGCGAAACTCCCGAGCAACACCAGCACGCCGTCGCTCTCCTTGAGGTGCGGGAGGGCGGACCGGGCGGTGAAGAACATCCCGTCGGTGTTGACGCTCATCATCCCGCGGTACTGGTCGAGGGGCATCTCCTCGACGGGCGGTTCGTCACCGGTGCCGATGCCGGCGTTCGCGACGACGATGTCGAGGCCGCCGAAGGCGTCCACCGTCTCCGCGACCAGGTTCTCCACGGAGTCGGGTTCGGTGACGTCCGTCGGCACCACCGCCGTCGAGACGCCGAACTCGCTCTCCAGTTCGTCGCTCACCTCCCGGAGTCGCTCCTCGCGGCGCGCGGCGAGGGCGACGTCCGCGCCGTCGCGCGCGAGTACCCTGGCCGACTCGCGACCGATTCCCGAACTGGCGCCGGTGACCACTGCCGCCTTCCCGTCGAGGGGTCGTTCGTCTCCCATGCCCGATAGAGGGCCGAGCGTCCCATTAAACGCTCGGCCAGCGACCCCGTCGGCGACGGAGCGCCGTCTCGGGGATGCGGTGACCGACTGGTCGGTGGCCGCGGACTGACGGCGAGCGAAAACCCCGGGACTGCGGGGCGTCTGACGCGCGTCTGACGCGAACTTTTACCCGATGCGTGTGAACGGTTCCCGCATGTCCCTCCGCCGCGACGAACTCGAACGCGTCCGGTCGGCGGTGGCGGCCGCGGACGCCGACGAACCCCTGACCGCCCGGGAGATACTCGCGCTGCTGGACGAACGCGGAGAGCCGTTCGACAGCCCACACGAGGTCGCGACGGTGCTCGGTCGGGGGGCCGACCGCGGGAGCGTCGAGGTGATCCGCGACCGGCCCTACCGGTACCGGTTCGTCGACCGAACCGCCTGATCCGACCGTTCGTCGCGGACCACAGTTCTCTACGCGCGACCGTTCGCGAGATGGATGTCGCCCGCAGGAGTCACGGATCGACAGTCGTTTGACCGGGGGAGCGGTAGCCTCGCCAACTTCGTCCGCGCCGTTACGTCGGCCGCCTGGGAACGGCTCCCGTGGTACGGCCAGACATTACGATCTTCGAAATCTCACTTCGCCCTTCGTAACCTTTCGCCGGGCTTATTACGATGTGCGGACTCCATCCGGTAATGACAGACGGAGAGGACCGGACGATACTTCTCATCGGGAGCGGGCCGATCCAGATCGGACAGGCCGCCGAGTTCGACTACTCCGGGGCACAGGCGTGTCGCGCCCTGCAGGAGGAGGGCGCGCGCGTCGTCCTCGTGAACTCGAACCCGGCGACGATCATGACCGACCCCGAGATGGCGGACAAGGTGTACCTCGAACCGATCAACACCGAGGCCATCTCGGAGATCATCCGCAAGGAGAACCCGGACGGCGTCATCGCCGGGCTGGGCGGCCAGACCGGGCTGAACGTCACCGCCGAACTGGCCGAGGAGGGCGTCCTCGACGAGTACGACGTCGACGTGATGGGGACGCCGCTGGACACCATCTACGCGACGGAGGACCGCGACCTGTTCCGCCAGCGGATGGAGGACATCGGCGAACCGGTCGCGCGCTCGACCACCATCTCGCTGGACGAGGACGAGTCGGTCACCGACTTCGACGAGGAAGCGCTCCGCGGGCGCGTCGAGGACGCCGTCGACGACGTGGGCGGCCTCCCGGTCATCGCGCGCACGACGTACACCCTCGGCGGGTCCGGCTCGGGCGTCGTCGACGACATGGACGAACTCGTCGAGCGCGTCCGCAAGGGCCTGCGCCTCTCGCGCAACAGCGAAGTGCTGATCACGGAGTCCATCGAGGGCTGGGTCGAACTGGAGTACGAGGTGATGCGCGACGCCGACGACTCGTGTATCATCATCTGCAACATGGAGAACATCGACCCGATGGGGATCCACACGGGCGAGTCGACGGTCGTCACGCCCTCGCAGGTCATCCCCGACGAGGGTCACCAGCAGATGCGCGACTCGGCGCTGAAGGTCATCCGCGAACTCGGCATCGAGGGCGGCTGTAACATCCAGCACGCCTGGCGCGACGACGGGACGCCCGGCGGCGAGTACCGCGTCGTCGAGGTCAACCCCCGCGTCTCCCGCTCCTCCGCGCTGGCCTCCAAGGCGACGGGCTACCCCATCGCCCGCGTCACCGCCAAGGTCGCGATGGGCAAGCGCCTCCACGAGATAACGAACGAGATCACGGGCCAGACCACGGCCGCCTTCGAACCGGCCATCGACTACGTCGTCACGAAGGTCCCGCGCTGGCCTATCGACAAGTTCGCCGACGTCGAGTTCGAACTCACGACGGCGATGAAGTCGACCGGCGAGGCGATGGCCATCGGTCGGACCTTCGAGGAGTCGATGCTCAAGGCGCTGCGCTCCTCCGAGTACGACCCCGCCGTCGACTGGGACGAACTCAGCGACGAGGAGCTCGAAGAGGACTACCTGGTCCGTCCGACGCCGGACCGCCCCTACGCCATCTTCGAGGCGTTCGCCCGCGGCTACACCGTCGACGACGTCGTCGAACTGACCGACATCGAGCGGTGGTACGTCGAGCGGTTCGGGCGCATTGAGGAGGCCGCCGAGGCCGCCCAGGACGGCGACTTCCCGACCGCCGCCGAGGCCGGCTTCACCGACCAGGAGATAACGTCGATGGCCGGCGGCGAGTTCAACGACACCCACGCCTCCTGGGTGCCGGAGGCGGACCTGTCCGAGAAGGACGAGGACGGGGTCGAGGCAGCCACCGACGGCGGCGGCGTCACTGTCGACGAGGTCGAAGACGAGACCGTCGACCGCGACTTCAAACTCGTCGACACCTGCGCCGGCGAGTTCGAGGCGACGACGCC
>CAZMGU010000095.1:0-8477 GCA_964565905.1 uncultured Halobacteriales archaeon
TTCGTTCGACCTCTTCTATCTGCTGCTTCGGAATCCGTAGTGTCACACGCTCCATTGTTATTCGTTCCCCGGTAAGACGGCAGGCGTTTACACGCCGTCTGATGTGTTACACGGCGAAACCCACGGACGGCAACGCCGCCCGCCTCGGGAATCGCTGTGTAAGACGACCGTCTTACGCGTAAAGCACAACATACTGTGGTATAATAAAGGTTGCGACGGTGTATAACACTGGCACGTAAACGGGAGTATACGGCCCCTACCCCGCGTTTACGTGACGAGCGGACGTTATCAGTTCTGAATCCCGGGAGCGTTCGCCCGGTCGACCGTCGGTCCCGGCGGGACCGATTCCAGCGGTGGAATGCACCGTCATCGGCCGCCAACCACCGCGTAAACGGACGTTTCGGTGTGGCGACGTGGCGCGACCCGACTCGCGAGCGGCGACGGCCCGCTCGACCCACGACGCCCCCGCTCGCCGGATGCAAACGCGATCCGTGCGGGACGTCGACACGGTCATCGGTTCGTCAGTCGACTCGACGGCGCGGTATTTCAATCTTCCTGCCCACCCCCTCGCCGTCACACGGAATGATAACCGTTAAGTCCGGCAGCGGCGCTACGTACGAGTGCACCCGCCCTTAGCTCAGACTGGTAGAGCAGTCGACTGTAGATCGACTTGTCCCCCGTTCAAATCGGGGAGGGCGGACTTCTTCGAAGCCGACCCGCGAGCGTAGCGAGCCGTCGGCTTCGAGAAGGACAACCGACCCGATTCGAGTTCGTCAGTCGCGCGCAGCGAACGAAGTGAGCGAGACCGTCTTCCGGTGTTCATATCGGGGAAGGCGGACCTTCCTTGCGTACCACATTCAAATGGGTGTCAGAGCACTTCCCAAACCAGCACTCGCAAGCACCAGCCCAATCAGGTTGACGCACTGACATTATAGGGACTGACGATGGAAGCGCGAGCGGAGAGTCAAGAGGCGTTCGTCTCGCTGACGGACGTCCACAAGGTGTACACGCTCGGGGAACCGGTGCCGGTGCTGAACGAGGTGTCCCTGGAGTTCCCGCGGGGGTCGTACACGGCCATCATGGGGCCGAGTGGGTCGGGGAAGAGCACGCTGATGAATCTCGTCGGCTGTCTCGACCGGCCGAGCGCGGGGACGGTCACCGTCGATGGGGTGGACGTAACGAGGCTGGGCGACGCGAAGCGGACGACCATCAGGCTGGAGCAGGTCGGGTTCGTCTTCCAGCAGTTCAACCTGCTGCCGAAGCTGACGGCGACCCGGAACGTGGCGTTGCCGCTGCTGTTCGCCGGTGTCTCGCGGGGGGAGCGGCGGGAGCGGGCGATCGAGTTGCTGGAGCGGATGGACCTGGCCGACCGGGGCGACCACCGGCCGAACCAGCTATCTGGCGGCCAGCGACAGCGGGTGGCCATCGCGCGGGCGCTCGCGAACGACCCCGGACTGTTGCTCGCCGACGAGCCGACGGGGAGCCTCGACACCGAAACGGGGGCCCGGATCATGGCGGTGTTCGAGCGACTCCACGAGGCGGGCAACACCGTCGTCGTCGTGACCCACGAGCGCCCCATTGCGGAGCACGCGGAGCGCATCGTCCACCTCGTCGACGGGCGACTGGAACGGATCGAGGAACTTGACGGGGACTCCTCGGCCGGGACGCGGGAGCGGGAGACGGAGGACTGATGGACCTCCTGGAGACGCTCCGGATCAGCTGGCTCAACATCCGGAGTCACACGCTCCGGTCCGTCCTCACCACGCTGGGCGTCGTCATCGGCGTCGCGGCGGTCATCACGTTCGTGACGCTGGGCGCGGGACTGCAGGCCGACATCGTCCAGACCATCGCCGGCGACAACGCCGACGTCCTCTACGTCTCGGCCGAGTCCGGGTCGGACGGCGGCCTCCCGAGCGTCGCCGGCGGCGAACTCGTGTTCACGACCCACGACGTCGAGCAGATCGGTGGGATAGACGGCGTCGCCGAGGTGGCCCCGCGCGGCGGCATCGCCGCCTCCTCGGTCAGCTACGGGAACTCGTCGGTCTCCCGGCAGGTCGTCTCCGTCGCCTCGCGGAACTACTTCGCGCTGAAGGGGTTCCGGTTCGTCGACGGGCGGCCGTACCGGACGGGCCAGGAGGAGGTCGTCCTGAACGACGCGGCGGCCGGGATGTTCGACGAGAACGTCTCCGTCGGCGACCGGATCACGTTCGTCCGGGCCGCGACCAACGAACCGCTGAACGCGACGGTCGTCGGCATCGTCCGGGACCGCGCCCCGGGGGGAAGCGCCGCCGAGTCGGCCCTGGGCCAGGAGCCACAGCCGACCATCTACGCGCCGCCGGACCCCTACTACGAGAACAGGGAGGTCAGTCCGACGCAGGGGACGCGCCAGCGCGTCTACAACCAGGTCGTCGTCGAGGCGGAGAGCCCCGGTCAGGTCGAGGCCGTCCAGGGACGCATCTATGCCTACCTGGGCGACAGGTCGGACGCCCGCGTCCTCAAGGCCTCGGAGTCGCAGTTCGACGTCACCACTTACGACCAACTGGTGAACGAGATACAGGACGTCAGCAGCACGTTTACGGCCTACATCACGGGCGTCGCGTTCGTCTCGCTCCTCGTCGGCGCCATCGGCATCGCCAACATCATGCTCGTCAGCGTCACCGAGCGGACCCGCGAGATAGGGGTGATGAAGGCCATCGGCGCACAGAAACGCGACGTCCTCCAGCTGTTCCTCTTCGAGTCCGTCCTGCTCGGCGTCGTCGGTGCCGTCACCGGTGCCGCCGCCGGTGCGCTCGGCGGGTTCGTGGGGACGCGCCTGATCGGACTCCCGCTCGCGTTCCGCCCGGAGTGGTTCGCGCTCTCCGTCGTCGTCGGCGTCGTCGTCGGCGTCGTCGCGGGCCTCTACCCCGCCTGGAGCGCCGCCAGTACCGACCCCATCGACGCGCTCAGGTACGAGTGAGGTGTCTCCCTGTCATGGTCCGGTCGCAGTGCCGGGCCCAGTGGCGCCGTCCGTCGCCGTGGCGTTCCCGGGAACCGGGGTGGTCGCCGCCAGGGCGTCCGCGACCCAGGGCGGTCGCGAGACGGTAGGGACCTCCAGCCCCTGAAGCGTGAACGAGATGGTGTGGGTCCGCTCGCTCCCGAGAATCGTGTAGTCGACGCTGGCGTCGAACGCGTGGATCCGCCCCTCGCCGTCGACGACGAGGGTGGCGCTGTAGTTGCGGGGGTCGGCCGACCCGTCCGGAAGCTGGCGGTTCATCAGCGTCGCGTTCGCCAGGGACGCCGCCGTGAGCGTGTACCGCACGTCGCCGCCGATGACGCCGGTGGCGCCGGCCGCGTCACCCAGGTCCTCGACGTCGGTCACGGTGTAGTTCGCGGCGCGGAGGTACGGCCGCAGTCGCACCGCCGACGAGAGGTTGTTCCGGGGCCTGGGCGGTACGGCGTCGTACGACGGTTCGCCGTTCGTGCTCGTCCGCCGGAGTTCGACGCTCCCGTTCCCCCAGTACGACCGGTTCCGGGAGATGGTCGCGACGGTGGCGTCCGCGCGGGTCCGCTGGCGCTGGCGGAACGCGGCCGCGTCGGCGGCCACGGTCCGGTTCGCGGATCGCTCGACGTCGAGCAGGATCCCCCGCCGAACGACGGTCACGTTCGCGCCGCCCCGGGTCGTGAACCCCTCGGCCGCGAGCGCGGACGTGTGGGCCGCGAGCAACGACGGCGGCGAGTCGAGTTCGCCCCCCGACACGCCGGGCGGTTCCGTCGCGTTTCCGTGTTGCTGGGCGGCGGCGAGCGCCTCCGTCGCCGGTGCCAGCGCTCCCGTCGCGGGTGCCAGCACCGCCACGACCGTCACGAGCACCGCGAACCCGACGGACGTGCGTCCCATACGTGACCCTCCGGCCGAGAACACGAAAAGGAGCCTCCCAGTTACTGTGCAGGTGGCCGTCGTCCAGTGGGCAGGTGGTGGACGGCGGCGGGGTCTGGTCACGTGCCGGAAGCGTCGAGGCGCACGACTGGGACGCAACTGATCGGGTTCGCGACGCCGAGTCGCAGGTGACGAGCGGGTTTTATCGCCTGTCGATCCGTAGACACGACCGACTGCCGGTCGCGTCGGCGGCGACGTCCGTCCGCGGTTTCGCCGGGGGGACTCGGCGGTGGTCGCCGCACTCTCGAACTACGATGTCACGAACGAATCGTCGACGGAAGGGCGTACTGCTCGTCGTCTCCGGCGTCGTGCTGGTGGCCGTCGCCTTCGGCGGCGCGTGGGCGCTGGCACCGGACCGGACCGCCGGAACGCCGACGGCGAACGGCACCGACGCCGGCGCCGGAAACGCGACCAATACGACCGTCCTCGTCGGCGTCCAGGGGCCCGGGCGCGGCGGGAGCGTCACGGAACTCGACGCCAACGGGACCGTCCTGTGGTCGTTCGACGGCGGCGCCGCGGAGGGAGCGATCAGCTACCAGAACGTCCAGCTGCTCGACGACGGGACGGTGCTGACCTCCTTCGCGGACGGACCGTATCGGAACTGCGGGCAGTTCCCGGCCCCGTGCAAGCGGACCGGGGCCAGGGTCGTCGACCCGACGCCGGAGCCGACCATCACCCAGGAGTGGTCGTTCCCCGTCCGGACGCGGAAGGACAGCGAGGTCCACGACGTCGAACGGCTCCCCTCGGGGGACCTGCTCGTCGCGGACATGGAGTACGAGGGCATCCTCACCGCGAACCTCTCGACGGGCGAGCACGAGTGGGTGTGGAACGCGAGCGACTACTACGACGCGCCGGCCGACCCGACTCGGGTCGACTGGCTCCACCTCAACGACGTCGACCGGATCGGTGACGGCCGGTATCTCGTCTCCATCAGGAACACGAACCAGCTGGTGGTCGTCGAGCGCGGCGAGGGCGTCGTCGAGGTGATCAACGAGGACCGGGACCGGTCGGTCCTCTACGAGCAGCACAACCCCCACTGGCTCGCACCGGGCCGGGTGCTGGTGGCCGACTCGGAGAACGACCGCGTGGTGGAACTCCACCGCAACGAGTCGAGCGGCGAGTGGGAGGTGGCGTGGACGGTGAGCGAGGCCGGCGGCATCGACCTGTCCTGGCCCCGCGACGCCGACCGCCTCCCGAACGGGAACACCGTGATAACGGACAGCCTCAACGACCGGGTCGTCGTCGTGGACGAGAACGGGAGCCAGGTCCGTAGCTACGCGACGCCGCCGCTCCCCTACGAGGCGGACGTGGTCCCCTACGGGGAGCGACCCGGTCTGGAGAACGGCTCCGCGGCTTCGGGGGCCGCGAACGAAACGGTCCCCGCCGACGTCCCGCTGCTCTCGCCGGTACTCGGGGCCCTCCACCACGTGGTCGCGGTGCCGTACTGGATATCGGAGATCCACCTGCTCGTGGCGGCCGGGACGCTCTTCCTCTGGGGCGTCGGCGGCTACCTGATCGCCGGCGACCCGCGCCGGTAACCGGCCCACGCGCCACCGATCCGGACTACTCGGGCCGGACTACTCCGGTGATTCGAGCGGTTCCGGGTGCGCCTCGTGCCACTCCTCTACCCGTTCCTGGATGGCCGCCCGTTCGTCGACGGCGTCCGGGTCGACGTCGATGGGCAGTTCGCGGCTGGTCTGGCCCTCCCGCTCGGCGTCGCCGGCGCGCCGCTGTTCCTGCGGTTCCTTCGCGGTGAGGTACGTCTCCTCGACGACCGCCACCGGCCTGTCCGTCTCGGTGCGGCGGGACTCGTCGGTGTAGACGTCGAACTGGCGCTCCAGCGTGTGGACGCGGCCGTCGTCGTCCCGGTAGGTGAACGACCCGAAGAAGCCCAGGTCGTACTCCGCGCCGTCGGCGACGTTCCGCCGGTCGAACTCGACGTCGACGACGTCGAGGTGTGCGTCGTGGTCGGTCGTCTCCATGTTCTCGTGGGCGAACTCCGAGAGCCAGGTCCACCCGTGCTCGTCGCCCAGTTCGACGAGGTGGTCCCCGAGCGTCTCATCCTCGTCGAGTTCGCGGCGCTCCTCCTCGTTCACGCGGACCACCTCCTCCTCGTCGTCGACCTCCCCGGGGTAGACCGCGCCCTCGTTCTCGTCGTACATCCAGGGTGCGGCCATGCTGCTGCCCTCGCCGATGCCTATCCACCTGACGTCGTCGGTGCGCTCGCTCTCGCGGACTATCTCGTACTCCTCGTAGGGGTGGTCGATGGGGTGGTCGGAGTCCCGTGACATGTGTCGTCCCGCTAGGGGCCGGACCACCTTTAGAAGGCGTCCGTGTCCGCCCCTAGGGCGGGCTTACCGGGGGCAAAGCCCCGGTTTCGCGGACGAGCGTGCCCGGGCTTTTCCGGTCGAGCGCCCTACACGTCCGCATGGACCCCCTGTCGGACGTCGACGGCGAGAAGGTCGTCTGGAGCGTCCTCGGACTCGGGATAACCGCGCTCGCCGCGTTCGTCGCGTACTCGTTCGTCGGGGCCATCGTCGTCGGCCTGTTCCTCTACTACGCGACGCGCCCCGCGAACGAGTGGCTGGAGAAGCGGTTCGACCACTCCCGGGTGAACGCGGTGCTGACGCTCTCCATCGTCGGCGTGCCGATGTTGCTCGTGCTGGCGTACGCGGGGTTCACCCTCGCCGGTGAACTGGACCGCCTCCTGGGGACGCTCGGCGTCAGCGGCTACGAGTCGGTTCTCGGCCCCTACGCCGACGTGGCGAGCGGAATGAGCCTCCAGAACCTCGCCGGCGTCGCCCGTGACACCCTCCCCCGGTTGCTCGAGGCCGCGAGCTCCGTCGTCACCTGGGCGTTACGCCTGTTCGTCGTCGTCACGGTGGCGTACTACCTGCTGCGGGAGGACGGGGAGATAGCCGACTGGTTCCGGCGGACGTTCGGCGACGACTACGGTGCCGTCGAGTTCATGGAGGGCGTCGACGACGACCTGACGACTATCTACACGGGGAACCTCATCACCATCGCCATCACCGGCCTCATCGCCGCCGGCGTCTACTACGCCCTCGACTTCGTGGCACCCGCGGGGACCGGGGTCGCGTATCCGGTGTTACAGGGACTGCTCACCGGCGTCGCCACGATAATCCCGGCCATCGGGATAAAACTCGTCTACTTCCCGTACACGGCGTACCTGCTCTGGGCGAGCGTCACCGGTCGCGGCGGCCCGCTCTGGTTCCCCGTCCTGTTCTTCGCCACCGTCGTCGTCGCGGTGGACTGGTTCCCCGACTTCATCGTGCGCTCGTACGTCTCGAAGGGGGACATCAACATGGGGCTCATGATGCTGACGTACGTGCTCGGCGCGGTGGCGTTCGGCTGGTACGGCGTCTTCCTCGGCCCCATCGTCCTCGTGGCGTTCATCCACTTCGCCCGCGCGGTGCTCCCGAACCTCCTGGACGACGGTTCGACCGAACTCGTGACCGAGTGACCGGTGATACCCCTCTTACTCGTGACCGAGTGACCGGTGATACCCCTCTTTCCAGTTTCCGCACCCACGCGTGTGAGGGCCCCACCGGCCGACCAGTCACGCGACGCACACGGTAACGTCGACGCTCTCACACGATCGACGACTGATTCGTACCCCGCAGACTATCAACGATAATAGCCCGCTACCAGACGCGAAAATCGGGCGTAACCGACGAACGGTCCAGAACGAAATTACCCCTTTATACCAGCCGTCACCCTACGGCGCGTATGGTCGCGATGGGAGTCTTCGACGGGCCGGACGGCGGACGGACGGACGACCCGACCCGTCCGTACGTCTGCATGCGGTGCGAGACGACGCTGGCGGTGCAACACCACTCGTGTCCCGCCTGTGGCGGCTACGACGTCCGCCTGGCCAAGTGGACCGACGACTGACGGGACGGCCCTCCCGACGCCGCGACGACCCGCTTTGGACACGACCAAGTAGCGGCCGACACAACCCGCTACCACATGGATCGACGCGAACTCGGTACGACCGGCTGGACGGTTTCGGAAGTCGGCCTCGGCACCTGGAACGTCGGCGGTAGCTGGGGCGACGTGAGCGACGAGGCGGGCCGGGACGTCGTCCGGACCGCACTCGACACCGGCGTCGACTTCGTCGACACGGCCGACGTCTACGGCGACGGCCGCAGCGAGCGCCACGTCGGCCACGTCCTCGACGAGCGCGACGCCCACGACGACGTCGTCGTCGCCACCAAGGCGGGTCGCCGCCTCGAGGACCACGTCGCCGCAAACTACGACTACGACCACCTCTCCTCGTTCGTCGACCGCTCGCGGGAGAACCTCGGCCAGGAGACGCTCGACCTCCTCCAGCTACACTGCCCGCCCAACGACGTCTACTACCAGCCCGAGACGTTCGCGGCCCTCGACCGGCTGAAAGAGGAGGGGAAGCTGGCCCACTACGGCGTCAGCGTCGAGAAGGTCGAGCAGGCGCTGAAGGCCGTCGAGTACCCCGGCGTCGAGACGGTACAGATCATCTTCAACCCGTTCCGCCAGCGCCCCGCCGAACTGTTCTTCGAGGAGG
>CAZMGU010000096.1:0-8420 GCA_964565905.1 uncultured Halobacteriales archaeon
CGAGCATCGTCTTGCCGGTGCCCGGCGGGCCGTGGAGCAGGACGCCCGACGGCGGTTCGATACCGACCGTCTCGAACTGCTCGGCGTTGATCAGCGGCTCCTCGACGGCCTCGCGGACCTCGCGGACCTGCTCGTCCAGGCCGCCGATGTCCTCGTAGGTGACCTCGGGCGACCCGTCGACCTCCATCGCCTGGGCGCGGGCGTCCGTCTCCGTCTCCAGCACCTGCTTGACGCTGAAGGAGTCGTTGATGGCGACGCGGTCGCCGGCCTCCAGGTCCTCGCGGATGGACGGCGCCACCTCGGTGACCACCTCCTGGTTGTTGCCGTGTTGCTTGACGATGACGCCGTCGTCGGTGAGCTCCTCGGCCGTCGCGATGTACAGCGACGACGTCTTGAGCATCTCGTTTTCGCGTTCGAGCTGGTCGACGTCGTCGGTCAGGTCCGCCTGCCGGTCGCGGGCGGCGTCGAGTTGCGATTCCAGTTCGCGGTGGACCGTCGAGAGCTTGACGAAGTGCTCCCGGAGCGCCTCGAGGCGCTCGTCCGGGGTCATTTCCGGGTCCAGGTCCAGCCGGGGTCTGTCGGGAAGCGAAGGGCTGCGCGACATCGGATACCGGTCGTAGGGTGTGGAGCTACAAAGTGCCTTTGGGTGCGCTAGGTTTCGCCTTCGAACTGCGGCGGTCGTCGCCGGCGAACCCGGAGCCGGCGTGAGAGCCGCTCAGGCGAGCCACGGCGCGTCGAACGGTTCGAACCGGTGGCCGCAGGCGGGACAGGCAACCAGGCGGCCCGCCGCGCCGCCGATGGCGACGAACCGGCGGCTCGGACCGACGTGGCCGCAGTCCGGACAGCGGCGAACGAGTGGTGGGATCACGATGGCACAGCTAGGCGGCCCCGGCGGAAGGCTCCGTCGCCGCCGCGGAGCAGGATTTTGCCCGGTGAGGCCCACCCGAGGACCGCGTCAGTCGACCGCGGAGAACCCGTAGACGAACCCCTCGTCGCTCGGCACCGCGACGGTGCCGTCGACCACCGCCGGCCGGTCGTGGAGGCCGTGGAACGCGTCGTAGGTCGCCGCGGCCTCGCCCGTCGCCGGGTCGAACGCCCGCAGGCGACCGCTGGCGGTGCCGGCGTAGGCCGTCCCGTCCGCGACCGCCGGCATCGTCATCGCGCTCGCGTCGGGGCCGAACTCCCACAGCGGCGACCCGTCCG
The DNA here is from genome assembly GCA_964565905.1 of uncultured Halobacteriales archaeon. Classification (GTDB taxonomy): domain Archaea; phylum Halobacteriota; class Halobacteria; order Halobacteriales; family Haloarculaceae; genus Halomicrobium. Next base: position 1,204 of record CAZMGU010000096.1, read on the forward strand.
AAAGCGAGAGGGCGCGGAACCGGGCGGTGGTACCGCCGGCCGTTCGCGCGACGACGACGCCCGGGTCGTCGCTTTCGCCCCCGGAGACGGTCGAGAGGCCGGTGACCATCGCCGGTAGCTCGCGCGTCCACGCGGTCGTCCCGTCGGGGGTCAGCGCCCGCACGGTCGCGCGCTCGGCGACGATGGCCGCGTCCGGCCCCGCGGCCAGTTCGTCGACCCCGACGTCGCTTCGCCACAGTTCGCTCCCGTCGGCGACGTCGTACCCGCGCACGTGTCCGTCGCCCTCGCTCACCACGCTGGCTATCTCGGCGAACAGCGTGTCGCCGACGACGACCGGCGTCGCGGGACCGACGCTGAACAGCGGGTCGCAGTAGCCCTCACCGATCGCCCACCGCTCCGACCCGTCCGCGACGTCCACGGCGTACAGCGCGTCGTCGCCGTCGCCCCAGCCGACGTACAGCGTCCCGTCGTGCAGGCGGACGCCCGTCCGCGCCCGGCCGGGAAAATTCGCTCGCCAGGCGAGCGAGCCGTCGTCGGCGTTCCGGGCGAGCAGGTAGTACGCCGTGTAGAAACACCGGTCGTCGCTCGCGACGGGGCGGCCGGCGAGGTCGTCGTTTTCCACCTCCCAGCGGACCGCGCCCGTCCCGGGTTCGAGGGCGGCGACGGATCCGCCCTCGCCGCTCGTCGTCGCCGCGTAGACGACGCCGTCGCCCGCGACGGTGGCCCGGTCGGGGTCGTCGGCCACCTCGGTCCGCCAGCGGACGCCGTCTGGCGTCTCGTCGACGCGCTGGACGTGCTCCGTGCCGGTCACCGCGTACGTGGCGTCGCCGGCCGACACCGCGTGGGGCACGTCGTACATGCCGGACTGGCTCCCCCGGACGCCGAAGCGCCAGCGCTCCGTCCCGTCCGCCGGGTCGAGAGCCACGATTTCGTTGCGCTGGAAGGCCCCGCTCTCCGACACCGTCGACGCGGGCACGTACAGGTGCGTCCCGTCAGCGACGAGCGTCGGTCGGCTGCCCGCAGCGGGCAGGTCGGCCGTCCAGCGCGTCTCGCCCGTCGACGCGTCGAGTGCCCGCACTCCGGCCGGGTTGTGCTGGACGAACACGCGCCCGTCCGCGACGGTCGGCGTCGTGTCCACGGCCCGGTCGAACGTCCGTTCCCAGCGGAGGCTCCCGTCGGCGAGCGCGTACGAGCGGACCGACTCGTGTCCGGAGACGTAGAGCGCGTCGGCGGCGACGGGCGCCATGGAGGAACCCGCGTCGACGCGCCAGCGTTCCGTCCCGTCCGCCGGGTCGAGCGCGTGCATCCGGCCGCCGGCGACGAAGTGGACCGCAGAGCCGTCCGGGGCGACCGCCGGCGTCGACGCGACGTCGTCGTCGTTCGACACCGACCCGACGCCGTCCTCGACGCGCCAGCGCTCCTCGCCGGTGGCCGCGTCGAGCGCGAGGAACGCGCCGCGGTGGACCGTCGCGAACACGGCCCCGTCCGCGACCGTCGGTGCCGACAGGTCCGGCCCGCCGGTATCGACGGACCAGCGAGCCGTCCCGTCCGCGGCGTCGAACGCGTGGACGTACCCGCCGAGCGTCGCGAACAGCGTCCCGTCGGCGAGGGCGAGGGCCGTCTCGTCGCGGAACCGGTCCACCTCGCCGTCGGCGGACTCGAGCCAGCGGATCTGCCCCGTCTCGCGGTCGAGCGCGGTGACGGTCGGCCCGGACTGGACCGTGTAGACGGCGTCGCCGCCGACGACCGGTCCGGTCGCGGTCATGTCGAGGCGGGTCCGCCACCGGTACAGCGGGTCGGCGATGCCCGCGCCATCGGGGTTGTAGCCAGTGTTTCCGGCGTCGAAGTGGTACGACGACCACCCCGACGGGCCTGCGTCGTCGGGAGTCGACGCCGACTGGCCGGTGGCGCGGTCGACCGTCGAGAGCGTCCCGAACCCGAGCACACCGGTGCCGGCGATGCCGAGCGTCTGGAGGAGCGATCGTCGCGTTTCGCGTGGCGGGGTCGACATAGCGAGCCTACCACCGGGTCGCGAACGGAAGGCTAGGATCCAGCTATGATCCGGGCTTAATCGGTCGCTAAGGCGGTCCCGGCGGGTGGTCCGGCTACGTCAGCGACTCCAGTTCGTCCAGGTAGTCGCCGTACGTGTCCAGGGCGGACTCGACGGGGTCGGGCGAGGCCATGTCGACGCCGGCGCCGCGGAGGAGTTCCAGCGGGTACTCGCGCGACCCCTTCTCCAGGAACTCGACGTAGCGCTCGGCGGCGGGTTCCCCCTCCGCGAGGATGCCGTCGACCAGCGCGACGGCGGCGGAGATGCCCGTCGCGTACTGGTAGACGTAGAACGCGCGATAGAAGTGCGGGATGCGCATCCACTCGCGGGCGATGCGGTCGTCGACGTTCGCCGGTTCGTAGTAGTCGCCCTTCAGGTCGCGGTAGAGGTCGTCGAGTCGGTCGGGGGTCAGCGGTTCGCCCTCCTCGACCATCCGGTGGGTCCGGTGCTCGAACTCCGCGAACATCGTCTGGCGGTACAGCGTCGAGCGGAACCGTTCGAGGTACTCGTTCAGGACGTGGCGCCGGAGCGCGTCGTCCTCGACGGTCTCCAGGAGGTGGTGGGTCAGGAGCGTCTCGTTGACCGTGGAGGCCACCTCGGCCACGAAGATTTCGTACCCCGAGTAGACGTAGGGCTGGCTCTCGCTGGTGTACTCGGAGTGCAGCGAGTGGCCCAGTTCGTGGGCCAGCGTGTACATCGACTCCACGTCGTCCTGGTAGTTCATCAGGATGAACGGCTGGGAGTCGTACGTGCCGCCGGAGTACGCGCCGGACTGCTTGTTCTTCGTCTCGTAGACGTCGACCCACCGGGAGTCGAGGCCCTCGGCGACGCGGGAGCGGTAGTCCTCGCCGAGCGGTTCGACGGCGTCGACGACGTACTCGCAGGCCTGCTCGTACGGTATCTCCGGCGACTCGTCCTGGACCACCGGGACGTAGAGGTCCCACATCTCCAGTTCGTCGGCGCCGATGGCGTCGCGTTTCAGTTCGGCGTGGCGGTGGAGTCTGTCGAGGTTGTCGCCCACCGTCTCGACGAGGGTGTCGTACACCTCGACCGGGACGTTGGGGCCGTCGAGCGCCGCCTCGCGCGCCGTCTCGTAGTCACGCGCCTGCGCCAGTTTCACGTCCGTCTTGACGCTGTTCTTGTGGGCCGCGCCGACCGCGTTCCGCACCGACTCCCACTCGTCGTAGAACGCCTCGTACACCCGCCGGCGGAACGCCCGGTCCGGGTTCTTCTGGAGCGTCGTGAAGTTGTTCAGCGTGATCGGCTGGGGTTCGCCGTCCGGGTCGTCGACGGCCGGGAACTCCATGTCCGCGTTGGCGAGCATGTTGTACACCTCGCCCGAGGCGCCCGTGACCTCGCCCAGTTCCGCCAGCAGGTTCTCCACCTCGGCCGACCGGGTGTGTTCCTTCATCCGGAGCACGTCGTCGAAGTAGTGCCCGTACTCGCGGAGGGCGGCCTCCTCGTCCATCATCGCCTCGACCTCCTCGCGCGAGAGGTCCTGCAGGGCGGGTTCGAGGAAACTGGCGGCGCTCGACGCGTCCGAGGAGAGCGACTGGGACCGCGCCGTCAGCGCCTGGTACCTGTCCCGCGTCGTGTCCTCGTCCCGGCGCATCCGGGCGTACGACGCCACGTTGGAGACGGTCCGCATCAGTTCCTCGTAGGTCTCCAGGGTCTCCAGGAGCGTCCCGGCGTCCTCCGTCGCCCGGCCCTCGTACTGTTCCAGGTCCTCGACCAACCCCTCGGCCTCCTCGTAGGCCGCCTCCCACGCCTCGTCGTCGGCGAAGAGGGACTCGAGATCCCAGGTGTACTGCTCGTCGATCTCCGACCGCTCGGGAACCGAACTCATGGGCCAGGGTTGGGTCGGTCCCCTCCTAAGCCTTTCCTGGTGACGGAGTCGCCCTATCCCGGCGAGGGCGGCGGTTCGACCACACGAGTGGCGCTCAGATGCCGTCCCGGACGGTGCCGGCGACCCGTGCTCCCGTCGTCCGGTCGACCCGGCGCTCCTCGAACACCGCCCTGGCGCTGGCCGCGGCGTCGGCGTCCACCGCGAACTCGGCGTCGTAGGCGACGTCCCACAGGACCAGCGGCCGCGCGGGCGCGGTCGGGACGCCGTCGGGCCCCGACAGCGACTCCGCGGAGAGGACGCGCTCGACGCGCGCGAGGCCGGCGTCGCGCCGGGCCACCTCGTCGACGAGGCCGACCACCCGGCGGACCATGTGCCGGGCGAACCCGCCGGCCCGGAGTCGCAGGACGAGGAACTCCCCGTCGCGTTCGACGTCCGCCTCCAGCGTCCGGACCGTCCCCCGCTCGTCCGGCGTCAGGTTGTGGAAGTCGTGTTCGCCGGCGAGCGCCGCCACCGTCTCCCTCGCCGCCCCGTCGTCCGCGCCGGGCGCGTGCAGGTGGTAGACGTACTCGCGCGCGAGCGCGTCGTGGGTCGCGTGGAAGCCGCCGGGGACGTCCGCGCTCGCCCACGCGCGCACGTCGGCGGGGAGTTCGCTGTTGAACGCCGCCGGCATGAGCCACTCCGGCCCCGCGAACGCGACGGTCTGGGCGACGGCCGAGACGCCGGCGTCGGTCCGCCCGGCCCCGGCGTAGTCCGGGGGTTCGTCGCCGTCGATAGCGCCGAGGCGACGGAGGGCGTCGAACAGTTCGTCCTCGACGGTGGGGACGTCCGGCTGGCGCTGGAAGCCGTAGTACGGCCCGCCGTCGTAGGCGACGCGGTAGGCGCGCATCGGTGGCGGGTTCGACGCGGAGGACGTTAATCGCCCGGGTCGGCGGTGGAACGGCGATTCCCGGAAACTCGGAACGCGCGCCGGGGTACAAGGCGTCGGGACGCCGACGGTCGCGTAATGGCAACCTCCGCACCGCCGCCCGACGGATCCTTCCCCCGGCCGCCGCGCTCGTTCGAGGACGAGGCCGGGCGGCAGATCGCGGTCGCCGCGGTCGACGGCGGCGGCGGGGCCCTCCGCGACGACCTGGCGGCGATGTACGCGGAGTTCCCGGACGCGGACCGCTCGCAGGGACTCCCGCCGCGCGACGAGGCGCGGCGTCGCGAGTGGGTCGCAACGCTGCTCGACGACGGGATCAACGTCCTCGCCCGGCACGGGGACCGGGTCGTCGGCCACGCCGTCCTGGTCCCCTTCGACGGAATGGCCGAACTCGCCATCTTCGTCCACCCCGACTACCAGCGGGCGGGCGTCGGGTCGCGACTCGTCCGCGCGCTGCTGGGCGCGGGCGAGCGAGCGGGCGTCGAGCGGGTCTGGCTCTGCGTCGGGCGGTCGAACGTCGTCGCCGTCAACCTCTACCGCTCCGTCGGGTTCGAGACGACGTCGGAGGGGGTCGAACTGGAGATGGAACTGTCGCTCGGGGGCGTGAGCGAGGGGGCAGGGTCGTCGTAGTCACTCCAGTTCGAGCGAGCGCTCCCGGCTCTCTGCCCGCCGTTCGAGGTCCTCCGTCTCCAGCAGTCGGTCCAGTTTGCGCTCGAACTCCGCCTCGTCTATCTCGCCGTTCGCGTAGCGCTCCCGGAGCCGGTCGACGGGGTCGGTCGCGGCGGTCGTGCCGGACTCGGTCGCCGCCGACTCGTCCTCGCTCGCGACGAGCGGGAAGTCGTCGCCGAGGATGGCGATCAGCGGGAGGAGGACGAAGTAGCTCAGGACGAACGTCGGCGCGACCAGGAACTCCAGGGACAGCACCGCGAACATCGCCGTGATGCCGAAGCCGAGGACGGCGACGAGGCCCAGGAGCCGCTTTTTCTCGATCGGAAACGTCGCGTTGGCCATGTGAGAGGATAGGAACACCGGTACCGAAAAACGTGGGGGTCCCGGTACCGGGCCGCACGACGGTCGGCCTCAGGCGTAGTCGTCGTAGGTCGGCCGGTCGCGGTCGCCGGGGAACGCGTCGACCGGCGCGGTGGTCTGGTCGCCGCTCGCCATGTCCTTGACGGTCACCTCGTCGTTCGCCAGGTCCTGCTCGCCGACGATGACGACCGTCTCGGCGTTGATCGAGTCGGCGTACCCCATCTGGGCGCCGAAGCTTCGACCGGCGACGTCCGTCTCGACGACGTGGCCGCGCTCGCGCAGGTCGCGCGCGATGCGGGCGGCGACGGAGCGGGTGTCGCCGACCTGGAGGAGGTAGTAGTCGGTCGACAGTTCCTCCTCCGGCCAGACGCCGGCGCGCTGGCAGAGCAACTGCAGCGTGGCGTGGCCGGGCGCGAAGCCGACGGCGGGGGTCGGCTGGCCGCCGAAGCCCTCGATGAGGTCGTCGTACCGCCCGCCGCCAAAGACGGACCGGGAGACTTCCCCCGTCGAATCGAAGCACTCGAAGACGACGCCGGTGTAGTAGTCCAGTCCGCGCGCCGTCGTCAGCGACACCGTGCAGTACTCGCGGACGCCGAAGTCCTCGGCTGCGGCGAGGACGGCCTCGAGGTTCTCGACGGCGTCCGCCACGTCCTCGGAGCCGGTCATCTCCGCGAGCGTGTCGAGTTCGTCCGGGTCGACGCGGAGCATCTCGTCGAAGCTGTCGGCCTGGCCGTAGCTCAGGCCGGCGTCGGTGAGCAGTTCCATGTACTCTTCCTCGTCGATCTTTGCGCGCTTGTCGACGGCCCGGATGGCGTCCTGAACGTCGACGTCCGCGTCGAACGATTCGAGGAGGCCGGAGAGGATGTCCCGGTGGGAAACGCGGAAGTCGAAGTCGTCACCGGTGAGGCCGAGTTCGGTGAGCATCTCCGCCGCGACGGCCAGTATCTCCGCGTCGGCGGCCGGGTCGTCCGACCCGAACACGTCGACGTTCGTCTGGTAGAACTCGCGGAACCGGCCCTGCTGGGGCTCCTCGTAGCGCCAGAACGGGCGCGTCGACATCCACTTGATCGGCTTCGACAGCTCCTGCTGTCTGGCGACGACCATCCGCGCGACCGTCGGCGTCAGTTCGGGGGTGAGCGCCACCTCGCGACCGCCCCTGTCCTCGAAGCTGTACAGTTCGTCGACTATCTCCTCCCCGCTCTTGTCGACGTACATCTCCGTCGCCTCCAGGGCGGGCGTCCCCACCTCGCGGAAGCCGTACCGGCGCGCGACGGACTCGACCGTGTTCATCGCCCACCGCCGGGCCCCCATCTCTCCGGGGTAGAAGTCGCGAAAGCCCTTGATCCGCTCGTACATGTGGTCCGCTACTG
>CAZMGU010000097.1:0-8021 GCA_964565905.1 uncultured Halobacteriales archaeon
GTCCGCGTCCCACATCTTCGTCGCGCCCATGAGTCGTTCGAGCAGGTTCAGCCGCTTCCCGTCGCTCGTCGTCCCGCCGACGGCGCCGTACAGGAAGAGGAGGCGGTCCTGAAGGAGCAGGGAGGTGACGTCGTACCCCAGCGAGTTCATCTGCGAGACGAACTTGCCCGTCGTGAGTTCCGTCGAGAGGTAGGTGACGTCGTGTGACTCGGAGCAGAGGCCGTAGGCGAACCGCTGGGCGAGGGTGCTCTTGCCCGCGCCGTACTCCCCCTCGACGAGGACGATGCTCCCCCTGGGGAGGCCGCCGCCGAAGGCGTGGTTGAGGCGGTCGTGGTGGGCCATGCCGAGCGAGTACAGCCGACCAGTCACGCTCTCCATGGGTTCGGTCGGGAACGAGGACGAGCGCATCGGGTATCTCTGTCACACACTGTGGAGACGGGGGATAAATCCCGGGTCCCGTGCGGTCCGATCCGTCGCGCTTTTGCCCGCGAACCCCGTGGCCACGACAACGACGGCAGTTCCGACACCATGGCCCGCTACCACATTGAAACCTACGGCTGCACCTCCAACAGGGGTGAGTCCCGGCAGATCGAGCAGGCGCTCCGCGACGGCGGCCACCACCCGGCCGACGGGCCCGAGGCCGCCGACGTCGCCATCCTCAACACCTGCACGGTCGTCGAGAAGACGGAGCGCAACATGCTCCGGCGGGCCGCGGAACTCGACGAGGAGACGCCCGCGGACCTCGTCATCACGGGCTGCATGGCGCTGGCACAGGGCGAGGAGTTCCGCGACGCCGGCCTCGACGCCAAGGTGCTCCACTGGGACGACGTGCCCCAGCACGTCCTCAACGGCGAGTGCCCGACGGTCACGCCGGACACCGAACCCGTCCTCGACGGCGTCGTGGGCATCCTCCCCATCGCCCGTGGCTGCATGAGCGACTGCTCGTACTGCATCACGAAGCGGGCGACGGGCCGCATCGAGTCGCCGCCGGTCGAGGAGAACGTCGAGAAGGCCCGCGCGCTGGTCCACGCCGGCGCGAAGGAGATACGGATCACCGGCCAGGACACCGGCGTCTACGGCTGGGACCGCAACCAGGGCGAGAGCCTCCTGCCGGAGCTACTGGACCGGATCTGCACCGAGATAGACGGCGACTTCCGCGTGCGCGTCGGCATGGCCAACCCCAAGGGCGTCCACGGCGTCCGCGAGGAACTGGCCGCCCTCTTCGCGGAACACGACGAACTGTACGACTTCCTCCACGCCCCGGTCCAGTCCGGGAGCGACGACGTCCTCGCGGACATGCGCCGCCAGCACGCCGTCTCCGAGTACGTCGAGGTCGTCGAGGCGTTCGACGACGCGCTTGACCACTGGACGCTCTCGACGGACTTCATCGTCGGCTTCCCCACGGAGACCGACGCGGACTTCCGGCAGTCGATGGCACTGCTGCGGGAGACCCGTCCCGAGAAGATCAACGTCACGCGCTTCTCGAAGCGCCCCGGCACCGACGCCGCGGAGATGAAGGGTCTCGGTGGGACTGTCAAGAAGGAGCGCTCGAAGGCGATGTCCGAACTGAAGATGGACGTCGTCGGCGAGGCCCACGAGCGGATGGTCGAGCGCGACGAGACGCGCGAGGTGCTCCTCGTCGAGGACGGCACCGACGAGTCGCTGGTGGGCTACGACGAGGCCTACCGTCAGGTCGTCATCGTCGACGCCGAGGAGCGCGGCCTGGAACTCGGCGAGTTCGTCGACTGCGAGATAACGAGCCACAGTACGGTGTACGCGTTCGGCGAACCGGTGTAGAAGACGGTTTTTCGGGTCCGCTCAGTTCCGGAAGAACGGCGTTCTTCCGATATTCGCACTCGCTTCGCGAGTGCTCAGTTCCGACGGACTCGCGTCGCTCGTCCGTCGACCTTCGCAAACTCGATGAGTTTGCTCAGTACCGGAAGAGCGGTGCTCTTCCGACCATCGCGGAGAAAACCCCTCCGCTCAATCCCGCAGGGCCTCGACCGGTCTCGCGTTGGCGGCCTTCCACGCCGGATAGAGGCCGCTGAGGAAACTGGCGACCGTCCCGAAGATGAACCCGAGGACGGCCCACTGGAGCGCCTCGATGGAGAAGGCGAGGGGCCCGGAGAGGAACTGCGCGTTGATCACCATCCCCAGCACGATGCTCAACCCGACGCCGATCAGCGCCCCGACGACGCCGAGGAGGATGGCCTCGTTGAGCATCAACCGGAGGACGTCGACGCGGTGATAGCCGACGGCCCGGAGGACGCCTATCTCCTCCTTGCGCTCGATGGCCGACATCAGCATGACGTTGAAGATGCTGACCGAGGCGACGAGCAGCGAGATGCCACCGATGGCCAGCAGGAACGTCTGTATCGTCGACGTCAACTGGTTGAACTGCTCTATCGACTGCTCGGCGTCCTGGACCGCGTAGCGCTGGTCGCGACCCGGATTGAGCGACGCGTTGAACGCCGCCGACGTCTCGAACGCCTCGCTCGGCGAGTTCGTCTGCACCAGGATGATGTCGTAGGTGGAACGGTCCGTCTCGCCGGACGGCAACACGACGGCGTCGTTCGTCCGGACGATGGCCGACCGCGAGTTCTCCTCGAGGATGGCGACGACCCGGCGCTGTTCCCCGCCAACGGTGATGGCGTCGCCGCTCTGGACGTCGAGGTTCCGGGCGACCGACTGCCCGACGAGCACGCCCGAGCGCCAGTTCGACGGGACGTCGCCCGACGTCGTGTTGACGAACTGCCCCGGATCGGACAGTGTGTACACCGTCGCACCCATCTGGGCCTTCTTGGCCGCGACCAGACGCTGGTCCTGCTGTATCGTGTACAGCGGGTGGTTCGTCTCCTGTCGCACTTCGTCGACGTGTTCCGGACCGAACTCCCTGAACTCGGCGTCCTCCCCGGGCGTGACCCAGACGCTCTGCGTGACCGACGAGGCGGAGTCGAGCTGGGACTGCTGGAACGCCGCGCCGCCCATGCCGAGGGCGGCGATGGCGACGACGCCGATGGCGATGCCGGCCATGGCGAGGCCCGTCCGCGCCCGCGCTCGCGTGAGGTTGTTGAGGGCGAACGCGAGCAGCGGGAAGCGCCGCCCGATCCAGTTGTCGATCACGACTCGATCCTCCCGTTGACGAGTTCGACGACCCGGTCGGCGTACTCCGTCACCTGCGGGTCGTGGGTCACCGTGGCGATGGCGACGTCGTCCTCCGCGGCGATGCGGCCGAACACCTCCAGCACCTGGTCGCTCGTGTCCTGGTCGAGGTTACCCGTCGGCTCGTCGGCCAGGAGGATGTCCGGTTCGTTGACGAGCGACCGGGCGACCGCGACGCGCTGCTTCTGGCCGCCCGACAGTTCGTTCGGGTAGTGGTTCGTCCGGTCGCCGAGGCCGACGCGGTCGAGCAGCGTCTCCGCGCGGTCGAGCAGCGCCGACCGGTCGGCGTGGACGAGCCCCGGGACCGCGACGTTCTCCAGCGCGGTCAGCGTCGGGACGAGGAAGAAACTCTGGAAGACGAACCCGACGGTGTCCCGGCGGACGTCAGTCCGCTCGCGTTTCGATAGCTCCGAGAGTCGCTTCCCGTCGACGGTGACGGACCCCTCCGTGGGGACGTCGAGGAGGCCGAGCAGGTTCAGCAGCGTCGACTTCCCGCTCCCGCTCGGGCCGACGACGGCGACGAACTCGCCGGGTTCGACGGCGACGTCGACGCCCTTGAGCGCACGCAGCGTCTTCGACCCGGAGTTGTACTCCTTGACGGCGTCCGTGGCGCTGATGACTGCCATCGGGACCACCTACCCGAACCGCCGCCAGGCGAGGCCACCGACGACGAGGACGACCAGGACGCCGACGACGGGGACGACCGGCGACGAGGAGGACTGTCGCGTGCTCTCGACCGCGGGTTCGGAACCGGCCGTGAACCCGACGTCGACGGTCCGCGTCACCCGCTCGTCGTCGACGGTGTAGCTCACTTCGACGGGGACCGTCGCGCTCCCGTTGACGTCGTCGGTCAGGACGCCGTGGACCTCGAACGAGGAGTAGTCGCTCGCCTGCACGTTGCCGACGAAGTAGGAGGCCTGGTTCTGGGCCGGTCGGACGGCCTCGCCGTTGCCGACGGCTATCTTCACGCTCGAGGCGTTCGTCGAACCGACGTTGCTCGCGCTCCCGCGGACGACCACTTCGTCGCCGCTGGTGGTGACGCGCCGGCCGGTGAGCTCTATCTGGGCGGGGGTACCGCTGTCGTCGACGGTCGTGGAGAGCGTCCGCGTCACGCTCCGGGACTCGCCGTCGGCGGTCAGGTACGACAGCGTCGCTTCCACCGACTTCCGGCCCGTCGTCGCGTTCTGGGTGGGGAAGGTCACCTCCGCCTGCTGCCCCGATTCGAGCGAGGAGACGACTCGCTGGTTCTCCGCGAACGAGACGTCGTCGCTCTCGACGTCGACGCTGACGCCGCGGACGGTGTCGGGGAGGCCGTTGGCGACGGTCAGTCCGAAGTCGGTCCTGCCCGCGCGATTGGCCCCGGCGGTCGTCAGCGACATCGCGGGGTGTGACTGCTGGACGGAGACCGTCACCGGGCGGACGAGCGAGACGACGCGTCCGCCGCCGGAGATGAGTTTGACGTGGACGTATCGCTCGAACTCGCCGGTCCGCTCGAACTCCTCCGAGAGGTTCACCGAGGCGGACGTCCCCCTGTGGACGATGGTCGAGGGCGTCCTGCTGTCGTACTCGGTGCCGTTACCGGCCTCGGTCTCACGGAGGGCGACTCGCTGGAGTTTGTACGGCGAGCCGTCGTCGTAGATGTTGTCGACGGTCGTCGTCACGGTGACGTTGGTTCCGGGGGCCGCGGGGTCGGGCGTCGCCTGGACGTCGACGGCGACGAACGCGTCGTCCGCCGCGGCTGCCGGCGTCGCGACCGCCGCCAGTCCGCTCACGACGACGAGGAGGGCGAGCGCGAGGGGACCTGCCCCTCTCATCGGTCGGCCCCCGTCGTCGACGGTTTCGCGGAAACCGAAACGTTCCCACCTGATACGTTGCTGGTAATCATTACGTACCTCTCTTTAACCTATTGAAATAAATCCTTCCCTCTCCGGTTCGGGCGCTCGGTCGTGTGCACCCACGTACGCGGTCAGGACGACTCGTTCTCCCGCTTCGCGAGTCGGTCGACGTCGTCGTCTGCCTTCCACTCGCCGAGTTCGCGCGGGTCGACGTGGACGAACGCGTCGTCCACCTCGGGGAGTTCCTCGATGGACTGGACCACGGCGGACTCGATGTCGTGGGCCTCGCGCAGCGTCCTGTCCCCCTCCACCTCGACGTGGAGGCTGACGTCTATCTCGGGGCCGACGTAGTGGGCGATGGCGTCGTGGGCCCCGTGGACGTCCGGGTGAGCGAGCGCTCGCTGGAGTATCTCGGCGCGCAGGTCGTCCGGCGGCGCGGCACCGACCAGGTAGTCGACGTTGTCCCGGACCACCTCGTAGCCGGTGTAGAGGATGCCCATCGCGACGACGACTGCGGCGAGCGGATCCAGCATCGGGAAGCCGAGGGCCGCGCCGCCCACGCCGACGAGCGCGGCCACGGCCGTGAGGATGTCGTTGCGGTTGTCCTTCGCCGTGGCGACGACGGCGGGGGAGTTCCGTTCGGTCCCCCGCCGCAGACAGTACCGGTAGAGGCCGTACTTGGCGACGGCCGTGAACACGAGCACGCCGACCGCTGCCGGCCCGCGCGTGACCGTCACGTCGCCGGACAGGAGCGCCGTCGTCGCCTGCCAGACGATGGCCCCGCCAGCCGCGAAGATGCCGACGGCGACCAGCAGCGAGACGAACGGTTCGATGCGTTCGTGACCGTGCGGATGCTCGAAGTCGGGGGGCTGGGTCGTCAGGTAGATGCCGGCGACGATGACCAGGCTGTAGGCCGTGTCCGCGAGGCTGTTGACCGCCTCGGACCCGACGGCGAGGCTGCCGGTCGCCTGCCACACCGCCCCCTTCAGTATCACGAGGACGAGGTTGGCGACGAGGACGACCAGGGCGACCCGGCGGAGTGCGGCCCTGCGGGACATCGGGACGTAACTAGCGGGGCCCCGGACAAAGCCGCTTCGACACACGCCGGAGACGGCGTGCGAGTCGGGACGCGGACCGCCCCTGGCCCGGTCCGTCACCCCGGCGCGGCCCCGTCACCCCGGCCGCGGGCGCGCGGTGAACGTGAGCATCCGCGGCAGGAACGGGTCGTACACCGACTGGTGGCACTGACAGTACACCTTGTCCTCGGCGTCGAACTTCGCGCTCCCGCTGGCTTTGAACTTCGGGACGCAACAGAAGTGCGTGCACTTGTCGAGCCAGGCGACGAAGTCCCGCTCCGTGGCCGCCTCGACGAACGTCCGGACGTCGTCGGGGAGGTCTGCGTACCGCCCCTCGCCGGCGACCATCTCGCTCACCGCCGGCGTGCGCATGACGACGACGGGAATGTCGTCCGCGTCCTCGCCCTGCGAGCGCCACGACGCCTTCGCCGGTTTGCCGAGCCCCGACGACCCAACGCCGTTGCCCCACTCCTCGTAGTCGTCGAAGTGGTCGACCCGGAGCTTCGCGCCGGACTCGAGGTCCGTCTGCCAGGAGTAGCCGCCACCGGCCCGGAGGTAGTCGTCCTGGTCGGCGTCCGGCTGTATCCCGGACGCGCGTTCGACGCCGCAGTACTGGAACCACCGGACGGAGTAGGTGAGTCCGCCCAGTTCCTCCTCGGCGGTGGTGTAACTCCCGTCGCGGGTCTCCTTCTCGACCGTCGGCGGGTACCTGCCCTTCAGTTCCCCGTCGTCTATCTCGACCGGTATCAGCGGCATCCCGCGCGGTGCCGGGCCGTCCGTGTTGGCGATGCCGACGAACTGCGTCGATCCGGCGTCGACGCCCGACTGCTTCGTGGTCACCTCGGAGACGACGCTCCCGCCCGTGACGCCCGCACAGGCGGACCCCGTCCCGACCATTCCCTTGACGAACCGCCGTCGACCGGACTCCGGAGGGTACTTGTCGCGCATCACGTCGGATAGTGGGCGACGGGCCGGAAAGAACCGGTTCGTCGTTTCCAGAATCCGGAAATCGGCTACGTCTCGAAGGCGACCGCGGCGGTCTCGTCCGCGACCGTCCCCCCGTCCTGGTCCGCGAACGCGTCGTGGAGGCGGTCGTACGTGTCGTCGACGGCCTCGACTATCACCTGCGTGTCACCGATCACCGGCATGAAGTTCGTGTCGCCCTCCCAGCGCGGGACGACGTGCGTGTGGAGGTGGTCGTCGATGGACCCGCCGGCGGGACCGCCGCCGAGGTTCAGTCCTGCGTTGAACCCGTCGGGGTCGAGGGCGTCGTCGATCGCGTCGAACGTCCGCTGCTTGAGTCGCGCGTGTCCGAGGAGGGTCTCCCCGTCCAGGTCGCGGTAGTCGCCCGTGTGTTCGTAGGGGATGACCATGGCGTGTCCGGGGCTGTAGGGGTAGTTGTTCAGCAAGACGAACGCGTGGTCGTTTCGCGCGACTATCTTCGCGTCCCCGTCGTCGCCCCGGGCCGGCAGGGCACAGAACGGGCACTCGTCGTCGTCCCCGTCGTCCCGCTCGATCCACTCGATGCGCCACGGCGCGAACACCTGTTCCATGGACGGGGTGTCTCCGGGCGGCGGTTAAACGGCTTCGACGTGGCGGCTCGACACTCCCATATAACTCTTGTCGCCGTTCACCGGTTATCACCCGTGATTACGTCCCGAGGCGGCCCGATGAACGTTCTCGGCTGTTCTGGGGTGGTGAGGGACGAAAATCGGGCCCCATCCGGTGATAAACGGTCTAAACGACCCATAACGGTGGGGAGTTTTTATACTGGCATACCGGTTTTCTGCAAGCGGGATGGCAGCGACAAACAGCACACCGGACATGACGGAACCGTGTTCCCACTGTGGGCGAGCGACGCCACACGCGGTCTCCGTCCAGATACTGACTGAGAGTGCCGAACCCGAGAACGCGGAGTTCTCCCGCGAACCGTATCGGGTGAGCGAGT
>CAZMGU010000098.1:0-8017 GCA_964565905.1 uncultured Halobacteriales archaeon
TGCCGGCGTTCGTCGGACTGATCATCGCGGCGTTCACCGTCGGCGTCGTCAACGCCGTCTTCGTCGCGGAGTTCACGGCGAGCGAGGCCGCGACGGCGGTCGCCCAGGCGTTCGGCGAGACGATGGCTGGCATCGGCATCCCCATCCTGATGGCCGCGATCATCGGCAAGTCGATGCTGGAGAGCGGGGCGGCCCAGCGGACCGTCCGCGGGTTCCAGAACGTCCTCGGCGAGGAGAACTCCGACGTGGCGCTGTGGGGGAGCAGTTCCGTGCTCGCCATCCCGGTGTTCTTCGACAGCGTGTTCTACCTGATGGCCCCGCTCGCCCGGTCGATGCGCGCCCGCGTCGGCCGCAGCTACACCCTCTTCATCGTGGTCGTCGGCGCCGGCGCGGCGACCACCCACGTGTTCGTCCCGCCGACGCCCGGCCCGCTCGCCGTCGCCGCCGAGGTGGCACCGAACCAGCTCGGGATGGTCATCGGAATCGGGCTGGTGACCGCCATCCCGACCGCCGCCGTCGCCGGCCTCGCCTACGGCCGGTGGATCAACCGACGCCTCGACATCCCGCTGCGGGACACGATGGCGACGAGCACCGAGGAACTCCAGGAGGTCGCGGACCGGCCGAACAGCGCCCTCCCCGGCGTCCTCGAGTCGCTCGCGCCGATCCTGATCGCGGTGATCCTGGTCGGGTCGCTGACCGTGCTGGGCAGCGTCGAGAACGGCGCCCCGGATCTCGGCATCCTCACTCCCGTCGCCGGGTTCACCGTCGGCGCCCTCCAGGCCGCCAGCCCCGTCGTGTCGTTCCTGGGCGACAAGAACGTCGCACTCACCGTCGCCGCCCTCGTCGCCGCGCTCACCTTCTACCGCTTCGCGGAGCACACCCAGGAGGAGTGGACCGAGGAACTCACCGAGGCGCTCAAGAGCGGGGGTAACATCGCGGCCATCACCGCCGCCGGCGGCGCGTTCGGCGCGATGCTGGCCGCCTCCGGCATCGGCGACTACATCGCCGGTGCGCTCGCAGAGATCGGTATCGGCCTCCTCGTGACGGCGTGGCTCATCGCCGCCATCGTCCGGATCGCCCAGGGGTCGGCCACCGCGGCCATGCTGACGACCGCGGGGATCATGGCGCCGCTGGTCGGCGACCTCGCCGTCCACCCCGCGTACCTCGTGATGGTCATCGGCGCCGGCGGCAACATCTTCTCGTGGTACAACGACTCGGGCTTCTGGCTCGTCAAGGAGATAGGTGGCCTCACCCAGGGCGAGACGCTCCAGACGTGGACCGTGCTCACGACGCTCATCGCTATCACCGGCCTGATCGTCACGGTGATCCTCTCGACCCTCTTCCCGCTGGCCTGAAACCGACCGCGGTCGGGGACTGACCAGCCCGGTCGGGCGACCCAACGACGCGGTCGCGGGGCATACGGGCCGGGAGCGCGGCCGACCCCTCGCGGGTGAGGACGCGCGACCCGCCGGAAGACGCTCCGCGTCTTCCGAGCCCACGCTCACTTCGTTCGCGTGGACGGGGAAGGGCAGGCTGCCCGCGGTGCGGTCCTCGGTGGACTGAAAGGGCGAGGGACGGTCGGCGAAGCACGACGACGCAAGTACCGGAGCGAACGAAGTGAGTGAGGAACGCAGCGAGGCGCGCGAGCCGACCGGACCGAGGGCTTTCTGGCCGTCGTTGTATCCGAAGACTCGTGCAGAGCGCGCCGAGGGCTTTCTTCCGTCGTTAGATTCAACGACTCAGGAGAACGGGCAGAGGGTTTTCGAGGTCTCAGAGTTCGGAGTCTCGAAATCGGTTCCACGAGATAGCCGACTCGTTCGTCCAGTCGATCCTGGGACCGCATCCTTTTCCACGCACGACGCCAACCCTCGGGTAATGAGCGGGACGCGCAAGCCCGACTGGCTGAAGACGCGGCCGCCGTCGGGCGAGCGGTTCACCGAGATAAAGCAGTCGCTCCGTGACCGGGACCTCCACACGGTCTGCGAGGAGGCCAACTGCCCCAACATGGGCGAGTGCTGGTCGGGGAGAGACGGCCCCGGCACGGCGACGTTCATGCTGATGGGCGACCGCTGCTCGCGGGGGTGTAACTTCTGCGACGTGGAGACGGGCGGGATGGAGCCCCTCGACCCGGCGGAACCCGAGAACGTCGCCGACGCCGTCGCGGAGATAGGGCTGGACTACGTCGTCCTCACCTCGGTGGACCGGGACGACCTGCCCGACCAGGGCGCGGGTCACTTCGCCGAGACGATCCGGGCGATAAAGGACCGGGACCCGTCCATCCTCGTGGAGTGCCTCGTCCCGGACTTCCAGGGGAAAGAGCGCCTCGTCCGGAAGATTCTGGACGCCGGGCCGGACGTGTTCGCGCACAACGTCGAGACGGTCGAGCGACTCCAGTGGCCGGTCCGCGACAGGAGAGCAGGTTACGAGCAGTCCCTCGCCGTTCTCCGGCAGGCCGAGCGCGAGTCAGACGTCTACACCAAGACCAGCCTGATGCTCGGCGTCGGGGAGTACGCCCACGAGGTGTACCAGACCATGTCGGACCTGCGGGAGGTGGGCGTCGACGTCGTCACCTTCGGCCAGTACCTCCAGCCCTCGCGCTCGCACCTCGACGTCTCGGAGTACGTCCACCCCGACGCCTTCGACACCTGGGAGCGCGTGGCCGAGGAGGAGTTCGAGTTCGCCTACTGCGCGTCGGGGCCGATGGTCCGCTCGTCGTACAAAGCGGGTGAACTGTTCGTCGAGGCCGTGTTGCGCGACGGGGAGGACCACGAAGTCGCGAGAGAGCGAGCGCGGGCGGGCGACTGACTCGCGACTCCTGGACCGACCCCGCCCGCATCAAAGACGGTATCACCCAGGCCGACCAGTTCCGATGCATGTTCGAGTTCGAACTGCCGGACCTCGGCGAGGGGGTCACCGAGGGCGAGTTGCTGGCGTGGCACGTCGCGCCGGGCGACGCCGTCGCCGCGGACGACGTGGTCGCCGAAGTGGAGACCGACAAGGCCGCCGTCGACGTCCCCGCGCCCGTCGACGGGACGGTCCGCGAACTGCACGCCGAGGCGGGCGACGTCGTCGCGGTCGGCGACGTTATCGCATCCATCGAGGAGGGCGACGTGGCGGAGACGCCCGCGACCGCCGAGGAAGCGGAGGGGGCCGATGCCACCGAGGAGACCGCCACCGCCGAGACGGAGGTGACCGGCGAGGCCGTACAGAGCGCGAAGGGTGGCCGGGTGTTCGCCCCGCCGAACGTCCGCCGACTGGCCCGCGAACTTGGCGTCGACGTCGCGAGCGTCGCCGGCAGCGGCCCGAGCGGCCGCGTCTCCGAGACGGACGTCCGGGCCGCCGCGGAGGACGACGAGTCCGACGACGCGGAGACCGGGGAGTCCGAACTGAAATCCGCGGTGCGGCGAGTGGGCGACCTGACCGGGAGCGAGGAGAGCGAGGCTGTCGAAGCGGACGACGTCGAGACGGCCGACGCCGAGACGGACGACGGGGAACCCGAGTTGAAGTCCGCGGTACGACGCGTCGGCGACGGGGAGGAGGACGCGGCGGCCGAAGCGGAAGACACCGGAACGGACGACGCCGGGGCAGACGGGACGGACGACGACGAGACGGACGAGAGCGGGACGAACGACGCCAAGACCAGGTTGAAGTCCGCTTTCCGCCGGGTCCGCGACGCCGAAGCGGACGAGACGGCGGGGGAGGACGAGTCGGCCGAAGCGGCGGACGGCGACGGGGTGGAGACGGACGACGGGGAGGAGGACGCGGCGGCCGAAGCGGACGAGACGGAGGAGAAGGACGGGGAGGAGGACGGGACGGAAGTCACGTCGGTCGTCAGTCGGGTGAGCCCCGACGAGGGCGAACCGGGCGACGACGCAGGCGAACGGACCGACGGGGCGGACGCACAGACCGACGACGCGGGCGTGGAGACGGCCGAAGAGGGCACGCAGGAGTCCGAACGGCCGGCACGACAGGACGCGTCGAACGACGACGCCTCCCGCCCGACTCGCCGCGAACCGTACGAGGGCGCTCGCCGGACCATCGGCGAGCAGATGCGCCGGTCACACCGGGAGATTCCGCAGGTGACCCACCACGACCTGGCCGAGGTCGAGGCGCTCGTCGAGGCCCGTGAACGGCTGAAACCGCTGGCCGAGGAGCGCGGGGTCGACCTGACCTACCTGCCGTTCGTCCTCAAGTCGGTCGCCGCCGCGCTGCGGGACCACCCGATCCTCAACGCCGAACTCGACGAGGACGCCGGGGAGATACTGTATCGGGAGTACTACGACGTCGGCGTCGCCGTCGCCACCGACGACGGACTGGTCGTCCCCGTCGTCAGGGACGTCGACGACAAGCGCATCCTGGAGGTGGCCGCCGAGGTGAACGACCTCGTCGAGCGCGCCCACGCCGGCGACCTCGACCCCGCGGAGACGCGGGACGCGACGTTCACGGTGACGAACTTCGGTGCCATCGGGGGCGAGTTCGCCACCCCCGTCGTCACGCCGGGCCAGACGGCGACCCTCGGCGTCGGCGAACTGCGGGAGCGCGCGGTGGCCGAGAACGGCGAGGTCGTCGCCGAACGGACGCTCCCGCTCTCGGTGTCCATCGACCACCGGGTCGCCAACGGCGGCGAGGCCGCGCACTTCGTCGATGCGGTCGCCGACTACCTCGCCGACCCGACGCTCCTGCTGCTGGAGTGAGTACGGAAGGACGATAATTTCGTCCCCGGCGACCCAAAGGTTTTCGGCCTCGTTGGGTGAGGTACACCCATGACGGTACCCTCCAGCGCCCTCTCCGCGGACGGGCTCACGAAGCGGTACGGAGCGACCACGGCCGTCGACGGCCTCGAACTCTCCGTCGATTCGGGCGTGGTCTACGGCTTCCTCGGCCCGAACGGCGCGGGGAAGACCACGACGATGCGGATGTTCACCGGCCTCGTCGAACCGACCGAGGGCGAGGCCCGCGTCGCCGGCGTCTCCAGTTCGAACCGCCGCGAACTCGTCGACCACGTCGGCCTGTTGCCCGAGACGCCGCCGCTGTACGACGAGTTGACCGCCCGCGAGCAACTGGAGTTCGCCGCCGACCTGCGCGACCTGTCCTGGGACGCGGTCGTGGACCGGGCCCTCGACCTCTGTGACGCGCTGGACCTGACCGAGGACCTCGACCGGCGCATCGACGGCTACTCGAAGGGGATGCGCCAGAAGACGGCCTTCGTACAGGCCGTCCAGCACGACCCCGACGTCGTCTTCCTCGACGAACCCACCTCGGGGCTGGACCCGCGGGCCGCGAGGACCCTGCGGGGACAGATACTCGACCTGGCGGCGGGCGACGCGACCGTCTTCCTCTCGACGCACGTCCTCCCCGTCGTCGAGGAGATAGCCGACGAGGTGGGCGTGCTCCACGGCGGCCGCCTGGTGGCCGAGGGAGCGCCCGACGAGTTGACCGCCGCGGTCGAGGGCGAGGGCGACCAGTTCGCCGGCGCTCCGGACGACGCCGACCTGGAGGACGCGTTCCTCGAGTTGACGAGCGAACGACCGGCCGCGGCGGAGCGATGATGGGCGACGCCCGCGACGCCGGCGTGCTCGTGCGGACGGAGTTGCGGGCCCGGGTCAGGCAGGTGCTCGGCGACACCCGGCAGACCGTCGGCATCGCCGTCCTCGTGCTCATGTTCGGTATTGCGTTCCCGCTGATGGGGCTCGGGACGGCGCTCTCATTCGGCGCGTCGCTGGCCGAGTCGGTCCCCGTCGGACAGGTCGGTGCGGTCCTCGGAATGGTCGCCGGCGGCGGTGCGTACCTCGGCGCCGCCAGCGCGCTCCAGCAGAACCGTCTCGGGACGGTCGGTCCCCTGGTTCGGACCTCGGTCCCGCCGACGGCGGTGGTTCTCGGCCGTCTCACCAGCGAGACGGCCCAGGCGATGGCCCTGGTCGTCCCGCCGGGAGCCGTGTTGCTCCTCGTCGTCGCCGTCGGCGCGGGCGGCCCGGTTGCGCCGCTGCTGCTCCTCCTCGCCGCCGTCCCGGTGTTCCTGCTGGCCGTCGCCCTCGGTCGGTCGCTCGGCGACGTCCTCCGCTACGCGAACCAGCGGCTCAGGGTCTCGGCGTGGACCAAGGCAGGCCTGTTGCTGGTCGGCGTGGTCGCCGCGTACGCCGGCACCCAGGTGGTGATGGAGCAGTTGCTCGGTGGGGCGACGGACGTGCCGTCGGTCTCGATCACGGCGTTCCTCCCCGGCGCGCCGCTCCAGGCCTACGCGAGCGTCGCGTTCGCTCCGCTGGGTACCGCGGTCGAACCGTTCGGTCTGGGGGTCGCCGCCCTCGTGCTGGCCGCCGTTCCGGCCGGACTGTGGGCGACGGTCCGCTTCGAGGAGTGGCTCCTCCTGCGCGAACCGGCCGGTGACCGCGACGAGACGGCCGGCGCCGACGAGAGTCGGGCGGTGCCCGGGCCCTTCCGTACGACGGGCTCGACCCGCGTCGCCTGGCGGTACCTGCTCCGGACCCGGCGCGACCCGGCGATGCTGGCCCACCTGTTCCCGGTCCTCATCGGCGGCCTGAGTTTCGGTGCGAGTTTCGTCGGCGACCCGGAACTCGCGGTCCAGCTCGGTCCGGGGGCGGCCGTCGTGGCCGGGGCGGCCCTCTCCGGGGGCCTCTACTGCCTGAACCCGCTCGGCGACGACCGGGACCAGTTGCCGCTCGTCCTCACGAGCGCGCGCTCCACGGCAGTGATGCTCAGAGGGCGTGCACTCGCGGGTCTGTGCGTCGGCCTCGTCGTCGCCTGGGGCGGCGCGGTGCCGCTGTTGCTGGCGTCCGGGTCCGTCGTCGACGCCGTCGGTTACGCCCTCTTCGCACCGGTCCTGCTCACGGCCGGCACCGGCGTGGCGCTTGGGATGGGCGCCGTCCTCCCGAAGTTCGAGCGCAGCGAGTACGTCAACGTCGAGCGCGCCCACCCCTCGATGCTGGTCGTGATGGGCTACTTCTTCGGGAGCCTGTTCGTCGGCGTCCCCGGACTGCTCGCGCTTCTCGGCATCCTCGGCGACCCATCGATACTCGAGTGGGCCGCCCTGGCCGGCTACCTCCTCGTCGTCGCCGCGTCCGGCGTCGGCGGCTACGTCTTCGCCGTCCGGAAGTTCGACCGGTTGACGCTGGACGACCTGTGAGACGGACGGAGCGGTCACGAAACTCGGTCCCGGCGACGTTCCGACCGCTCGCTCGCCACAGTTAAACGGCGGCCGTTCGACCCCTCTATCAACAGATGGTCGACGGAGACGCGGCGACTGAGACGGACGTACTGGTGGTCGGCGGCGGACCGGGCGGCTACGTCGCCGCCATCCGCGCCGGGCAACTCGGACTGGACGCGACGCTGGTCGAGAAGGACGCCTACGGCGGGACCTGCCTCAACTACGGCTGTATCCCCTCGAAGGCGCTGATCTCGGCGACCGACGTGGCCCACCGGGCGGGCGACGCCGAGCACCTGGGCGTGTACGCCAACCCCGCCGTCGACCTGGAGGCGATGATGGCGTGGAAGGACGGCGTCGTCACGCGACTGACGCGGGGCGTCCAGTCGCTGTGCGAGAACGCCGGGGTCGAACTCGTCGACGGGTTCGCGACGTTCACCGGCGAGCACGAGGCGCGGGTCGACCCGGCGGGGGACGACGCCGAGTCGCGGACGATAGCCTTCGAGCACGCCATCGTCGCGACGGGGAGCCAGCCCATCACGGTCCCCGGGTTCGAGTTCGACGGTGAGCACGTCCTCTCCTCGCGGGACGCGCTGGCGCTCGGGTCGGTCCCCGACGAGTTGCTGGTCGTCGGCGCTGGCTACATCGGGATGGAACTGTCGACGCTGTTCCAGAAACTGGGCTGTGACGTCACCGTCGTCGAGATGCTGGACGACGCGCTGCCCGGCTACGGGGACGACGTGACCGATGTCGTCCGCGGACGCGCCGAGGACCTGGGCGTCGACTTCTACTTCGGCGAGGCCGCCAGCGGGTGGGAGGAACTCGACGACGGGCGCGTCCGCGTCAGCACGGAGGACG
>CAZMGU010000099.1:0-7890 GCA_964565905.1 uncultured Halobacteriales archaeon
CCTCGCCAACTTCGACTTCTACAACCACGGCTGGACGGAGATGATGGAGTTCCCGACCGACGAGGTAGAGGCCCATTACGACCGCTACGCCGACTTCTTCGAAGCCAACGGGATCACTATCGACCTGCCGCTGGGCGACTTCCACCCACCGGAGGGCATCGACGAGGCGCCGTCGACGCCGGAGAAACTCGACGACCCGGACCACCCCCACGCCGTCGGCGGGTTCGCGGACGACGTGTACGTGGAGACCGGCGACGGCGAACTCGTGGTCGGCGGCACCGAGGAACCCGAGGACGTGGACCCGACCGACGCGCCGGGCGTGGACGGCGACGGGCGGTAGCGAGAGCCCCGTCGACGCTCCGGTCGGACGACACGCTCCGCCGGACCGATGCCAGCACAGGTTTATCAGGAAAGACGGGGCCAGCCTCGCTATGCTCTGACGAGTCGCCGCGAAGCGGCCAGCGGTCGCGCGACGACCCGCTTCGCGTCTCCGAGACGTCGCCTGTTCGCCAGCACCCGGTGTTCGTAGCCGCCGTCGCTCACCGTTCCGGTCGGTTCAGTGCTCCGCGACCGGCGCGTCCGCGGTGGCCTTCCCCGCGACCCGGTCCGCGGCCTCGTAGCCGGCGACGACGCCGCCGTTCAGGCTACGTTCGGGGTACTGCGCCCGGGAGGCCATCCCGGCGTAGTAGACGCCGTCGGCCACGTCGTCGGAGAGGTCGTACGGGACGACCATATCGAGGTAACCGCGCTCGTAGATGGGTGCCGTCCGCGGGTTCCGGGCCGTCTCGATCCACCGGACCGAGTCGCGGTCGAAGTCGGGGAACAGGTCCTCGATGCCGGCGAGCCAGGTGTTCTCCACGCCGTCGTCGTCCCGCTGCCAGAGCGGGTCGTCCGTCGACTGGACGTAGCTCACGGCGTACAGCAGGTGCTCGCCGCCGTAGCGCTCCGTCGGGACGAAGTTCGTGTGCTCGATGAGCGCGCCGAACGGCGCCTCGTCGGCCACGTTGAGCCAGTAGGTGTCCGTGAGTTGCTCGTCCATGGCGATGACCGAGCAGACCGTCCCCTGGAAGTCGACCTCGCAGGGGTAGCCGGTCAGCGCCTCCAGCACGTTCGGCATCGTCGCGACGACGACCGAGTCCACGTCGTGGGTCTCGGTGCCGTCGGCCGTCTCCACGGTCATCGCCTCGACGGCACCGGTTCCGAGGTCGAGGTCACGGACGCGTGCCCCGGTGGTGACGTTCTCCCGGCCGACGTCGTCGACCAGGGCGTCCAGTAGCCTCGCGAACCCGCCGTCGAGGTAGCCGAGTAACTCCCCGCGGAGGATGTCCCGCTCGCCGCGGAACTTGATCCGGCCGAGCAGCCACGCGGCGCTGACGTCGTCCTTGCGCTCGCCGAACTTCGCGTCGAGCAGCGGTTCGAAGAACGTCTCGTAGACGTTCTCCGTCGTGTGCTCGACGGCGAACTCCCTCACGGGGACGTCCTCGAAGTCCTCCAGGCGCTCGTAGGTGTCGAACTTCGGGACGCCGCCGCGGACGTCGACGTCGAGGGTCAACATACCGAGGCGGAACTTGTCGTAGACGCTCCAGTGGGGGAAGGCCAGTATCTCCCAGGGCGCGTCCATCGGGTGGACGGTCCCGTCGACGTAGTAGGCGTTCTTGCCGACGCGCCACTCGACGTCGTCGCCGAGTCCGAGTTCCTCCGCCAGTTCGACGATGGTCTGTTCGGACTTCGAGAGGTGGTGGTAGAACTTCTCGATGGGGTCACCGGCCGTCTCGTAGACGGCGGCCAGCCCGCCGACCTGGTCGCTCGCCTCGAACACCTGCACGTCGTGACCGTGGGCCTGGAGTCTGCGGGCGGCCGCGAGTCCGGCGATACCGCCGCCGACGACGCCTATCATGTCGATGGATTCGGCCGCGGTCGGGATGTGCCTTGCGCCTCGCCGGCCGCCCGGTGGCTCGCCGGCCGCGGGACACCCGACTGCCCCGCTCACTCGGCGGCCTGGAACTCGAGGACGGCGACCGTCCCCCGCGGGTCGTTGTCCTCGAACCAGACGGTGCCGCCGTAGAGGTTCATGATGACGGAGACGAAGTAGAGGCCGAACCCGCTGGCCGTCTGGTTCGTCGCCAGGTCCCGCTCGAAGACGGTTCCCTTCAGTTCGTCGGAGATCCCCGGGCCGTCGTCCGCGACGTGGACCTGGACGCGGTCGGCCGCCCGCTGGGTCGCTATCTCGACCGTCGCCACGTCGCCGTCGTGGTGTTCGATCGCGTTCTCGAAGACGCTGTCGAGGACGCGACCGGCGAGCGCGTTCGCCTGGACGCAGAGGTCGTCGCCGACGTCGACGTCGACGGTCACGTCGTCGTACTCGAGTTCGGCGGCGCGGACCCGCTCGTACAGCAGGTTCGTCAGGTCGACGGTGTCGAGTCGCTCGCTCTCCGTCGCGGTGACGGTGTCATTGATGGCCCGTATCTCGTCGCTGAGTTCCGTCAGGTCGTCGCACCAGCGTTCGATCACGTCGAGGTGGTGCCCCCTGTCCCCGTCGACGTGGTCACGCAGGTGGTCGGCCCGGCCCTGGATGACGAGCAACGCGTTGCGGAGGGTGTGGCGGAGGACGCCGTTGAAGAAGGCGATCTGTTCGCTCCGGCGCTCGACCGACGCCCTGCTCTCGCGGAGGTCGCTCTCGCGGTCGACCTGGCTCAGCGCGACCTGCGTGGTGCGGGCGAGAATGGTGGCGAACTGTTCGTCGTCGTTGGCGAGCGGTTCCTCGTCGTGCGAACCGATCCCGAGGACGCCGTGTTCGCCCAGGGGGAAGACGACGCACTGCCGGAACGAGGAGTCGTCGTCGGGGCTGTAGACGACCCGTTCCCCGTTCTCGAACGCCTCGAACATGGGGTGGTCGCCGTCGACCGCCGTGACCTCGCCGTCGTCGTAGTCGCGGGCGTACTCCGTCTCCGCGACCGGTTCGAGCGAGGTTCCCCCGTCGTCTACCAGAAAGACGCAGCCGGCGTGGTGGTCGAGCGCCCGTTCGAGGAAGTCGACGGTGAGCTGAGCGATCTGTTCGTGGGTCGCCGCCGCGATGAACTGCTGGGTCGCCGTCTGGAGCGCCTCGAGGCGGTCTTGGCGTCGCTGTTGCCCGGTCACGTCGCGGAGGACGACCAGTCGTCCGCGCGCGGAACCGTGCTGGTCGTCGAGCGGCGCGACCTGCGGGTCGTAGAACCGCGTCGAACCGCCGTCCGCGACGTGTCGCTCGGGCAGCGAGTACACCCCGCCGGTCTCGACGCGCTCCAGCAGTCCCGGGGCGACGTCGGTGAGCCGTTCGTCGCCGAGGGCGCCAGCGCCGAACGCGTCGGTGGCCGCGGCGTTGTAGTCGACGACGCGGTCGTCCTCGTCGAGGACGAGCACGGGGTCCGGCAGTTCGTCGACGAGGACGTCGCTGGCGACGGGCGTCACCGCGAGGAAGTCATACCGGAACAGTCCCCAGCCGAAGACGATGCCGCTGAGGGCGAACGCCAGCGGGGTGACGTCGACGCCGGGGTGGGGCGTGGCACCGAGGTAGTAGCCCACGTTCGCGAGAAACGGAAACAGGGCACCGACGGCCACGAGGGTCGCCTGGCCGCGGTGGGTCGACCGCGTCCGGAGGAGCAACCGGAACAGCACCACGTAGGCGACGGCTATCACGACGTACGCGAAGACGAGGTGGAGTTGCTTCGCCGGACCGACGGGGACGACGGCCGCGGTGACCCCGTTGATACTCCGGAACGTGACGTCGGCGGGCGTGCTGGCGAAGCCGTGGAACGGTGCGGTCAGCGACGCGGCGACGTACGCGGTCGGTGGGAGCCAGAGCAGGCCGAGCCACCGGGGCGTGAGCCACTCGTCGTGGCCCGCGTACGTCAGGACGAACGTGAGTCCCAGCGGGGCGGCGTTCGCCGCCGCCAGCCGGACCAGTCGTTCGAACGCGTACGCCTCGGCCGGCGCGTCGGCGAGCAGTTGCGCCGCGACGAAGAAACACCAGCCGCTGATCGCCAGCATCAGCCAGCCGAAGGGGGTCGCTGCCGGCCGGTCCCGATTGACCCAGGCCACGCCGACCATGGCGACGGCGACGAGGCCACCCGTGACGCTCCCGGCGGCGATCAACCCCAGGGGTTCGACACCCATCTCGGTGAATCTACCGCCCCAACACGACTGGCTGGCTTAGTGCTTGCGGGCGGATTTTCACGCGTGAGACTGGCGACTCGTGGGACGGCCGTCGGGAGGTTCGGTTCGACGGTTCGACACGTGGGGAGGCGGCGGTCCGCTACCTTTTTGCCGGCACTGGGAAAACTCCGAGGTATGCTGACCGTCCGGGCGCCGGCGACGAGTGCCAATCTCGGGAGCGGCTTCGACGTGTTCGGCGTCGCCCTCGAGCGCCCGGCCGACGTCGTGCGCGTGGAGAAGGCCGACCGGACCACCATCGAGGTCACCGGCGCGGGCAGCCAGTTCATCCCCGAGGATCCGGAGAAGAACACAGTCGGTGCCGTCGCGGAGGCGCTGGACGCGCCGGCCCACCTCCAGATAGACAAGGGGATCCGTCCGGCGTCGGGGCTCGGGTCCTCGGCGGCGAGCGCGGCGGCGGCCGCCGTCGCCCTGAACGAACTGTACGACCGCGGCCACTCGCGCGAGGAACTGGTCCCCATCGCCGCCAAGGGGGAAGCCGTCGTCTCCGGCGACGCCCACGACGACAACGTCGCGCCCTCAATCCTGGGCGGGTTCACTATCGCGACGGAGGACGGCGTCACCAGGGTCTCCGCGGACGTCCCGCTCGTCGCCTGCCTCCCCGACATCGTCGTCTCGACGCGCGACGCGCGCAGCGTCGTCCCCGACGGCGCCCGCGTCTCCCAGCTAGTGGAGACGGTGGGCAATGCGGCGACGCTGACGACGGGGATGCACCGCGACGACCCCGAACTCGTGGGCCGCGGGATGCACGACACCGTCGTCACGCCAGAGCGGGCCAAACTCATCGACGGCTACGACGAGGTCCGCGAGGCGGCGTTCGACGCGGGTGCGACGGGCGTCACCATCAGCGGGGCCGGCCCGGCCGTCATCGCTGCCTGTTACGAGCGCGACCAGCGAGCCATCGGGTCGGCGATGCTCGACGCCTTCGCCGACCGGGACGTCGACGCCACCGTCTACCAGACCCGCATCGGGAACGGCGCGACGGTGTACTGACGCCGTCCCCGATCTTCCACGATCGTCCGGGATGGATTTATCCGTCCGGGAGCGGTACGTGAACCCATGCCACGGAACCGGCCGGAACCGGGGGCGTCCCTGCTCCCCGGCGACGCCACACTCCCGACGATCGGTCGGGTGACGACGCGCCTGGGGGCCGGCGTGCTGCTCGCGGCCGCGCCGCTCGCCGCCGGAACCCTCCTCGCGATCCTCCTCGGTTCACCGACGCTCGACGCTGGCCTCCGGACGGCGCTGGCCGCCGCGACCGGACCGCTCGGCGCGGGCGGCGGCCTCCCCTGGCTGTTCCACGCCGCCGTCCTCGGCCTGCTCGCCGGCTGCTGGCTCCTCGGGTTCGGACTGGTGCTCTCGGGGCTGAGCGACTAGGTTGTGGGTTCTCCGACCGTTCGGGAGCGACTGACGGGACGGGAATCTCCGACGGCTCGAACGCCCCCGGCGCGCTCTCTGAAACTGGAACAGCGACCAGCAACGACCAGAAAGCCCTCGGCCCGCTCTCCACGAGTTGCCGAATCCAACAACAAAGGAAAGCCCTCGGCCCGCTCGCGGTCGTTCAGCGGGATACGCTCGTTGCACTCGCGTAGTGCCCGCTGAACGACTGCCTTCCAGCGCGACCGCGCCTCGCCCTTTCAGTCCACCAGGAGAGCAAGCTCTCCTGAGCCTTGCGCTCACTCCGTTCGCGCAAGACACCAGGCACCGCGACCGCGCCATACACCTCCCCAGCCGATTCGGTCGCTCGCTTCCCTCACTCCGTCACACCTCGTACGACGCTGTCGTCCAGGCCGTAGTGACAGCGGGGGCTGGACGATGGCGCGCGCCATTATGGGAAATTCCGCTCGGTTAAAACCCTATTCTTCAGACGCATTATCGTCTGAAACAGCCGGTTGCTGAAGAGTGCAGAATTATCAGTTGTTCTCAGTAACGATGTGGTGATGCAGGTCCTCGCCTCCTCGATGAGATCCGGGCGATGGCTCAGACTGGCCTCAATTTCACGGATGATCCCTATGCGGAGCAACAGTATGCACGTATACGACCGATCAATGCACGAACGGGGGTGAACCAGACAACCAGTCTACGGAGACCCGCGTAAGTAGCTGGTCTCGATCAACCTCAAATGAGGGACGTAGATCCTCGGACCGATTTCCACGAGACGTCCGGACTGCCAAGCCGAACCAGCGGCCAGACACCGACCCGCCGACGTGATAGTACCCGCACAGGCCGACAGTGATCGAACAAGGCTTTTATCAGGGGGTCTTAAAACCCAAGATGAAAATGAAACGACGATTCTTCGCGCTGGTGCTTGTCGTCGGCGTCGTGCTCGGCGTGTTGGGGCTGTTCGTGTTCGAGGTGCCGCCGTCGAGATACGTGGTCGAAGCGGAGCAGCTCAACGACAGCGAGCAATGTGACCGTGATCTGCAGTCGCTGTCGACACTGCCCGAGCGCGATCGAGAGGTTGCACGGGAGGCGATCACGAACGGCTCCACCGAGTCGGTGCGAGGGGTCGACGCCTGCGTCGAGTATCAGGAGTCTAGGTACACCGTCGGCCCGGCGATCGCTATCGATACGTTCCCGCCGGACTGGCACAGGTGGGTCGACGCCGCCGCAGCGGTCTGTATCTCGGTCGGTCTCGCCGGCCTCGCGCTCTCGCGCCGGTCGGTCGGGGACGGTGAGTGAACCGGAGCCAGTATCGCGAACGCGCCGAGGCAGACGCCGACGCCGAGGACGAGGGGACAGCACTGGTCGTCTGTCACGCTGCAAGTTTCCAACCATCAGCCAATTCACGTGGAATGAGTAGAGAAATTTTGCAGTTGAACAATATCAGCACGTCCAGTCACGACTTCGACGTGAACTCCATATGATAGAATTCGTACGGTTGTAGCATCCCCTCCTCTTCGATATAGCGCTCCAGTTCTGTGGCAGTCTGATCTTGGATAGCTGAGCGAAGCACACCAGTTCGTTGCCTGACGGCACTTTCGAGCACTGTACTGAGCGATTGAGGGAAGATGATTTCAACGGAGAGAGACTGAATCAACCACTCACTGTACCTGTGAACAGACCAGAATGATTTTCCACATATTCTGTGTGGCTGCAGATACGAATGGAATCCATCAAGAGGATGTTCATAGGAGTTCAAATAACCCTAGTCGGCCTCTATCTACTGGAATTTTTTGAAGATGACATTTACTTATTGATTATCAGCACACTTCTCGTTGTAAGCGGATTTTCTATCACGGCTATATCTAGATATGACCGGTGATTTGCCTGTATTGACCGCAACCGGGTCAGAGTGTGTCTCCTGTTGAGGATTCACCAGAGCCAGAAATTCGACGACTCTCAGTCGTCCGGGTCCGTCGCGGCCGACTCCGCGGTTTTGCCGTTGCCGGCCTCGCCGCCGGCGCTCCCGTCGCCGAGAGTCCCCGGTCCGCCGGCGTCGAACGCCGTCCCCTCGCGCGCAGAGAGTTCGCGCTGCGGGTAGGGAACGGTGACGTCCTCCTCGTCGAACGCTCGCTTGACGCGCTGGACGACGGCCGACACCGCGCGCCACTTGCGCGGCGGCGTCGGGTGGTCTATCCAGTACCGGAGTTCGAGGTGGATGGCGGAGTCGCCGAACGCCTTCGGGACGACCTGGGGCGCGGGCGAGGCGACGACGTGCTCGACGGACTCCATCGCCTC
>CAZMGU010000100.1:0-7694 GCA_964565905.1 uncultured Halobacteriales archaeon
ACTACTCCGAGGGCTGCAAGACCTGCGAGTCCTGTGGCTGGTCGGAGTGCTGAGCTGAGTAGACGCTAGTTCCGTTCCTCTCTCCTCTCTTTCCGTTCCGCGTCCAGCGATGCCACAAGAGCCAAGCCGCTACCCCCCGACCGTCCGCACATGTCCGACGGCGGCGGCCGGCCGTGTCCGATGTGCGAGACGCCGATGTACCACCGGCACTGCAAGTACGTCTGTCCGAAGCACGGCGTCGTCTACGACTGCGCGGACACCTTCTACTGAACCTCGGCCCCCGACCCGTCGCCGGGGCCGGTGCGCTCCCGCCGGAAGTGCCTGTACGCGGGACCCGCCACGAGGAGAGTGGCGACCGCCGCGGAGCCGAGGATGACGTGGACGCCGGCACCGAGTCCGTGGACCGAGAGCTGTCGCATCGAGGCGCCGGCGAGCACCTCCAGCACGACCCACGGGATCTCGCCGAAGAAGGTTCCGACGACGAAGGCGCGCGAGGAGACGCCGGAGAACCCGGCACCGTAGGAGACGGGGTCGGCCGGGACGGGGGAGAGGCGGGCCGCCAGGACGCCCCGCGTCGCGCCGGTGACCTCGACGACCCGCTGGCCGGCGCGACCGATGCAGGCGAACAGCCCCTCCGAGGCGTCCTCATCGCCGGCGTACCGGGCGAACAGGTACGGCGGGATGCAGGTGAGCACCGCGCCGACGAGGGCGACGGGGACGCCGTAGGTCACGCCGAGGACGTAGCCGACGAGCGCGGACAGCGGACTGACCGGCCAGGCGAACAGCGGTCGAACGAGGTAGAGCGCCACGAGCGCCGCGCCGAACGCGACGGGCCGGGTCGAGAGGGCCGCCAGTTCGTCGAGCAGGCGCTCGGGGGAGAGCAGGAGCGTCGCGACGGCCGCGAGTCCGACGACGACGGCGGAGGCCGCGACCTGGCGACGCGTCAGCCAGTTCATTCGACTGAACTCCGCGGTCGGACCGGCAAACCTCTTGTGGTCTTTCCCAACGCTTAATCTCGGGGCCACCCACCCTCACGCCGTGACCGAGGACGACGTCGAACTCGGTCTCGAACTGCTGGCCCACCTGGAACACGCCGAACTCTCCGTGAAGGCGGCGATGGACCGCATCGAGATCGTGACGACCAGCCCGCAGCGCCAGCGCGAGATCTTAGAGGAGGCCGTCCGCCGCGGCGTCGTCGAGCGCGAGGGCGGCACGGTCCGCCCCGCCGCCGACGGCACCTACGTCAGTTTCGAGAGCGACGTCGTCGTCAAGGAGGGGGAGTTCTCCTGCCGGCGCTGCGGCGCGGGCATCACCGAGGGCCACTTCGTCCGGTTCGACGCCGACGAGATGGGGCCGTTCGGTTCGACCTGCATCCGGAAAGTTCTGGGCCGAGAGTGATCCTCAGTTGGACGAGTGAATTGAATAATGAGTGACTGGAGCGGTGCCACTACCATAGTGACCGACAGAGGAAAGCCCCCGATTGCTCGGGTCGGGGGGCTCGCTGTGCGCGCTCACTTCGTTCGCGTGCTTGCGTCGCCCGCCGTCCCCGAGCAATCGGCCCCTTTCAGTCCCACCCGTGTCGGCTGGTCGTCTTGCCATCGTGGGCGGGAATGAAAGGGGCGGTCCGCTCCGGGAACCCGGGCGACGTAAGCGACCGCGAGAGAGAAGCTCTCGCGTAGTCCTCAGCTTTCGCTGAGGGCACCGCAGGCCGGAGGCCGAGGAGCGCAGCGAGCCCCGGGACCGGAGCGGACCGGGGCTTTCCTTCGGTGTTAACGGTCGTCGCACCCGTTCTCACGAGAGCTCAAACCATTCAACTCGCTCGTTTCACCGCTACTGATCAGTTCACACGTCGTCGCTCACGGCGTCGAACGATCGAGATTACCGGAGGTACTTCAAGAAAGACGAGTGTGTAACAGTTCCGTCGCTCAGCGGCCGCGGCGGAGCTCCTCGATGAGCTGTTTGACGGTCCGCTGCTGTTGCTGGAGGAGTTCGTTCTGTTGCTCGACGGCGGCGGTGAGTTCCTCTAGCTGGTCGGTGACGGCGTCGAGGTCGTCGCTGCTGGCGGCGGTGGCCTCGGCCGCGGACCCGGCAGCGTCGGCGGCCGACTCCAGGTCGACCGTCGAGGCGCTCCCGGCGGCCCCGCCGGTCGCCGGTTCGCTCTCCGTTGTGGCCGGGGGTTCGGACTCCGCGGCGGCCGGTTCCGGCTCCGGTTCCGATCCGGACTGCTCGTCCCCGTCCTCCTCCTCGGAGTCGCTGACGAGCGGGTCGATGCCCGAGTTCAGGCCGAGGCCGCTGGAGTGGTCGTCGCCGGCGGCGTCGCCGGTCGGTTCCTCGTCCTCGACGGCGATGGTTCGGTTGAGGGATTCGAGCGACCCGACGTCGTAGTAGGCGAACAGCGCCTCCTGGAGGGTCTTCCGGAGGACGCCGGCCTGGTCGTTTGGGGCCTTGATGCGTTCCGGGCGGCCGTCGGCCTCGAGGACCACCGCGGTGGCGACGCTGCCGTCCTCGAAGTGGAGGCCGGTGACGTCGTCGTAGTCGTACGTCTCGAAGTCGCCGTCCCAGGTGTAGCCGCCGACGTGTTTGAGGAGGCGCTGCTGGGCGACGACGAGGGTGAGTTCGCTGAACCGGAAGACGCCCGTCACCGACTCGTCGGGGTCGAGCACGCCGTCGACGCGGAGCGCGCCCTCGAGGAGTCGTTCGAGCACCGCGCCAGTCCGGTTGCCGGGCACGGTGAACTTCTCCTCGCGGTCGACGTACGTCATCGTGTACTTGGTCTTGCGTCGTCCCTCCGAGACGACGAGTCGTTCGAAGTCGAGCGGGTACTCGGAGACCCCCTCGTCGCTCAGGAGCCCCTCACCGCGGTAGACGAGCGAGCGCGTGGGGGTGAAACAGATCGAATCCTCGTCGCCGAGCGACACCCCAGCCTGAATCTCCTCGTCCCCGAGCGACTGCCGGACGAGGTCTGGTACGTCCATGCTCATCACGTGCTCGTCCGATGGCTTAAATCCGCGGGGTGCCGCCGGTGTCGGTCACCCGACCCGATCGACGGACCGAGACGTTCCGCCGGAGTCCGGACACGCGTTCGCGACGGAGTACCGCGGGACTAAATCGCACGCCGGAGGCCGCCGACGCCCGTCAATGAGAACGTTAAAGGCCACCTCCGGCCAACGCACGAACGCACCCGCGCCCGGGTGGCTTAGCTGGACATAGCGCCGCACTCATAGGGTCGTCAGACTCGCGCGGCACCATTCCGGCATGTCTCGGTGGGCTTTCGTCGAGCCTGTGACCTGGGGCATGCGGAGATCGAGGGTTCGGAGCCCTCCCCGGGCATTTTCCAACCGGAGCGAACGTCAGTGAGCGACGGCTACGGAAAATGCCCGGGGAGACGCGGAGAACCCGTAGGTCCTCGCGAACGGAGTGAGAGAGGGTACGAGAGACGAGCGAAGCGAGTCTCTCGGGAGTTCGCGAGCCCTCCCCGGGCATTTCTCAATCGACGCGAGTCACGAACATCGTGAGTGACGAGTGTCTACACCGAGAAATGCCGCGGGTGGGCTCCGAATCCTGCAAGGTCTCGCGTGAACGCCAGTGAGTGCGAGGCTCGAAAACCGAGCCGCGCGAGGTTTTCGGCGGTTCGCGAGTCCTCCCCGGCATATCCTTTTGGCGACGTCGCGAACGATTGTGAGCGGCGTCGCCATCCATTGCCTGGGGAGGGCTCCCGCCCGTAGGCTCTCACGAGTGGCAATGAGCGAGAGGTCGTCAGAGCTTCGCTCTGACGGGAGTTCGGAGCCCGCAAAGAAGCATCTCGCCACGGAGACGGCGACGCGTCGAAAATGCCCGGCCGGTTCCCAGGGGGGTGGGGGTGTGAGTGTAGCGGCCGGGCGTCCCATGCCAGTACTTCTTCGACTGTACTAGCGTCTGAACAATACCGTCTAGGGTTATGTATCCTTTGGTAACAACAGTTGCTGTTGTACCGCTTTCAACAACGCTGGTAACGATTATCGGAACCGCGGGGACTACTCCCCGGACCGGCCGTCGGGGAACGACACGACGGTCGTCACGCCGTCCGGGGAGATTCGGACCCGCTGGTTCGCGGGGACGTCCTCGAAGGTGCGTTCCGTCCCGTCGGGCCAGGTGACGGTGACGTCGACCGGGTCGGCCGAGTCGAGTCCGACGTGGGAGACGCGGGTGTCCTGCGAGAGGTAGTCCGTCCGGCCGTGCTGGACGACCGTCGTCGTATCGCCGCCGGCGTCCACGCGCACGGTGGCACCGAGCGCCGTCGCGCCGCGGTCACCGACGGCGCGGAACTCGAAGCTGTCGGTGCTCTCGTTGACGGTGTTCTCGTAGAGGACGTACGGCTGTGCGTAGTTGGCCGTGACCAGGTCCTGGTCGCCGTCGCGGTCGTAGTCGAAGGTGGCCATCCCGCGGCCGTCGTGCTCGTCGAGGCCGCGCTCGGAGGCGTCGAGGTTCGTGAAGCCGCTACCGTTGTTGGTCCACAGCATCGGGTAGGTGTAGTGGGGGTTCTCCTGGTCGATGGTGACGACGTTCTGCGTGGTGTGGACCAGGTCGCGCCGGCCGTCGTTGTCGAAGTCGGCGAAGCTCGCGGCCCACCCCCACCCGCCGTGCTGGACGCCGAGTTCGTCTGCGCGGTCGGTGAACGCCCCGTCGCCCTCGTTGACGAGGAGCGTGTTCCCCTTCGTCCGGTTCGAGTTGACGACGAAGGAGAGGAACCGCTCGACGCGTTCGTAGCGCTCCGTCCCCATCGTCTCCCGCGAGGCGGGGAGGTAGATGTTCGAGACGAAGACGTCGGGGCGGCCGTCGCCGGTGACGTCGTCCACCTCGGAGGCCATCCCGTTGCGGGCCGTCGACCCGCCCAGTAACCTGGTCTCGAAGGTGCCGTCGCCCTGGTTGACGTACAGCACGTCGGTGTTGTAGTCGTTGGCGACGTGAATGTCCGGCCGGCCGTCGCCGGTGAGGTCGGTGAAACTCGCGGCGAGGCTCCACCGGTCGCCCTCGATGCCGGCGTCGGTGACTCGCGTGAAGGTGCCGTTCTCGTTCTCGTAGAGGACGTTGGGGTTCCCGTTGTCCTCCTCCAGGGTCCCCTCGAGCGTATACGACCCGGCGGGGCTCCCGTCGCGCCAGTTGCCCGACTGGTAGAGGAACAGGTCCCGATCGCCGTCGCCGTCGTAGTCCGCGGCGGCGGCCCCGAGCGGGTAGGTGACGTTTCCGAGGCCGACGTCGACGCGTTCGAACGACCCCTCGTCGTTGTGGAGCGTCACGACGGCACCGTTCCGGGGAAGGAGCAGCAGATCTTCCCAGCCGTCGCCGTCGTAGTCGACGACTGCCGCGCTCTTGAACGAGTGGTTCAGGTCGGGCAACGCGCCGCTGCGCTCGAAGGTCCCGTTCGCGTTCCGGAACAGGGCGGGCCGTTCGCCGCCGACCGCCAGCAGGTCGGACCAGCCGTCGCGGTCGAAGTCGGTGACGTAGACGCCCGCGTTCCCGTTGCCGTAGCCGCGGTCGATGACGTCGGCGTAGGCGAGGCCGCTCTCCCCGGTCGCGTTGCGGAACTGGATCGGTTCGCCGTTCCCGGCGCTCCCGGGAGTGATACACCCGGAGAGGACCACGAGCGCCGCGAGCGCGAGAAGTGCGAGAATGCGCCCGGACGTCATGACGGATCGGGGAGCGCGCGCTTGCCACGCGGGGGGATCAGGAAGGTTCCCCGGGAGACCGTCTCGAGGTAGTCCACGATGCCGTGGTCCTCGTCGGGGACGTCGACGTCGTACTCGTCCACGTTCATCGTCTTCCGGGTGTCGACGAAGTCGTCGACGGTGCGCTGGACGGAGGTGAAGTTGAACGCGCTCCCGCCCGTCTCGTCGGTCGCGACGCCCTCGGAGCGGCGGAGGATGACCGGGTTGAAGTCGTCGTCGCGGGCGCGCGCCGTCTTCGCGGAGTGGCCGACGAGGCCGTACTCCTCGGCGTGTTCGTCGATGTTCTCGACGTCCTCCTCGGTTATCTCGCTGGAGTGGCCGAGCCGGTCGCCCGTTTCCCCGACCTGTTCCCCGGTGTGGGCCGGACAGAACATCTTCTTGACCCGGTCCTCGTGGGAGTCCTCGTACCAGCGGTCCAGGTCGGTCTCCAGTCGGACGACCGCCTGGGTCGTGCCGCCGGCGAAGTAGCCGTCCTCGATGGTGACCCGCTCCTCCGTCGGGAGCGCGTCGGCGAACGCCGACCGGAACCCCATCGAGAGGGGCGCCTCCTCGTGGATGTCGTCGTTGTCGAGTTCCTGGGCGGGCAGACCCTGGCCGACGAACCCGGACCGGCGGTCCGCGACCGAGAAGACGCCGTCGAGGGACGACTCCACGGGGACGCCGTTCACCCGGTCCGTCTCGCCGGTGACCGCCGCCTCGGCACCGAGGAGGATCGACCCGAAGTCGGCGGCCAGCAGCAACAGCGCGTCGAAGTCGTCCGCCTTCGCGGGGTCCTCGCCGACCTCCTCGAGGACCGTCTCCGGGCGGACGAGGCCGTCGACGGAGAGGTCCAGTCGGTCGAAGTAGTTCGGGGCGTACCCCATCGTGAACAGCAGACCGTTGTTGACGCCGACGCTCTCGCCGCTGCCCGTACCGGTCCCCCACTGGTAGGCCC
Source organism: uncultured Halobacteriales archaeon (assembly GCA_964565905.1). Taxonomy (GTDB): domain Archaea; phylum Halobacteriota; class Halobacteria; order Halobacteriales; family Haloarculaceae; genus Halomicrobium. The sequence continues at coordinate 6,640 of CAZMGU010000100.1, forward strand.
GTTCGAGGGTCCGGAACGCCTCCTCGACCTGGGTCCGCTCGTCCTCGGTCGGCGGGACGCTCCCCTCGTAGGAGAGTCCGAGGAGCAACTGGTGCTGGGTCTGGGCGAACGTGCCGCTCGCCGTGTTGACCAGGTAGTCGTTCCAGGCGTGCTGTCGGTCCGGAAGGGCGGCCGGGTCGTCCGTCCCCGTCGGGAAGGAGGGGGCCCCGGTCCCTTCGTCCGTGGCCGGCCCGGTCTCCGTCGAGCGCTCGGCGTCGAGACAGGCGCTTAGCGCGCTCGTCCCCCCGATGGCGACGGCGGCCTTGACGAATTCGCGGCGATCGATGCCCCGCGAACTATCGAGGTTCATTGCCACTCGCTAACGTAACGGCGGACATAGGCCTTTCGTCTCCGCCGAAACCGGTCGGTAGCGCGCTCGTAAAGAAGGTTCTCGGCCCCACGAACCGGCGGAAAAACGGGTCGTTCCGGGCGAGTCGGCGGCGAAAGGTTCGATCAGTCCGCCTGGGTGCCCTGGTCGGAACCGGCCACGTCACCGAGCTCAGTCGTCTCGTCGCCCTCGAGTTCGGGGCTGTCCCAGTACTCGTGGTCCTCGTCCTCGCGGAAGCAGGTGACGCGCTGGTTGTTGTGCTCGTAGGCGGGCGGTTTCTGCTCGCGGCAGACCTCCCGCGCCTCCGGACAGCGCGTGTGGAACCGGCACCCGCTCGGCGGGTTGACCGGGTCCGGGATGTCTATCTTCCGCATCGGGAGGTCGCCCGATTCCCTGAGCGAGAGGTCCGGGGTCGCCCACCGGAGGACGTTCGTGTAGGGGTGGCGCGGGTCGTCGATCATCTCCTCGGCCGGCCCGATCTCGGCCATCTCGCCGAGGTACATCACGCCGATCTTCCCGTCGCCGTGGGCGCTGAAGTAGCGGGCGTTCGAGAGGTCGTGGGAGATGAACACGTAGGAGGTGTCGAACTCGTTCTGGAGGTCGAGCATGAGATCCATCATCTCGACGCGCAGGGAGACGTCCAGCGCGCTGATGGCCTCGTCGGCCAGGATGACGTCCGGGTTCATCA
>CAZMGU010000101.1:0-7429 GCA_964565905.1 uncultured Halobacteriales archaeon
GTCCGGAGGTGGCCGACGTGCAGGTCGCCGTTGGCGTAGGGCAACCCGCACGTGACGACCGCCGGTTTGTCGGTCGGTAGCGTGTCGTGGCTCATGTGTGTGCGATGCCTCCATGCGGGCCTAAAACCCGCGGGTTTGCTGTGGTCATAGCTGTCGTCTGTTTGCGTTCGGTGTCCTGCGTTCGGCGAGCGCGATACCGGCGACCCACCGGGGTTCGCCAGTCGGCCGCCGCCCCGTCGCGTTACCGGCGGGGCGTCGTCGAATGGGTCCACCCGGTCCTAGAAGAGCGTCGTCGCGCCGCGCATACCGACCGGACCCACCGGTGACATAGGCGTGACTTGCGCCCGGACCGGTAAAGGTGTAATCATCTTCTCGCCGGCCGCGTCCTCGCCGCGACGGCGGTCAGAACGCGACGATGGCGCCGCCGACGACGGTCACGGTAAGCACCAGTCGCCCGACGCTCCCGGCGAACGTCGCGAGTCCGAACTTGGCGTAGTCCTCTTCGAGCACGGAAAAGGCGTAGATGGAGAGCGTGTCGGGAAAGCCCGGGACGCACAGCGCGAGCGCCAGGCCGACGTAGCCGTATCGGCGCGCCAGTTCGACCGTCCGGCGTTCCGACCACTCCACGACGTCGAACCGCGACCGACGGAGGAGGCGGATCACCGGCCCCGACTGCTTCGCCTCCTGTCCCAGGTGGAACGCCAGGAGGCTCCCCAGGGCCTTGCCGACCCCGCTGACGACGATGACGAGCGCCAGGTCCGCCTCGGTCGGTAGCCCCAGTCGCAACTGGCTCGCGGGCGCGAGCACTATCTCGCTCGGCAGCGGGAGGACGAAGGCGATGAGGAAGGAGTAGACGGCGATGACGAGTAGCCCGGCGGGACCCGTCGCCGTACAGACGCCCCGCTCCAGCGGCGTGCCAACGGCTCCCCCGCAGTCGGTGACGAGCAGTCCGGCGAGTTCGGCCGCCACGTCCGGCGGTACCCGTGTCGGGGTCGTAAGTGTTGATATGTGGGCTGGAACCCGTGAGTACCTGCCATTCGTTCGGCAGCGAGTGACACCTCGCGCTCCGCGTTCGAGCGACCGGGATCACGGTGTGAACTTTCCGCTAATACCAGTCCAGGTCCGCGACGAACGACCGGAGCATCGACCGCGTGACGTGGGGCATCAGGACGACCCGCATCTCGCCGGCACCGGTCTTCGAGACGCGCCAGCCGCGGTCCCGGAGTTCCGACGTCATCGGGACGGAGAGGTCCGCCGCGACGAGCGGGAGTTCCGGGCCCACCACCTCGTGGCCGCGGGCGTCTAGCTGGTCGGCCAGCCACTCGGCGTTGTCCATCGAGCGCTCGTACTGCTCGCGGTAGCCGTCGGGCCACAGCGCGTCCATGGCGGCGACTGCGCTGGCCACGCCCGCGCCGGAGCGCGTCCCGGTCAGCGTGACCTGGCTCGTGGATTCGAGGTAGGGGGTGTCGATGGCGAGTTCGTCCAGCAGGGCCGGCGAGCGCGCGAGCAGGCCGCCGGCCGGCACCGCCGCCTGGCCGACCTTGTGGGGGTCGATGGTGAGCGTGTCGACGGCGGCGTGGTCGAAGCCCCACTCGTGGTCGGTGAAGGGGAGGTAGTAGCCGCCCCACGCCGCGTCGACGTGACAGAGCGCGTCCGCGTCGGCGGCCAGGTCCGCGATGGCCGGAATCGGGTCGACGAAGCCGTACTCAGTCGTCCCGGCGACGCCGACGAGCGCCACGGTGTCGTCGTCGACGAGTTCGGTCATGGCGTCGACATCGGCCCGGTGGTCCGGGGCGGGGGCGGTCCGCAACTCGACGCCGAGCAGTTCCGCCGCCTTCCGGAACGAGAAGTGGACGTGCTCCGGCGCGACGACGTTCGGATCGTCCGTCCCGGCACGGTTACGGGCGATGCGGACCGCCTGGATGTTCGCCTCCGTCCCGCCGCTGGTGACGTAGCCCGCGGGGTCGTCGAGGCCGGCGACGTCACCCAGTCTCTCGACGGCCTCCCGTTCGAGTTCCGCCACCGTCTCGTACGTCCCGGGGTCGCCGGGGTTCGTTGCGAGGAACCGTTCGGCCGCCTCCCGGGCCGCTGGATGCGGTTCCGTACACATCGAGGAGAGGACCCGCTCGAACGACTGGGGGTCGGCCCGCTGCATTACTGGTCGATCCCAGGGGACTGAAGCCTTTAGCCGTTGTGTTCGACGAGGAGAACGACGGGGCCCCCTTCGACGGTCGGAGCGGAACGAACAGCCCCGAAAGCCCCCTCCCGCTCGCGGGCTGCGACCCGCCTGCGCGCCTCCGGCGTGCTTGGCGGGTCTCGCACCGCGAGCGGTCGGCCCCTTTCGAATTCCCACCCACGACGGCTAGTCAGTTCGCTCCCGATACCGCGGATCGTTTCGCGTCACTACCGTTCGGTCGTTTGACTGGCTGGAAAACGGTCGGAAACTCCTACCGCACCGACTCCAGCAGCAGGCGCTGCTCGACGCGCTTGACCTCCTGCTGGACGTCGCTGACGGCGTCGATGTTGGCGCTGATGGAGGTGACGCCGGTGTTGACGAGGAATCGGACCATCTCGGGTTTCGACCCGGCCTGGCCGCAGATGCTCGTCGCGACGTCGTGCTCGCGGCACGTCTCGATGGTCGATCCGATGAGTTCCAGGACCGCGGGATGGAGTTCGTCGAACCGGTCGGCGACGTTCTCGTTGTTCCGGTCGACGGCCAGCGTGTACTGGGTGAGGTCGTTCGTACCGAAACTGGCGAAGTCGATGCCGGCCTCGCAGATGCCCTCGATGGAGAGCGCGCTGGCCGGCGTCTCGACCATCACGCCCCAGGACCGCTTCTCCGGGTCGACGCCGACGTCCTCCATCAGCGACTTCGCGCGGAGCACGTCCTCGGCGTCGGTGACGAGCGGGAACATCGCCTCGACGTTGTCGTAGCCCATCTCGTAGAGGCGGCGGAACGCCTCCAGTTCGAGCCTGAACGTCTCCGGCCGGTCGAGGCTCCGGCGGATGCCCCGGTAGCCGAGCATGGGGTTGTGTTCCTGCGGTTCGTCCTCGCCGCCGTCGAGTTGCCTGAACTCGTCGGTGGGGGCGTCGAGGGTGCGGACGCGCACCGGACGCGGGTAGAACGCCTCGGCGACGTTGCGCGCGCCCTCGACTATCTCGTCGACGTAGGCGCGCTCGCCGTGGTCCTCGATGTACCGCCCGGGCGTCTTGCCCGTCGAGAGGATCATGTGCTCGATGCGGAGCAGGCCGACGCCGTCCGCGCCCGTCGCCGCGGCGCGCTCCGCCGCCGCCGGGATGGAGACGTTGACCTTGATCTCCGTCCCCGTCATCGGCTTCGGCGTCGCGCCGGCCGACGCGTTCGACCCGCCCGGCGACTGCGTGGCGTCGCCGGCCGGTCCGGCCGTCGCGCCGCTGGAATCCAACGCCTCGCCGTTCGTGGCCGGCCCCCGGTCGGTCGCCCCGCCGGCGTCGTCCGCGCCGCCGGCGCTCTCACCGGCAGCGGGCCGGACGGTTCCCTTGTCGCCGTCGATGGCGATGCGCTGTCCGTCCTGCAGTCGCGACGTCGCGTCGGTCGCCCCGACGACCGCCGGGACGCCGAGTTCGCGCGAGACGATGGCGGCGTGGGACGTCATCCCGCCCTCGTCGGTGACGAGGCCGGCCGCCCGCTTCATCGCCGGCACCATGTCCGGCGTCGTCATCTCCGTGACGATGACGTCGCCCGACTCCACCTTGTCCAGCTGGTCGAGTTTGTGGACGATGCGGACGTCGCCCGTGGCGGTTCCGGGCCCCGCGCCGAGTCCGTCGACGAGGATGCCCTCCTCCTGGGTCGTCGCACCGCCGTCGGCGAGGCCGGCGGCCTCTTCGGCGCCGTCGCCGGCCGCGTCCGTCCCGTCGAACCCGGCCTCGATGGTCGTGATGGGCCGTGACTGCAGGAGGAACACCTTGTCCTCGTAGATGGCCCACTCCACGTCCTGTGGCTCGCCGTAGTGGTCCTCGATGCGTTCGCCCAGCGTCACCAGGCGATCGACGTCCTCGGCGTCGAGCACCTGCCGTTCACGCTTCTCGTCGGGGACCTGTCGCTCGACCGTCTCGCCGCCCTCCCGGACGTACATCATCTTCTTGTCGGCGACGGTCACCTCCTCCAGGTCGCCCGTCTCCCGGTCGACGACGTAGTTGTCCGGCGAGACGGCACCGGAGACGACGGCCTCCCCGAGTCCCCACGCCGCCTCGATTATCGCCTGCGACGCGCCGGTCGACGGGTGACTCGTGAAGAGGACGCCGCTCGTGTCCGCGTCAACCATCGCCTGCACGACGACGGCGATGTCGACGACGGCGTCCTCGAACCCCTGCTCGTTGCGGTAGTAGATGGCCCGCTGGGTGAACAGCGAGGCCCAGCACTCCCGGACGCGTTCGAGCAGGTCGGCGCGCTCGACGTTGAGGAACGTCTCCTGCTGCCCGGCGAAGGAGGCGTCGGGCAGGTCCTCCGCCGTCGCCGACGACCGGACCGCGACCACGTCGTGGTCGAGTTCGTCGAAGGCGGCGAGCAACTCCTCCCTGACGTCGTCGGGGACGTCTGTCTCGAGGATCAGTTCCTGGGCGCACTCGGCCGCCTCGGCGAGCGCCTCCGAGTCGTCGGTGTCGACGTCGACGACGGAGAACAGTTCGTCGTCGATGCCGGTGCCTTCGATGAACGAACGGTACGTGTCCGCGGTGACGACGAACGCGGGCGGAACCGGCAGCCCCGCGGCCGTGAGTTCACCGAGGGACGCCGCCTTTCCACCGACGGAGTCGAGGTCGTCGGCTGTGATGTCGTCGAGCCAGCGTAGCGCCATGTACTCGTCGGGTGTTACACGAACTACCGTTAAGCCCCTGTCGGTGGCGGCACGTTCCGGTGGTCACTCACTCGAAATCGAAACAAGTCTTCGCTACGCCTCGACGATATCGTCGTCGTCCGACTCGGGGACCACCAGGTCGCCGTCGAACGTCGACACCGCCCGCCCGCCGACGCGCACCTCGTCGCCGTCCGTCTCGACCCGGACCGTCCCGGGCCGGTCGAGGAAGTGGCCCTGCTCGACCACTATCTCGTCGAACTCCCCGTCGAGCACGCCGTGCCGCCGGAGCGCGGCCGCGAGCGCGCCCGCCGCCGTCCCCGTCACCGGGTCCTCCGGGACGCCCGCCAGCGGGACGAACGCCCGCGCGTGGACCGTCGACTCCCCGTCCAGCGTGTCGAACGTGAACGCGTACAGTCCTTCGCAGTCCGCGCGCTCGCACAGCGCCTCGACGGCCGCCATATCGGGGTCGGCCCCGCTCAGGTGCTGGAAGTAGTTGATGGGGACGGCCAGGAAGGGCAATCCCGTCGACACCCGGCTGATGGGGACGTCCGCGCCGACGTCCCGCAGCGAGGCCACGTCGACGCCGAGCGCGTCGGCCGCCTCCTCGTGACTCACGTCCGCCCGCCGCACCTCGGCGTCGGCCTGTTCCATCCACACAGTCCCGTCGATGGTCAGTTCTATCTCGAACGTCCCCGCGTTCGTCTCGACGGTGTGGGTTCCGTCGTCGATTATCGCGCGCTCGAACAGGTGGGCGTGGGCGGCGACCGTCGCGTGCCCGCAGAGGTCGACTTCTGTCTCGGGGGTGAAGTATCGCAGTCGCCGGTCGGCCGACTCAGACGGGAGGACGAACGCCGTCTCGCTCGCCCCGAGTTCGCCGGCGATGGCCCGCATCTGGTCGTCGTCGAGGCCGGACGCGTCCGGCAGGACCCCGGCGGGGTTCCCCGCCATCGGCTCCGCGGCGAACGCGTCGACCAGCAACGCCTGTCGCGTCTCCATGCCCCGGGGTTTGGGAGGCCCCGTGAAAACGATTCCCCACCGACGGGGACCGTCCCGGTCCATCCCTCGCCAGCGTCGCCAGCGGCTTTCGACACCGTTCTAAGGGTCGCTCGGCCACTATCCGGCGTGGCACTGCTGGACATCTTCGCCTCGGCGATACTGCCCATCGTCGTCGTCGCGGCCGTCGGTTTCGCGCTCGGCCGGACCCGTGACGTCGACCCGGACCCGCTCACGACCGTCACGGTGTTCGTGCTCGCGCCCGCGCTGGTGGTCCACAGCCTCGCGACGGCACAGTTCGGCGGGGGGACGATGGTGGGAATCGTCCTCGCCGTCGTCGCCGTCACCCTGGCGATGCTCGGCGTCGGCGAAGTCGCGGGCAGAATCGCGGGCCAGCGCGAACCCCTGCTCGGCGCGTTCGTCATGGTCGGCGCGTTCCCGAACGTCGGCAACTACGGCATCCCGCTGGCGGACTTCGCGTTCGGCGGGACGGGCCGGAGCGTCGCCGTCCTCGTCACCGCCGTCCAGGGCGTGTTGCTGTACACGGTCGGCGTCTACGTCGCCGCGCGCGGCGGCGACCGGAGCCCCCTCGCCAGCATGCGCCGGGCGTTCGGCGTCCCGCTGGTGTACGCCGTCGTCGCCGCGCTCGGCGCGCGCTGGCTGGGCGTCGTCCCGCCGACGGAGTCGACGCTGATGACCACGCTGGAACTCGTCGGCAACGCTTCCATCCCCGTGATGTTGCTCATACTCGGCATCCAGCTATCGAACGTCCGCGTTGAGGGGTCGCTCCGCGCGGTGGGCGCGGCGAGCGCGCTCAAACTCCTCCTCACGCCGCTGGTCGGCCTGGCCGCCGTCCTCCTCGTCGGGTTCGAGGACCCGACCGTCGGACGGGTCGTCGTCCTGCTGACCGCCTCGCCGACGGCCGTCACGCCCATCATCCTCGTCGGCGCGTTCAGCGGCGACTCCGAGGGCCTCTCGCCCGGCGCGTTCGTCAGCACGGCGGTGTTCCTGACGACCGTTGCGAGCGTCGTCACCGTCACCGCGACGGTGGCGCTCCTCCAGTCCGGTGTGGTCCTCTAGGGCCGTCGGTGGCCGTCGTCGCGGACGTACTCGAGCGCGGCGACGAACTCCTCCGGGTCCACGCCGTCCTCGGCCTCGACGATGCGTTCGCGGAAGGTGGTTGGCGTCGGAGACATCGTTATGTGGCACCACACGCCACGAGTAGATAGCGGTTGCCGTTTCGGGGGAAGAGAGGCAATCAGACGGCCCGAAAGTGACTCTCAGTCGGCCAGCGCCTCTTCCGAACCGGTGGCCGCCGCGGGGTCCTGGATCCACAGGTCGCCGAACATGTCGTCCTGCTGGAGGCGGACCCGGCCGCGATGCGAGAGGAAGAGCAGTCCGAGGTACGTCTCGACGCGGGACCCGCCGGCCGCCTGTATCTCGCGGTACAGCACCTCGTCGCGGCCGGCGTCGTACTGCTCGCGTAGCACGTCGTAGACGGCGTCGATGATGTCGTCCATGTTCTCCGCGTGGGTCGTCCCGGTGACGTCGTCCTCCGTCGGTTCGTCGTCCATCCGCAGGTCGTCGGCCGACCGGTAGTC
>CAZMGU010000102.1:0-7324 GCA_964565905.1 uncultured Halobacteriales archaeon
TCACCCACCGGACGTCGCCGTCGCCGGTCCGGACGCGGTACGGGTCGTGGCTGAAGCGCTCGGTCGTCCCGTCGCTGTTGGCCGCGACCTCCCGGGCGATCCGGTCGCGTTCCTCGTCGAGGAGCAGGTCGGTGTACGGGACGTCGCCCGATTCGAGTTCCGCCGGCGCGTAGCCCAGCACGTCCTCGACGTTCTCGGAGACGTACTCGACGGGCCAGCCCTCCTCGTTCCGCCACCTGAAGACGACGGCCGGCCCCTGGGCGAACACGTCGCGCTCCTCCGCCAGACGCCGCTCGACCCGCTTTCGCTCGGTGATGTCGCGGACGACGCCGACGCGATGCCCCGGTCCGTCGGCGTCGTCCAGCATCGCGAACGTCGCCTCCGCCGTGATCCGGTCGCCGTCCCCGTTCGCCAGCTCCGCCTCGATCACCGGGGTCTCCGCGCCGTCGTCGGCCATCGCCGTCTCGGCCCGCCGGGCCCGCTCCAGCACGTCCTCGTCGACGACCGCGGAGACGTGTTCGCCGATCAGTTCCTCGCGGTCGTAGCCCGTCATCGCCGCGTAGGCTTCGTTGGCCGTCACGAAGTAGCCGTCCTCGTCGACGACGTAGACGCCGTCGTCGATGGTCTCGACGATGGTCTCGTACCGCTCGACGTCGCCGTGATCGGTCCTCTCGCCGCCGGCAGCGGCCAGTTCGCGGTCACCGCCCGTCGGTTCCGCCCCCTCCGCGCGCTCGCGGACGACGCCGACGGTCCCCGGCGAGTCGTACTCGGCGTCGACCTGGTTCACCCGGAGTTCGCACCGTCTCCGGTCCCCGCCGGCGGTCGAGACGGCGAGTTCGATGGTGTCGCCGGATTCGGCGGGGTCGACGAGGCGACGCTCGGGAACCGTCCCGTCGACGAGCGCAGAGACGTGCTCGCCGAGGAGTTCCTCGCGGGCGTACCCGGTCAACTCGACGAGGGCGTCGTTGACCCCGACGAGACGGCCCTCGCCGTCCGCCCGGTAGATACCGTCCCCCGTGGCGTCCAGCAGCGCCCGGTAGCGCTGGAGGGTATCGGTCTCCCCGTGACCGCCCCAGAACGCCGATTCGGCTGCCCCGGCCCGTTCGGTCATACGAGCGACAACGGGTCCCGGACCAGATAAGTTTCCTGTCTGGCAGACGCTCTCGCGAGCGGAGCCAGGGGCGCTCGCGACCGGATCCGTCAGCCCCCGGATCCGTCGAGCCACGCGTCCCGGCAGTCCTCGGAGCAGAAGTCGTAGAGACGGATGGAGCCGTCCGGGCCGCGTTCGTTGGTGACGGGGTACCACTCCGTCGTGTCGATGGCCGACCCGCAGTGGTCACAGACCTTGCCCGGGGACCGGTCTGCGTCGTCCGGCGACGGGGGTGGCGACTCCGCGCCGTCCTCACCCATGGACGGGACTCGTGCGGAGTGGCGGACGGTCCGGCGCACTCTCGCGGACGCGCATTTCAATCGTCCAGCCGACCGATCGTTGCCGGTCGCTCCGCCTCGGCCGGGGGCGTGACGACGACCTCACCGTCGCCGCGAGCGACGACGCGACAGCCGGCCATCGAGAACGTGATCTCCGCGGAGTTCGGTTGGGTCCCCCTCGAATCGAAGAGGCCGTCCAGCGCGTCGGGGTCGACCACGTCGTAGAGCGGGTCCAGGTCGAGCGGGTCGCGACCCGTCGCCTCCGCCACCGCGGCGACCACCGTCTCGCTGACCGTGCGGTCGTCGCAGACGTTCGTGATCGATCCGGCCGTCGTCCCTGTGGTTGATTCCATGACTGAAGGGAAGACCGGCGGACCCATAGCCCCATCTCCAACACCAGTAGGGGAGCGGCGAGGGGGACGCTACGTGTGTAGGTCCGTCAGTCTGGCGGCGACGCGGCCCCGTCGAACAGGGCCGCACAGAGCTTCCGTTCCGCCGCCCGGAGGTGGCCGTTGAACGTCGGCTGGGTGATGCCGAGCGACTCGGCCACCTCCTCGCCGGTCCGGTCGCGTGGCCACTCGAAGTAGCCGCTGTGGTAGGCGGTCTGGAGCGTCTCGAGTTGCCGCTCGGTCAGTTCCGCCGCGAGCGTCGTCCCGACGGTCCCCTCGGACCTGTCGCCCCGCTCCCTGTCGCGACGGGCGACCAGTTCGGTGTCGGGGTAGTGGGCCTCGAGTCGGTCGACGAACGTCCGGACGTCGGTGGCGGCGGGGAGTTCCACGACGACCTCCGTCCCCGACTCGGTCACCCGGATCGAACGGGCGGCGGCACCGCACTCGACGATCGTCGCCGGGATCGTCCGTCCGGAGACGATCAGTTCGTACCGGCCCTCGTCGGCGTCTGCGTCGCCGATGGCCTCCAGCCGGCGGACGCTCGGCACGTCCCCGGCGGCGGCGGCCAGCGCACCGGGGGCCGCGCCGCTCGCGGTGACGAAGAGGCGGTCGGCGTCGTCGGACTGCGGGACGAACCCGCCGTACTCGATGCGGCAGTCGGCCGCCGCCGCCAGTCGCGCCAGCACGTCCCCGGAGTCGTGGACGACCAGTTCGAGTTCGACGACGGCGTCGGTGAGCAGCGCCTGTCTCGTCTCGGCGGAGTTCAGTGCGTTCGCGATGGTCTCGCCCAGTTCCGCGAACACGTCCGTCGACCGCTCGTCGAAGGCGTCCGGTTCGGTCGCGAACACGGTCAGCACGCCGTAGGACAGGTCGGCGTACGTGAGCGGGACGGCGACGGCGGACTGGAGGTCGCGGGCGAGGGCGGCCTTCCGCCAGGGCGCACCGCGAAGGTCGGACGCCACGTTCGACGCGAGCGAGACGTCCCCCGTCGCGGCGGCCGTCACCGACGGCGGTCCGTCGGCGGCGTCGGTCGCGAGCGAGACGGCGTCCAGATACCCCCCGCCGGCACCGGCCCACGTCCGCGGTTCCAGGCTGTCGCCGTCGGCCACGTCCCCGATCCACGCGAATGCGTAGCGGTCGTCCCCCGTCAGCAGGTCGCAGACGGACTGCTCGATGGAGTCGCGCGTCGTCGCCCGGACGAGCGCCTGGTCTATCTCGCGGATTATCTCGTTGGTCCGGTCGAGTTCCTCCAGTTGCCGATTTCGCTCGGACAGTTCGCGCTCCCGTTCCCGAAGCGACTCCTCGCGCTCGACGCGGTCGAGCGTCGCCTCCGTCGTCGCCGCGAGGTGGTCGGCCAGTTGCCGGGTCTGCTGGTCGAAGCCGCCGACGTCCTCGGAGACGACGATCAACACGCCGTGGTCGCCCAGCGGGATCCAGAGCGCGCTCCGAAGCGGCGTGTCCCGCCGGTACGCGTCCTCGGCGTCGCGCAGGTCGTCGACCGCGGTCGTCTCGCCGTCGATGAACGCCCGCCACGTGATCGACGTGTCGGCGGGGCCGAACGACGGTATCTCGCCGAACACCGACGTGGCGGCGTCCGTGGCGGCCGCCCGCCGGAGTTCGTTCGACGAGTCGTCGAAGAGGTACACCGCGATGCCGGGGAGGTCGAGGACGTCGGTGGCGGTGTCGACGGCGAGTCGGCTCACCGCCCCGGGGGAGTCGGCGTCGATGAACTCGCGACTGGCTCGGCGCAGCGCCGCCTGCGTCCGCTCGAACTTCTTGCGCTCGACCGCGTGTCGTATCGAGCGGGCCAGCAGCGTCGGCGTGAGTTCGTCCTTCAGCAGGTACGCCTGGGCCCCCTGCTTGACGGCGCGGACGCCGACCGTCTCGTCGTCGAGGCCGGTGAGGACGACGACCGGGACGTCGCGCGCGCGTTCGAGGACGGTTTCGAGCGTCGCCAGCCCGGTGCTGTCGGGGAGTCCGAGGTCGAGCAACACCAGGTCGACGCGCCCCTCGTCGAGGCGCTCCAGTCCTTCCTCGAGGCGGCCGGCGTGGCGGAGGCGGTCCGCCCCCGGAGAGGCGTCATCGGCGGGTCCGGGGTGGCGGTCCGCGGCCTCGTCCAGCAGTTCCTCGATGAGGCGGACGTCGCCGGGGTTGTCCTCCACGAGCAGTATCTCCGGGAGAGCGGGGAGGTCACTCACCGCGACCACCCGCGGCGGGGAGCGTCGTCGAGGACGTCGTCCCCTCGCCCGGTTCGGAGGTGACCCAGACGAACGCGGATGTGGAGCGTCTCCGCACCTGGAGAAGATCCCATGCTACCAACAGTACCGGGAGCGACGCGGTAAAACCTCGCGGTGGGAGACGGTCGGATCGACCGCCCACGGGCGGATCCACCCGACCGTGGAGCCACCCGCACGCGCGGAGCGGAAATCCCCTACGGCGCGCCGGCCAGCACGAACGTGCTCTCCTCGTCCACGGCCTCGATCTGACGGGTCGCTTCCGGCGGGAGACGGAGCGCGTCGCCGGACGCCATCTCGACCGTCTCGCCGTCGACGGTGAGCGTCGCGGCCCCGTCGACGAGGACGTACACCTCCTCCTGGCCCTCGTCGGCGTGGTCGTGTTCCATCCCGCTCCAGCCCGGTTCGACCTCCAGCACGGAGACGCCGAGGTTCTCGGCGTCCAGCGCGTCGCGGAGGAAGTGCAGTCCGTCGGAGACCGGTTCCACGTCGTCGTAGTTGACCTTGGTGTGGGCCATACGTCCGCGTTCGCGCGCCGGGGATAAAGGCGTGGAGCCCGCGGATGGCTTCGCCGCCGAACGCGGAACTCGACCGGTCGCGGGTCGGGACGGTTGGGTATCCCTGTCACACGGGGCCCCGGGGACCGGTATATATCACAATTACCCAGGGTGAAATAACCGGGGCGCAGATGACCGGTATGGCCCAGTCGAGCGAGCCAGGGACGGACGAACCGAACGAATCGGTGTATCGAGCGTACGTGCTGGACGTCCGGATCATCGAGTGCAACCGCCAGGACGACGCAGACCCCGGTCCGGACGAGCGGCGGTACCGGTTCGAAGCACCCAACCACCGGGGCGAGACGTTCACCGACCCCGCGAAGGCCGAGCTGTACGCGGACGTCTACTTCGACGTCAACGGGTTCCAGGAGGCGGGGACCGGCGAGCGCGGCATCCCGCCGGTGATGTTCCAGGCGGGCCGGGACACCATCGCCGCCTACCTCTACACGCGGGACCACGTCGACCTCGAGTGGCTCGGCTCCTTCTTCGCCCACAAGCCGGCGAAAGCCCAGCGGATGATCGACAACGTCCGGAAGCGCGCAGAGAGCATCCGCGAGGGGGCCAGGGAGCGCGGGATGGAGTAACGGGAGCGGAGGAGTACCGCGGTTTCGGATCGCGACGACGCGACGACGACCACCTCGTTTTCCGACCGCATCGGATCGTTCGACAGCGACGCGTCCCCCACACCTGCCGGCCAGCGTGATGAGCAGTCGCCTCGTAACTTGCCACAACGTGACTACGTACCCACAATAACGACTCGTTCCCGGCCGAACGGGATATAGGAGTCAGTGATAGTATCAACTGATAAGAGTGGTATTATAAAGTCGCTTTGTCCGTGCAATCTGGGGTACAGGTGCATGGTGGACCTCAACCGACGAAACCTGATGAAATCGACAGTAGCGGCCGCGCTCGGTGCGACGACGGTCGGCGTCGCCAGCGCGGACGTAGAAGAGACGGACACGCCCGGCGCCCCGAGCGTGCTGGGGAACCTCAAGCGGTTCTCGCACACGGCCTTCGGCGCGGAAGTGACGGGCCCGTTCGTCTTCGAGAACGGCGGCCTGCTGTACAGCCTCCAGCACCCCTCCACCGGCACGCGAGGGGACGGCTTCTCGAACAGCGGCGCGAAGGCGAACCAGCCGCCCTACGACCGGGCCGGCGTGGGCTACTTCAGCGGCTTCGCCTTCGAGTTCGACGGTGACAACGACGACTTCGAGGAACTCGGCATCCCGAACACCGTCGAGGAGCAGGGCCAGGTCCGCTCGGCCAACCACGAGTTCGAGATGCTCGCCCAGGCTCGCGAACCGATCCAGGGCGGCGACGAGCGACTCGGCGTGACCCAGACCCCCGACGGCACGGACGTCACCCAGTCGACCTTCGAGGGGACCCAGTACGGGGGCGCGGCGACCAACCCCGACTGCAACCAGTTCGTCCCCACCGACGACGAGGGGACCGAGGGGTATCTCTTCACCAACTGGGAGAACAGTCCCGGCAACGTCACCCGCGTCCCCATCGAGACGACCGGCGACGGCGAGTGGGAGGCGGACCTGGAGAACGCCCTCAACCTCGCCAACACCGAACCGCTGCGCGAACTCGGCGGCACGCGGATCAACTGCTACGGCGACCTGACGCCGTGGGGCACGATGGTCTCCTCCGAGGAGAACTACGCCCACCCGCGGGTCGCCCTGACCAACACGGTGAGCGACATCGTCGAGGCCGGGAGCGGCGAGGGCCTCGTCGCCGGATGCCAGTTCTGGAACCGGCCGAACCCATCGGAGATCGGGAACGCCATCGGCGAGTACTACGACGAGGGCTGGAACGTCCAGGGGTACTGGGCGCTGACCGGCGTCGAGTTCCTCGCGTACTACCTGGGTGCCGAGCGGGTCGACCAGGGCGAGGACGCGAACACCGTCGAACCGATCACCGACGTCTACCCGAACCCGTACCGGTACGGCTACCACGTCGACTTCCGCGAACCGGCCGCGGAGACGCCCCAGCCCATCAAGTACTACGTCATGGGCCGGGCCTCCTGGGAGTCGCCGGACTTCGTGGGCGACCGCAAGACCGTCTACGGCTGCTCCGACGGCGACAGCAAGGGGATCTACAAGTTCGTCGCCGACGAGCCCATCGACGAGTACGACGACCCGATGCAGGTCGCGGGCACCCTCTACGCCCCGAAGGTCACGAACGACGCGGCGTCGGTCGCCGACTCGGGGGCGCGCAACTCCCCGGCCGACACCGACCTCGTCTTCGACTGGATCCCGCTCGGCCACGCCAGCAACGCCGAGTGCGAGGCGTGGATCGCCGAGTACGACGACGTCACCCAGGCCGACTACCTCGCGGCCCACTCCGAGTGGAGCGAGGGCGACGAGGTCACCGACGAAATCCTCGAAGCGGCCGACCGCACGGTCGTCGAGGAGGGCAATCAGAACTACGTCTCCAACGAGGAGATAGTCGAGTGGGCCGAGCAGTACGAGGCCGAGGGCCACGACGGCGTCGACGAGGAACTCCGGAAGGTCCCCTTCCTCGAAACGCGCGCGGCGGCCAAGGAGGTCGGCGCCACCATCGAGTTCAACAAGGCCGAGGGCGTCGACAGCGTCGACGAGGGCGACCCCGGCGACTTCGTCTACTTCGGCATCTCCGAGTTCAATGACGACATGGCCAACGACGAGGGCGACCTCCAGATGGAGCGCGTCGACGGCGGCGTCGTCTACCGCGC
>CAZMGU010000103.1:0-3553 GCA_964565905.1 uncultured Halobacteriales archaeon
TGGACAAGCGCATGGACCACACGCCGGTCCTGGGCGACCCCATCGACATGAAGCGCTTCCGCGAGATCGGTCGCGAGGATGAAGGGGTACTGTGTTACATCGAGGACTGCACGAACGCCGGCCGGAAGGGTCGAACCCCCTCCGAGTCCGTCGCCCGTCGCCACCTGAAGGACGTGATGACGAGCGTCGAGGACTACGACGGCGGCATCGTCGCCACGACGTTCTCCTCGCACATCGCCCGCGTCAAGAGCCTGGTCGAGTTCGCGGACGACATCGGCCGCCAGCCCGTGTTGCTGGGCCGCTCGATGGAGAAGTACTCCGGCACCGCGGAGCGACTCGACTTCGTCGACTTCCCCGAGGACCTGGGGATGTACGGCCACCGGAAGTCCGTCGACCGCACGTTCAAGCGGATCATGAACGACGGGAAGGAGAACTTCCTCCCCATCGTCACCGGCCACCAGGGCGAACCGCGCGCGATGCTCACCCGCATGGGCCGCGGCGAGACGCCGTACGAACTCGACGACGGCGACAAGGTCCTCTTCAGCGCCCGGGTCATCCCGGAGCCGACCAACGAGGGCCAGCGCTACCAGTCCGAACAGCTCCTGAAGATGCAGGGCGCGCGCATCTACGACGACATCCACGTCTCCGGCCACCTCCGCGAGGAGGGCCACTACGAGATGATCGACGCGCTCCAGCCACAGAACATCATCCCGGCCCACCAGAGCATGAAGGGGTTCGCGCCCTACGTCGACCTGGCGCGCAACCAGGGGTACGAACTCGGCCGCGACCTCCACGTGACCCAGAACGGCAACATGATACAGCTCACCGAGTAGGATGACAGAACTCCAACAGCAGGTCGAGGAAGCCATCCTCGCCAGGCGCGAGCGGGTCAACGACGCCATCCCGGAGGAGCTACCGGTCGTCCGGCCGGAGAAGCTCTACGAGGCGTCCCGGTACCTGCTGGACGCGGGCGGGAAACGCCTCCGGCCGACGATGCTCCTGCTCGTGGCCGAGGCGCTGGCCGACGTCGAACCCCTCTCGGCCGACTACCGGGCGTTCCCGGCGCTGGACGGGGGCGACGTCGACGTGATGGCCGCCGCCGTGTCGGTCGAGGCCATCCAGTCGTTCACCCTCATCCACGACGACATCATGGACGACGACGACCTGCGTCGCGGCGTCCCGGCGGTCCACAACGAGTATGACCTCTCGACGGCCATCCTCGCCGGCGACACGCTCTACTCGAAGGCATTCGAGAACATGCTCGATACCGGCGCGAAGGCCGACCGGTCGGTACGGGCCGTCTCGGAACTCGCCTCCACCTGCACGAAGATATGCGAGGGCCAGTCCTTCGACATCGCCTTCGAGCAGGCCGACGAGGTGACGACCGAGGAGTACCTGGAGATGGTCGAACTGAAAACAGCAGTCCTCTACGGGGCCTCTGCCGCCATCCCGGCGATGCTTCTCGGTGCCGAGGACCACGTCGTCGACGAACTGTATGGCTACGGCATCGACGTCGGCCGCGCGTTCCAGATACAGGACGACCTGCTCGACCTGACGACGCCGTCGGAGAAACTGGGCAAACAGCGCGGCTCCGACCTGGTCGAGAACAAGCAGACCATCGTCACGCTCCACGCGCGCCAGCAGGGCGTCGACGTGGACTCGCTGGTCGACGCCGACTCCGTGGAGACCGTCTCCGAGGCGGAAGTCGACGCGGCCGTCAGCGAACTGGAGGCGGCGGGCAGCATCGAGTTCGCCCGCGAGACGGCACACGACCTCATCGACAGCGGGAAGGAGCGACTGGAAATGCTCCCCGAGAACGAATCCCGTCGCATGCTCGAAGGTATCGCCGACTACCTCGTCGAGCGCGAGTACTGAGCGCGACCCCCTTTTGACCGCCGTCCGTCGACGGATCGCCCGGTAGCGACCGGTTCACACCGGCTGCTCGCCCGTAGCGTTCGAAGAACGGCGGACCGGACGGCGACCCCCTTCCCGTTCCGTCCACCCGCGGACTCCGCAGTGTCCCTCGGCGCGCCCCGGTGACGGCCGGTGCCCCCCGGCGGCCGTCGCCGGAACTGGCGGTCGGCGGACGGACCCCGGAGCGGGAGGGCTGGCGACGCACACCTCGTTCCCCCCGTTCGCCACGCCGTGGTGGCGCGGCGGTCCGGTGTGCGTCGCCGTCGGTCGACTCCGGTCGCCCGGGACGGCCACGTTCGGTGCCGTCGCCGGGCCCGTCCGCCCGCCGTCGACGGACTCGCGCACCGCGTGCGTCGGTGGAGGGCCGATGTCGGCAGCGGTGCTCGTTCCCGTGACGGCGTGCGGCCGGCCGGTGACTCAGGGTGGGTAAGAGCCACCGCCGGTCGCACTCGTCTCTGCTCGCGGGAGGAAGATAAATCGTCGAACCCGTTGCGTCCGTTCCGCTCGTTTGTTCCGTTCCCCGGGGACCGTTCGAACTGTTTCGTCCGTTTCTCGCGTCGTTTCACCCGCCCGCCCGGACTGTCGGTTCCGCCGTTTCCGGTCGCCGCCTGGACAACTCGGGTCCTGTCAGACGCCTATCTGACGTACGTATATGTACCGAGGGGGTGAACCCACTCTCACAGTGGGGATGGTTCGAACTCGCCGCCGTCGGAACGGACCGACCGGGCGTAGTTGCCGAGTAACATCCAAAGGCGTATCACGAGAATAGAACGTAGGTCCGCGCACTCCGACAGCACCGTCCGCACGCTCGATCCAGCCATGAACGTCTACCGAAACGTCTCCGTCGTCCTGTTCGTCGTCCTGGCGGTAGGGCTCACCATGCCCGCGTTCTCCCAGTCGGCCGACGGCGATGCGACGGTGGAGAACGTCACGTACGCCGGGGACGCGGCCCTCCAATCGGAGACGAACGGGACGCGACTTTGGCGGGACGGCTCCCACCGGTTCTCGGTGACGGTCTCCTCGTCGTCCGGCGTCGATGGGGCCGACCTGTGTCTCCTCGCCCGCCATCCGAACCTGACGGCCGGCGACGACCTCGCCTGTCGGTCCGCGACGGTGCCGGCCGGCCGGACCGTCACCGTCGACGTCGGGTTCGACGACCTGCCGGCGAACGCCACCGGTGCGGTGGAGATGGAGGCCGTGGTCCGCTCGGCGGACGCCGGCGTCCTGGACCGGGCGTCCCTGCCGGTGACCGCTCTGCGACGCGACGCCGACGCCGACGCCGACGGACTGGCGAACGAGCGGGAGGCGGACCTCGGCACGGACCTGGCGGTGAACGACACGGACGGCGACGGCCTCGACGACGGCGTGGAGGTCGGAACGTACGGCACCGACCCGACGGCGAACGACACGGACGACGACGGCCTCGACGACGCCGCCGAGATACGGGAGTACCAGACCGACCCGAACGTCGCGGACACGGACGGCGACGGCCTCGCCGACGGGCGGGAAGTGGCCGCGGGGACGAACCCGAACGTCGCGGACACGGACCGCGACGGCCTCGACGACGCGGCCGAACTGAACACGTACGAGACCAACGCGACGGCACCGGACACTGACGGCGACGGCCTCGCCGACGGCG
>CAZMGU010000103.1:3653-7315 GCA_964565905.1 uncultured Halobacteriales archaeon
CGACGGCGCGGAGGTCCGCCGCTTCCAGACGGACCCGAACGCGGCCGACACGGACGGCGACGGCGTGGGCGACCGGGCGGAGGTCGGCCTCCTGGACCACCTCGCCGCCCCCGGCGTCCTGCTCACCGCGGCCGTCGGACTGCTGGTCGCCCTCGGCGCGGGCATCGTCGCCTATCGCATCGATCGATCGCCAGTGGCGGCGGTCCGGGGGGCCATACCCGCGAACGCGCTCCCGTTCAAACTCCCGTTCGCGTCCGCCGACGGGGACGGCGACGGAGTGTCGAGCGGGTCGGCGTCGGGGACGTCGGCCGACGCGGACCGGACCGCCTCCGGCGACGGGAGCGAGTCCGATTCGCCGGACGGGTCCGGAGAGGCGAGCGACTCGGGCAGGGACGACGCGTCGGAACCGGCGGACGTCGACGTGGAACTGCTCCCGAACCCGGACCGCGTCCTGACAGTCCTCGAGGCCAACGGCGGCCAGATGCGCCAGTCCGCGCTCGTCGAGGAGACGGGGTGGTCGAAGGCCAAGGTGAGCCGCGTCCTCTCGCGCATGGAAGACGAGGACCAGATAGTCAAGGTGTCCGTCGGCCGCGGGAACCTCGTCACCACGCCGAACGACGTCCCGTCGGGCGTGCGGTCGCAGTTCGACGACGAGTGACCGGCCGTCGTCTCCGTCGGTGCGCCGTCGGTGACTCGCGTCGGAGCTACTGCGTCGCGTCACCGACCGGGTCGGTCCGTGCGGCGTCGGCCCGGCCCACCCCGGCGTCGCGCCGGTCGCCGTCGAGGTAGTCCGCGAGGGTCCGGAGTTCGTCCGGAGCGCGGCCGAACGCGCCGACGTCGTTCTCCCGGACGGTGTTGTCGAACCGGAGCGACCGGTACTGGTCGCTCCCCATCGGGACACCGGGTACCAGGCCGGCGACGACGAGCCCCAGTTTCGCGAGAATCATTGGAATCGGGAGGACGACGAGCGGCGTCCCGTTCGCGCGGTAGACGGCCCTCGCGACGTCAGCGAGCGTCAGGACCTCCGGGCCGCCGAGTTCGTACGTCTCGCCGACGTGCCGGTCGTCGTCGAGGCAGTCGGCGAGCATCGGAGCCAGATCACCGATCCAGACCGGCTGGAACCGGGTCTTCCCGCCGCCCGGGAGGCCGGTGACGTACGGCGTCGTCAGTAGTTTCGTGAACGGGACGAACTCGCCGCCGTCGCCGAAGACGACCGACGGGCGGACGATGGTCCAGTCAAGCGCCGAGTCCGTGACGACCCGCTCCGCGCGCCCCTTCGCCCGTATGTAGTGGGTCGGTCCCTCGGGGTCGGCCCCCAGCGCGCTCATCTGGAGGAACCGGTCGACGTCGTGGGAGTCGGCCGCCGCGACCAGGTTCTCGGTCCCGCCGAGGTGGACCCGCTCGTGGACCCCGTCCCCGCCGCTCGGTCTGAACAGGGGCGAGAGCGCGACGAGGTTGATGACGGCGTCGGGGCCGACTTCGCCCACGACGGCGGCCACGTCGTCGGCGTCGGTCACGTCCGCGGCGACGGTATCGACGCCGTCGGGGAGGCCCGCGTCGTCGGGGGTCCGCGACAGCGCGGTCACGTCGTGGCCCCGTCCGTCGAGTTCGCTCGCCAGGGCCGTCCCGACGAATCCCGTCCCGCCCGCGATGAGTATCTGCATGGTCGACGGTCGGTCCTCGCCGGTGTTTACGTCCGCGCCCGACGCGGCGGACACCCCCTGTCACCGGTCGCGCCGCGGCCCCCGTCCTGTCGGACCCGCGTCCCCGCCGGTGTCGGACCGGGTGATCAGGCACCGAGGGCGTCCCGGCCGCGCACCCGCTCGGCGCTCGCCTGGTACCGGTCGAACAGGTCGTTCGCCCAGTCGACTATCTCGTCGTCGGTCGCGTCGAGGCACGCTCGCACCTGTCCCTCGTCGTCGTAGGCGAGCAGGAACGCCCGGTCGTCGGCGACGGTCAGGCCGAACTCGACCGGTTCGGCGTGCAGGAAGAGCGCGAAGTTCGGCACCGCGAGCACCGCGGCGAACTCGGCGGGGTTCCGCTCTCTCGCCGCTGCGAGCGTCTCGGCGTCGAGGACCAGGTCGGTCCGGACGCCCGTCAGCACCCGGTCGGCGTGGACGTCGTGGAAGATGCGGCTGAGGACGGGCGCTATCATCCGGATGCGGTCCGTCTCGACCGACTCGACGGCCGAGACGTAGTGGCTCACGGGGGCCTGCGGGTGGTCCGGTTCGGCGTGGACCACCGTCGCGTCGGCGAGCAGCGCCGGGTCGGGCGCGACGTCGCGGGGGAGGTTGCGGTACAGCTGGTCGTTGGCCGCCAGCGCGTCGAGCGCGTCGAGGTACGCCCGGTGTTCGCTCGCGACGAGGTCCCCCGTCGTCGTCAGGCGGTAGTCGCCGTCGCGCTTCTCGACCCACCCGCGCTCGGCGAAGGCGGCGAGATTTCGCTGGACGCTGCGGCGGGACTGGTCGAGCGCGTCGGCGAAGTCGCGCGGCCCGCCCGGGTCGTCGCGCACCCGTTCGAGCAACGCGATCCGGTCCGGGGAGTCCGCGAGGAAGCGGGCGGCGTCGCTGGTCATGGTCGAACAGCGGCGGCGTCAGGAATAACGCTGACGGCGTTCGCGCCCGCGGGAGGAGCGGTCGGACGCCCCAACCCGAACGGGTTTTGACCCCGGCAGGCCACGGTTCCGGTAATGGACGACGATCTGGCAGACCGCGTGCGCGAGGCCGCCGAGGTCGACGCGCTGTTCAACGCGGTCAAACACGGCAGCGACGCGCAGGTCGGCGCGATAATGGGGCCGCTGATGGGCGAGAACCCCGAATTCCGCGAGTACGGCGACGAGATTCCGGGCGTGATCGCACCCGTCATCGAGCGGGTCAACGGCATGTCCGACGAGGAGCGCTACGAGCGCCTGAACGAACTCGCGCCGGAGCGCGTCGAGGAACTGGAGAGCGAGGACGAGGGCGAGGACCACCCGCTCCCGGACCTCCCGAACGTCGAGGAGTACGACGAGGTCAGGATGCGCGTCGCGCCGAACCCCAACGGGCCGTGGCACGTCGGCCACGCGCGGATGCCCGCCGTCATCGGCACGTACGCGGAGCGCTACGACGGGTCGTTCATATGTCGGTTCGACGATACCGACCCCGAGGTCAAGCGCCCGGACCTCGACGCCTACGACCAGATTCTGGATGCCATCGACTACCTCGGCTTCGAACCCGAGTCGGTGCTCCGGGCCAGCGACCGCGTCGAGACGTACTACGACCACGCCCGCGAACTGATCGACCTCGGCGGCGCCTACACCTGCTCGTGTTCCGGCGAGACATTCTCCGAGATGAAGAACGACGCCGAACCGTGTCCCCACCGGGACAAGGACGCCGAGACGGTCCACGAGGAGTTCGAGGCCATGGTCGCGGGGGAGTACGGTTCCGGCGAGATGGTGCTCCGCGTGCGGACCGACATCGAGCACAAGAACCCGGCGCTGCGCGACTGGGTCGCGTTCCGGATGGTCGACACGCCCCATCCCCGGGAGGAAGCCAGCGACTACCGCTGCTGGCCGATGCTCGACTTCCAGAGCGGCGTCGACGACCACCTCACGGGCATCACGCACATAATCCGCGGCATCGACCTCCAGGACTCGGCCAAGCGCCAGGGGTTCGTCTACGACT
>CAZMGU010000104.1:0-7306 GCA_964565905.1 uncultured Halobacteriales archaeon
AGATGTCCAAGTCGAAGGGCAACGCCGTCGCACCCCACGAGTACGGCGCCGAGACCACCCGCCTGTTCGTCCTCTCGGCGGCCCACCCGGGCCGGGACTTCGAGTGGACGGCGATGGACGTCCGCAACGCCTACGAGTTCCAGCAGGACGTGTACGGGATGGTGGCCGAATTTGCGGAGGGGGCCCCGGACCGGACCGACCGGGCCCCCCACGACGCCTACCTCGAACGGGAGATAGACCGGACCGTCGCGGCCGTCACCGAGGAGTACGAGCGCTTCCGCTTCCACCAGGTCGTCAACGAACTCCGGTCGTTCGCGCAACTGCTCCGGCGCTACCGCGCCCACGAGGAACCCTACCGGTTCGCCTACGGTCGCGGCCTGCGGACGCTCGCGAAACTGATCGCGCCGCTGGCTCCCTACCTCGCCGAGGAACTGTGGGTCAAACTCGACGAGGACGGCATCGTCGCCGCCGCCGACTGGCCGACGCCGCTGCAGGACGTCGAGGAGTACGCGCTAGAGCGCGACCTCGTCCGGCGGACGCTCGACGACGTCCGCGACATCACCGACGTCGTCGACATCACCGACCCCGAACGGATCGAACTCGTCGTCGCCCAGGCGTGGAAGTACGACGCGTACGAGATCGCGAGGCGGGCGGACCCCGACGAGGCCGTCGTCGGAGCGATCATGGAGGCCGAGGGGATGCGCGAGCGGGGGGACGCGGCCGCCGACTACGCGGCGACCCTCGCGGAGCGGCAGGCCGGCCTCGAACCGATACTCGACGCCGAGCGCGAGCGCCGCGTCGTCGAGGAGGCGGCCTGGCTGTTCGAGGAGGAGTTCGGCGCGCCGGTCGAGGTCCGCCGGGCCACGGACGGCGACGACCTGGCGGCGAAGGCTCGGCCGAACAAGCCCGCGATCCACATCGACTGACAGGCGTCGACGGCGGCGACGACAGTACGGGAGCGTGCCAGCACCCGTCACTCAATATATAAGTACCTTGCAACCCAATTACCTGCTATGGCACTCGACCACATCACGTTCTTCGAGGTAAACGTCCCGGAAGAAGCGTTCGACGCCGTCGCGAAGGGGAGCAAGGGGAAGAAGGGGTCGGACGAACAGCAGTCCGCGAGCCCCGACCAGTCCGGGAGCGGCGGGCGCTCCAAGGGGAAACTGCTCCTCGCGGCCGTCGCGCTCGGCGGCGTCGCCCTCGCCGTCCGGAAACTCCGCTCGGGCGGGAGCGACGAGGAGATAGAGATGGAGTACGAGGGCCCCGGCGTCGAAGTCGAGGCCGAGACGGAAGCGTAGTCGGCTCGCGGGCCCTTCGCTTCGCCCGGTTCCAGCCAGCGCCCGTCGGACACCGACCTTTTTCGCGGTTCGACCGAACTGATTCCCATGCCCACGCTCGAGGAGACGCACATCACCAACCGGCACCGGGTCCAGCCGAACCACGCGAACAACTACGAGTCCGCCCACGGCGGTATCGTCATGAAGTGGATGGACGAGATAGGGGCGATGTCGGCGATGCGGTTCGCCGGCGAGGCCTGCGTCACCGCCGCGATGGACGGCCTGGAGTTCAGGCGACCCGTTCCCGTCGGCGACACCGCCCTCGTCGAGGCGTACGTCTACGATTCGGGCCGGACGAGCGTCGACGTCCGCGTTCGCGCGTCGCGCGAGGACCCCCACACCGGCGAGACGGAGCGGACCACCGACGCGCACTTCGTCTTCGTGGCCGTCGAGAACGGCAACCCTGTCGAGGTTCCCGAGGAGTTCACCGTCGAGACGGAGGAGGGCGAGCGCCTGCGGAACGAGGCGCTGGAGAGTTCGCGGTAAGGCCGGTTCCGAGCGGAGCGAGGGACTGGCTATAGGACAAGCGGGGAACGAAGTGACCCGCGAGGTAAGGCTGGTCGCGACCGGAGGGAGGGACCAGCTAAACTGCGAGCGGGAGCGAACGGCGGGCGTCGCCGAGCGTAGTCGTTCGAGAGAGCGGAGCTCTCTCGTGATGACGAGGGACCTCCGGTCCCTCGAACCACGAGGGGACGCCGAACGGACGAGCGGCGTAAGCCGCGAGTAGTGAGCGACACGCGAGCAGGCCGGCGGCCACTCACTCCGTCCCCGCCGCCCTGCGCTCCACACGATGCGCTCGCTCGACCGACTCGACGAGCGGTTCGCGGTCCGGGCGGCGGACGAGGTGGGAGTCACACCTGCAGTCAGAACAGCCGAAACCGGCGACCCGATCCCCGTCGAGGCGTCGGGCGACCGCACACTCGGCGTCGACGTCGACCGATCTGACCGCGCCGTCGAGTCGCGATCCCTTTGCCCCGAGGAGGTAGTCGACGTGCCAGTGGCGGACGTCGTGGTCGCCGGCCGCGACCCGTTCGTGCCGGTCGATGCGGTCGAACCCGCCCGGACCGAACGCGCTGCCGGTGTAGGCGTACCAGCCAGCGGGGAGGTCCACCTCCCCGAGCGCACCGACTTCGACGGCGTCGCCCCGCGTTCGTTCGATCAGGAGGGTGTACGTGCCGACGGGCATCGATACGACGGCGTCCGTCCGCCGCGGCCCTGTGCGTTCCGATTCGGGCCGTCCGCCGACGTTCTCGGTGACCCTCCCGCCGACGCTCCGTCACACCCGCCGAGTCCCAACGTTTCTTGTAGTCCGGTCTACATTGTCACGACATGCGCCGCCTGACGGAGAGTCCGACGATACTGCTGCTGGTCGTCTTCGTGGCAGTCTTCGCCGTCCAGCAACTCGTCGAACTACTCGCCGGTCCCCTCGCGTCCCGGACGCTGTTCGCCCTCTCGACGCCGGTGACGCTGAACCCCTGGACTGTTCTCACCAGCGTCTACGCCCACGGGAGCGTCGCGCACCTGGTCGCCAACGCCGTCGCCCTCGCCCTCGTCGGCTTCCTCCTCGAACGGGAGACGACGCCGTTCCGGTTCCACGTCTTCTTCGCGGTGACCGGCGCGCTGTCCGGCCTGGCGGAGGTGTGGTTCGCCGCGCTCGCCGGGTCCGTGCTCCCGGGCGTCGTCGCGCAGGTGAACGTCCTCGGCGCCAGCGGCGCCATCTTCGCGCTCCTGGGCTACCTGCTGACGAGCAACCGCGTCACCGACCGCGTCGTCGGGAGCGTCGCCGTGAGCGGGCGCGTCCAGCTCCTGGCGTTCGCCGTCGTCGCCGCGGCCATCACCGTCGCGACGGCGGGCCAGCAGGTGGCCGTCGTCGCCCACTTCACCGGCCTCCTGCTCGGCCTGCTCGCCGGCCGCGTCCACGTCCTCCGCCAGTCGTCGAGCGCCGCCGTTCCCGACCCGGCCTGACCCGATACACGGTTCCACTCGAAACGCGCCCACTCGTTCGTGAGCGGTCCACCGCTTTCGTGTCGAGCGATATAACTACTGCAATCCTGCGGTTTCCACCCGAAACGAAGGGGTCTCGACTGTCGAGTGGACGCGAGAGCGATCCGGTAGAACGGTCGACGTGGTCGTTCGACGCAACCATTCGGCGGACGGACCCCGAGAGAGGGGCCCGTTCACGGACGACGATAACATGACAGCGGGTATCCGGGCGCCGTAGTGTCTCTGGGGAGTTCGGACCCGGGACAGACCAGGTGTCCGGGCGGGGCGTCGCCGGAACCGACCGCGACGTGCGTTCGGCCCGGCGACGCCGCCCCGACGACGTTCGTGCGGGACGCGGTGACCGAACGCGGGTCGGAACCACCGTGGGCGTGGTTCCGCCGCGGGTCACCCGTCCGGTGTTTCGAACCCCGGCGCTGGTGACGGCTGCTGGTGAAACGGGCGATGATCTGTGACTGGAGCCGCTATCCGGTACGGACCGTCGCGACACGAGCGCGGGGCGATTCTGTCCCTCTCGTCGGCGTCGTCACCTCCGTGTGAACCATCTGTGCTAACTGTTAGCACGCGGGGGTACAAGTACTTTCCCTGAATCGACCTATAATCGAGTCAATCGATTAAACACCTCTAGCATAGGACGGGATAAATTCGAATTATGGCCCCCAAACCCCTCGAATACACAATGTTTGGGTATTAATCACATTTCCCGCTCGCAATATAGCCGGTCCCTCGCTTCGCTCGGTCCCGCCCTACTCCACGAAAACTTCCTCGTGCAGATCGCTCGTCACCCGGTCCGCCAGCGACCGGAGGTTCTCCGTGTCCTCGCGGTTGTAGGAGATGAGCGTCTCCAGCGACCCGTCCTCGCCGCGTTCGTGTTCGCGCCAAAGGCGAACCGCGTCCTCGCCGGAGATGTCCGGTCGGTCGCGGTCGATGCCGATGGACTTCTCGATGGGTTTGAGACCGCCGGAGAGGCCGAGTTGCTTGCAGGTGTACATCAGGTCGAGGTGGGGGTAGTCGAGGTCGACGTCGTAGCAGGCCTCGAGGAAGGGGACGTCGAAGCGCTTGCCGTTGAACGACACCAGCAGGCCGGCGTCGGCGAACGCCTCGCGCAGGGCGTCGGCGGTCAGGTCGTCGCCGCGGACGAGCGTCGTCGTCTCGCCGTCCTGGTGGAGGCTGACCGTCGTCACGTCGCACCACCGGTGGTCGAGGCCGGTGGTCTCGATGTCGAAGAAACACGCCTGGTCCGCGAACGTCTCGTACAGACGCCAGCGCTCGCCGGAGGGGAAGCGTTCGTCGAAGAAGGCGACGTTCCCGTCGTCGAGGTGGTCCCTGCCCTCGTCGATGAACGCCTCGATGCGCTCGCCCGTCTTCGGCCCGACGGGGTCGGGGTGGAACTCGTCCCAGTGGGTGACGCCCGCCTCCCAGAGGCCGCGCTCCGTCTTCTCGCCGACGCCGGTGACTCCGATGAAACTGTTCTCGACCCGCACGTGACGTGGTGGGGTCGTCGTCGGACATAAACTCGTGGATCGACCCGGCTTATCGGGTGGCTAATAACGTCCCTCTCGCGAGATTATATTACCGATATGTCACGCAAAACGAGGCGATCGGTGTTGCGTACCGCCGGGCTGACGGGTGCCCTCCTCGCCGGGGGCGGACTCGCGGCCGGGTCGGCGGCCGCCGGGCGTTCGGACGCGGCGCGGACGCCGGACGCGGGCGACGACTGGGCGACGTTCGGGGGAACGGCGGCGCGGGCCGGGTTCACGTCGGCGTCGGGTCCGACCGGTGACCCCGTCGCCCGCCGGATGGGCCGGTCCGGACCCGCGATAGCGAGCAACCTGGCGGTGGTCGACGGCGTCGCCCACTTCGTCAGGAACGGGGACGACCCGAACGCGGTCGCGTTCGACCTCGAACGGGGGGAGACGCGCTGGCGGGCCGACGTCGTACCGGGGTCGAGACCCGGCGTCGCCGTCGACGACGGGACGGTGTACGTCGTCGGTGGGTCCGAAATCTCCCCCCACTGCGTCCCCGTCCCGCCGACCCTGGCGGCCGTCGACGCGGCCGACGGGTCCGTCAGGTGGGAGCGCGAGTTCGACCCCGTCGCGGTCACCTGGCCGGCGGTCGTCGACGGGACGACGTACGTCGTCGCGGACGACTCACTCGTCGCGGTCGGTCCGGGAGGGACCGACGCCTGGCGAACGGAACTCACGGACGGGACGGCGGCCGACCGGTCGCTCGTCCCGGCCGTGGCGGACGGACTCGTGGTCACCGCGGACGCGGCCGGCGTCGTCGCGGTCGACGCGGACGACGGGTCGGTCGCGTGGCGGCGCGACCTCCCCGGCGCGGCCACGCCCGCGATAGCCGACGGGACGGTGTATGTGACCGCCAGAACGGCACTGGTCGCCCTCGACCTGACCGACGGGTCCGTCCGGTGGCGCGCCACCGGTTCGCCCTCGGACGGCTACCTCTGGCCCAGTAGCGACCCGGTCGTCGGCGACGGGCGCGTCTACGTCGCGTCGGACGGGCGTCGCGTCGCGGCGTTCGCCGCCGCGGACGGCACCCCCGAGTGGCGGTCCGGGGAGGTCGGCGACGTCTCGCTCGCCGTCGGCGGCGATTCGGTCTACGCGGCCAGTTCCCGCCGCTCCGACCGGGGGTCGGGGGTCTACGCCCTCGACGCCGCGGACGGCCGGACGGCGTGGGAGTGGACCCCCCAGTCGTCGTTCTCGGTGCAGTCCCCGGCCGTCGCGGACGGTCGCCTGCTGTTCGGCGGCGACGGTCTGACCGTCCTCTCCGGCGACTGAGGGCGAACCCCTTCGTTTCGGGTGGAACCGGTCCGAAACGCGTTTGCGTGCGTGGGTTCCACACGCACGTATGACTCGCTTTCTGGTGGCGACGGCGTCCGTCCACGTCACGGCGGCGGCGGCCGACTACCTGCGGGACCGGGTCGAACCGGGCGGAGACGAAGTGGTGGTCGTCGGCGTGCGGGAACCCGGTGCGCCGGACCGGGACCCGGCCGACGCCGCGAACGTCGCCCGCGCCCGTCTCGCCGCGGCCACGCCGACCACCGAGATCCGCGAGGGCGACGTCGTCGAGGAACTGCTCGCGGCCGTCGACGAACACGACCCCGACGAGGTGGTCGTCGGGGCCACGGGGGGCGACGGGAGGCCGTCGACCGAACGGGAGGAGGCGTCGGACCTCGGTTCCACCGCCCGGACGCTACTCGCCGCGCTCGACCGGCCCGTGGTGGTCGTTCCGCTGCCGCCGCTCGATTGAGGACGCGTTCGGTCGCCTTTCCGCCCCGACTCCCCCGCCCTTAACACGGGGGAACGCCAACCCGGGGACATGTCGGGTTCGGAACTGGCGACGCAGGTCGCGGCGGCGCTGGAAGTCGATCCGGAGGCGTTCCAGTCCCGGGCGGCCGAGGAGGCCGAACTGCTGAAGGAGGAGGTCCGGGACGGCACGTTCGACAACACGCAGGCCATCGTCGGCCTCGAACTCGAACTGTACGGCGTCGACGACCGGACCGACGCGCTCCGGCGGATGCCCCGCGAACTCCTGGACCTCATCGGCTTCGAGAAGGAACTCGGCCTGCACAACGCCGAGATGCAGACCAGCCCCCAGCCGCTCAACTCCTACGGGCTGACCGCCCAGGTGGCCGAACTCCAGGCCAACCTCGGGCCCGCCCAGGAGCGCACCGGCCACCAGGACATCCGCCTCGTCAGCGACGGGATGTGGACCGTCCCGCCGACCGGCGAGACCGCCCGGAGCTACCTCTCCGACTCCGTCGAGGAGGGCGGCGTCCGCCTGGCGACCAACATGTCCGACGCCGTCCGCTACCACGTCATGGCCAACGCCGACTACCCCGCCGGCATGCGCCTCGACGCCCCCCACGTCGACCTCCAGTGCGACACCGTGATGCCCGAGAGCCTCATCACCTCCATCCAGCCCCACTACCAGATCCCCCACGCCCC
>CAZMGU010000105.1:0-7179 GCA_964565905.1 uncultured Halobacteriales archaeon
GGGAACTGCACGCCTACGACACGATGAAGGGGTCGGACTACCTCGCCGACGCGCCGGCGGTCGACACGTTCGCCCAGGACGCGCCAGAGGAGGTCATCAACCTCGAACACTGGGGGATGCCCTTCTCCCGCGAGGAGGATGGCACCGTCTCGCAGCGACCGTTCGGCGGCCTCTCGCACCCGCGGACGACCTACGCCGGCGCGGAGACCGGCCACCACATGCTGCACACGATGTACCAGCAGGTCGTCAAGCGGGGCATCGAGGTGTACGACGAGTGGTACGTCACCAACCTCGCCGTCACCGACCACGACGACCCCGAGGACCGCCAGTGCCACGGCGTCGTCGCCTACGAGATAGCGACCGGCGAGATAGAGGGCTTCCGCGCCAACAACGGCGTCATCCTCGCCACCGGCGGCCCCGGCCAGGCGTTCGACCACACGACCAACGCCATCGCCAACACCGGCGACGGCGCGGCGATGGCCTACCGCGCCGGCGCGCCGATGGAGGACATGGAGATGATCCAGTTCCACCCGACGACGCTGCCGAGCACGGGCGTGCTCATCTCCGAGGGGGTCCGCGGCGAGGGCGGCATCCTCTACAACGACGAGGGCGAGCGCCTGATGTACGAGTACGGCTACGCGAACAACGCCGGCGAACTCGCCTCGCGCGACGTCGTCGCCCGCGCCGAACTGACGGAGGTCAACGAGGGGCGCGGCATCGAGGACGAGTACGTCGACCTGGACATGCGCCACCTCGGCGAGGACCGCATCCTCGACCGCCTGGAGAACATCCTCCACCTCGCGGAGGACTTCGAGGGCGTCGACGGCCTCGAGGAGCCGATGCCGGTCAAGCCCGGCCAGCACTACGCCATGGGCGGCGTCGAGTGCGACGAGAACGGCGAGACCTGCATCGACGGCCTCTACGCCGCCGGCGAGACGGCCTGCGTCTCGCTCCACGGGGCGAACCGCCTCGGCGGGAATGCGCTGCCCGAACTGCTCGTCTTCGGCGCCCGCGCCGGCCACCACGCCGCCGGCAGAGACATGAAGGACGCCGAGATACAGACGGGCTACTCGGCCAAGAGCGAGGACGGCGGCGTGGAACCGCCGGTCGAACCCGGTGCGGTCGGCGCGAGCGGTGAGGACGCCGCGGCGGATGGGGCTATGGTCGACGCCGACGAGGTGCTCGAACACACCATCCAGCGCGAGCGCCAGCGCGTCGAGGAACTGATGGAGGGCGACGGCGTCAACCACGCCGAGGTCCGTTCCGAGGTCCAGGAGTCGATGACGGACAACGTCAACGTCTTCCGCGAGGAGGCGAACCTCCGCGAGGCGCTCCGCGACATACGCCGGGCGCGCGAGCGCTACGAGGACGTCTCCGTCTCCGACCCCTCGCGCACGTACAACACCGACCTCATCCACACCATCGAGACGCGCAACGTCCTCGACGTCGCCGAGGCCATCGCGCTGGGCGCGCTCGCCCGCCGCGAGTTCCGCGGTGCCCACTGGCGCGCCGAGTACCAGGAGCGCCGCGACGAGGAGTGGATCAAGCACACGATGCTCGCCTGGAACGACGGGACCCCGGAACTGTACTACAAGCCCGTCCTGCTGGAGAGCGAGTGGAACGAGTACGAACCGAAAGAGCGCAGTTACTGACCGAGCGGTCGCGTTTCGACGGCCGTTTCTCTCGTCGTTCGATGTCCTCCGTCACGCGAACGAAGATTTACCGGCGAGACGCCCGTATCGTCCGGACAGCTAGATGTTAGTCCGTGGCTCTCACGTCGTCGTCGACGCCGAGACGGTGCTCCGGGACGCCGCCGTCGTCACCGACGGCGACGCTATCGCTTTCGTCGGCGACGCGGAGACGGCTCTCGACCGGTACCCCGACCACGAGCGCCGCGAGTTCGACGTCGTCGCCCCCGGCGTCGTCGGCGCGCACGTCCACTCGGTCCAGAGCCTCGGGCGGGGAATCGCGGACGACGAACCGCTGCTGGACTGGTTGCGCGACCACGTCCTGCCGATGGAGGCGTCAATGGGGCCCGCGGAGATGCATACAGCCGCGCTCCTTGGCTATCTGGAGTGCGTCGCCGGCGGCGTGACGACGGTCGTGGACCACCTCTCGGTCCACCACGCCGACCGGGCGTTCGAGGCCGCCGGCGAGGTCGGAATCCGCGGCCTGCTCGGGAAGGTGCTGATGACCCGCGACGGGCCCGACGAACTGCTGGAGGACGCCGAGGACGGCCTGGCCGAGTCGGAACGACTGATCCGCGAGTACCACGGTTCCTTCGACGACCGCGTCCGCTACGCCGTGACGCCCCGGTTCGCCGTCTCCTGCTCGGAGGCCTGCCTCCGCGGCGCGCGCGACCTGGCGGACGCCCACGACGGCGTCCGGATACACACGCACGCGAGCGAGAACCGGGACGAGGTGGCGACGGTCGAGGACCGGACGGGGATGCGCAACGTCCACTGGCTCGACGAGGTCGGACTGACGGGGCCGGACGTGACGCTCGCCCACTGCGTCTGGACCGACGAGTCCGAGCGCCGGGTGCTCGCCGAGACGGGGACGAACGTCGTCCACTGCCCGTCGTCGAACATGAAACTCGCCAGCGGCGTCGCGCCGGTGGCGGACTACCTCGACCGGGGAATCACGGTCGGCCTCGGCAACGACGGGCCGCCGTGCAACAACACGCTCGATCCCTACACCGAGATGCGACAGGCGAGTCTCCTCGGGAAGGTGGACGCGCTCGATGCCACCGCGCTCCCCGCCGAGACCGTCTTCTGGATGGCGACGGTCGGCGGCGCTACCGCGGCCGGGTTCGACCGCCTCGGAGCGCTCCGCGAGGGGTGGCGGGCGGACCTGGTCGGCCTCTCGACGGACAGTTCCCGCGCGACACCGGTCCACGACGTTGTCTCGCACCTCGTGTTCGCCGCTCACGGGGACGACGTCCGGTTCACGATGGTCGACGGGGCCGTCCTGTACGAGGACGGAACGCACGTGCGAGTCGACGCCGAACGGGTCCGCGAGGACGCGCGGGAGTTCGCGTCGCGCTACGGGACCGGGTAGGCGTCGGGCTACCGGACGCGTTGCTCACGGAGGAAGTGAACCTCTCTCTCGCCGGGTCGACGAACCAGTCGCTCGCCGTCGTGGAAAGTAGGAAAGGGTGGGGTGGGGGTGGGTGGGATTGGCACCAGAATGGTGCCGTACCAGAAGGGAGGCGTTCCACCATTAAAACGGTTGTGGCGCAATTATCGAGGCTGATACCACTCGTGTACGAGTTGCGTACCAAATACATCGGGGGAGTAGCGTTCGTGCCTGCCAGCGACTGACGTGATCCACGTTATCAGCCGTGAATTTCCCGCCCCGGTCGCGGAGGTGCGTTGTCGTCCGGGCCGGCGCGTCGTCGCCCGCGCCCGTCGAGGCGCGGCGAGTGCTGCCGCTCGGGAACTTGCTCCGGTAGGAATTGTGCGTGGGTGCAGTCCCAGCAGGGACGACACCTGCATCAATCGGTGGGTGTACCACCGGCGATGCGTGGGACCGGATTTGAACCGGCGGACCCCTACGGGACAGCGCCCTCAACGCTGCGCCGTTGGCCTGGCTTGGCTACCCACGCTCGCTGTCTCTCGGTCTGCACTCGATGCTATCCGACGGTTGGATAAAAGCGCTTTCGTTTGCACCGGCGCGCGTCACTCGCTCTCACCCGGCCCGAAGCGGGCGTTTGAAATAGATTCGGGACCGACTGCGGCCATGGCCAAGTACTCCACCGGCGGTAGCGGTGGGTCGGCGAGCGACAGTTGCGAACTCTGCGGGGCGGACGGCGTCGACCTCCAGACGGCGAGCGTCGCTGGTGCGACCCTCCAGGTGTGTTCCGACTGCGCCCACCACGGCGACGACGGGCAGTCCGGAAGTAGTTCGGAGTCGCGCGACGGCTCCGAGAGCGAGAGCGACCGGCGACGGCGCGCTGCCCAGAACGCCGCGAAGATACGCGACGCGGGTCAGGCCGACAGCTCTCACTGGGAGGACGGGGCCGACTACGACGACGACCAGTTGCCGTACCTCGTCCGGAACTACGGGGAGCGCCTGACCGAGGCCCGGCAGGACGCCGGCCTCCAGACCGACGAACTCGCCGACGAGGCCGGCCTCGACGAGGACGACGTCCTCGCCGTCGAACAGGGCCGCGCGACGAAGGCCGGCGTCGGCGGGTCGGTGATCCGCGACCTGGAACAGTTCCTCGACGTCGAACTCGCGGAACGGCGCTAAGCGCCTGACTCGGCTTCGGCAACGCCGCCGCCCGTCGATACCGCCGGAAAGCGACGTCCGACTCCGTGTCGGGCGACCGACGTGCATTTTGCGGCCCACGACCTACCGACTCCCGTGACGAACGAGGACTACGACGCCGTCGTCTACGACCTCGACGGGACGCTCGTCCGACTCGACGTCGACTGGGACGCCGTCGCCCGCGACGTGGACGCGGCCCTGGCCGACCACGACATCGCCACCGACGGGCGGGACCTCTGGGGCGTCCTGGAACGCTCCGTCGAGACCGGTCACCGGGAACTGGTCGAGGAGGCCATCGCGTCCCACGAGCGCGAGGGCGCGGAGACGGCGACGATGCTGGCGCTGGCCGAGGACCTGCCCCACGACGTCCCCGTCGGCGTCGTCTCGCTCAACTGCGAGGACGCCTGTCGACGGGCCCTCGCGGTCCACGACCTGGCCGACCACGTCGACGTCGTCGTCGGCCGGGACAGCGTCGGGACGTTCAAGCCCGACCCGGAACCGCTGCTGAAAGCGGTCGAGCGACTGGGGAGCGACCCGTCGCGCTCGCTGTTCGTCGGGGATTCCGAGAGCGACCGGACGACCGCGGAACGCGCGGACGTCGACTTCCAGTGGGTCAGCGACCGCGTGTAGGGACACTCGAACGGTGCCGTAGCGGTCGGACTCGACAGCGCCGGTCAGGCCCGATATCGCTTCG
Source organism: uncultured Halobacteriales archaeon (assembly GCA_964565905.1). Lineage (GTDB taxonomy): Archaea > Halobacteriota > Halobacteria > Halobacteriales > Haloarculaceae > Halomicrobium. The sequence continues at coordinate 4,967 of CAZMGU010000105.1, forward strand.
CGTACGCGAAGATGCCGACGGCCGTCACGAACCAGACCAGGCCGCCGACCCGCACGGCGAACGTCGCCCGCGCCTCCCAGGTGGGAAGGGCCGTCCCGAGCGAGAGGAGCGCGACGAGCGGGGACCCGGCGAGTATCGTGACGACGAAGGTGACCTGCATCACCCACCCGAAGTCGACGCCGTCCGGGTCGGTCCGCTCTACCTGCTGGGGCATACGGCGACCCTCGCCGCTCGCGCGGTAATCAGTTACGGATAGCCGCCGGGACGCGCTGGTCCCGTGCCCGTCCATGACAGTGTTTAACCAGCGTCGCGTCGGAGACGGGGGTATGCGGGCCAAAGACATCCGGGCCAAGGCCGGCGAGGAATCGGTGACGATGCTCACGGCGTACGACGCGCCCACCGCCAGGGTCGTCGACGAGGCGGGGACGGACATCGTCCTCGTCGGTGACTCGATGGGGAACCTCCGCCTGGGGCACGACTCGACCCTGCCGGTCACCGTCGACGAGATGGCGAGCGCCACCGCCGCCGTCGCGCGGGCGACGGAGGACGCGTTCGTCCTCGCGGACATGCCGTTCCTCTCGTTCGGCGTCGACGAGGCCGCTGCCGTCGAGAACTGCGGCCGGATGGTCAAGGAGGCGGGCGCGGACGGCGTCAAACTGGAGTGTGGCCCCCACACCGTCGAACTGACGCGAACACTGACCCGTCTCGGAATCCCGGTGCAGGCCCACCTGGGACTGACGCCCCAACACGAGAACGAGACCGGTCTGTTCCGCCAGGGGACGAGCCGGGAGTCGGCCGAAGAGATCCTCGAACTCGCGCGCGAACACGAGGAGGCGGGCGCGTTCTCGCTCGTCCTCGAACACGTCCCGGCCAACCTCGGTGCTGCAGTAACCGAAGCCATCGACGTCCCGACCATCGGCATCGGCGCAGGGCCGGACTGCGACGGGCAGGTGCTGACCGTGGACGAAGTCGTCGGACTCACGGAGGACACCGCACCGTTTTCCCGGCAGTTCGGCGACGTCCGGGGCGAGATGGAACGGGCCGTCGAGGGCTACCTCGACGCCGTCGAGGCCGGCGAGTTCCCGGCCGACGAGCACAGTTACGTCGCGGACGAACTGGACGACGTCTACTGACCGTCGCGACGGAGTGCTCGACCCGTCGAACGGGGTTGGCGCTCGAAAGCAGTACTGATAAGCGACCGGCCCACTACTGTTCCGGTGTGAACCGCATTCAGTCACTTCTTCGCTGACTCGACCCACGTGGGGGTGATATTAGACAAAGGTTTAAATACTCTGGACGTTTACTATGGGTTAGTATGACTGGAAACCAGCAGCTCGTCGACGACGCACCGGTGCGCCGGTTCGAGTACGACGACGGCACGCACGTTCTCGCCGCCGACGTCGGCGTCGAGACCGACGCGTCCGTCGACGTCGTCGGCGACACCGCTATCGTCGTCACGGGCGCCGAGCAGTACGATCTGGACGTGCCCGCGGGCGACGCGCAAGCGTTTATCAAAAACGGGGTCCTCACTGTCGAAGTGACGGGCGACTCCGAGGAGGGTACCCAATGAAACTCACTGTCAAACCACTCAAGCAGAAGGACGCCGGCCGCGGCCTCGCGGCCATCGACCGGGGAGCGATGGACCAGATGGACCTGGAGAACGGCGACTACATCGTCATCGAGGGCGGCGAGAACCGCGTCGTCGCGCGGGTCTGGCCCGGCTACCCCGAGGACGAGGGTCGCGGCGTGGTCCGCATCGACGGCCAGCTTCGCCAGGAGGCCAACGTCGGCATCGACGACCGCGTGAACGTCGAGAAGGCGGACGTCAAGGTCGCCAAGGCCGTCACCGTCGCGCTGCCCCAGAACCTCCGCGTCCGGGGTAACGTCGGTCCGATGATCCGGAACAACCTCAGCGGCCAGGCCGTCACCCAGGGACAGACCGTCCCCGTGAGCTTCGGCCTCGGCCCGCTGTCGAGCATGAGCGGGCAGAAGATACCGCTCAAGATAGCCGAGACCGAACCCGACGGGACCGTGGTCGTCACCGACCAGACGGACATCGAGGTCTCCGAGCAGCCCGCAGAGCAGATCAGCGGCGGTCACGCTGGTCCGGGCGCCAGTGGCGACCGCGAGACCCCCGACGTCGCCTACGAGGACATCGGTGGCCTCGACGACGAACTCGAACAGGTCCGCGAGATGATCGAGTTGCCGATGCG
>CAZMGU010000106.1:0-7077 GCA_964565905.1 uncultured Halobacteriales archaeon
ACCGGGAGAGGAGGCCGCCGCTGGATCCGGAGAGTTCGACGTCCTCGGAGGCGTAGCCGACCGTGGAGACGCCGCCGCCCGAGAGCGTGTTGATGATCTCGGAGGAGTCGACGACGGACTCGGCGACGTTGTCGCCGGAGCCGACCTCGCCCGCGCCGAAGAGGACGCCGAACCGCTTGACGATCTCCTCGTTGATGTGGTCGTAGCCGCCCTGGACGGACTCGCCGGTCTTGCGCCAGGAGTCGTTGTCGAACACGAGCAGGTTGTCCACCTCGCGGACGAACGTCTGGAACGACCGCGCCGCGTTCAGGGTGTAGATGCCACCCTCGTCCCCGCCCGGCAGGACCCCCAGTCCGTACACCGGTTCGGTGTAGATCCGCTTGAGGTGCTTGGAGATGACCGGGGAACCGCCCGACCCGGTCCCGCCGCCCAGCCCGGAGACCACGAGGAACGCGTCTATCTCGTGGACCGGGATGTTGTCGATCGCACCCTGGATCTCGTCTATGTCCTCCTCGGCTATCTCCGCGCCGAGTTCGTTGTCGGCACCGACGCCGTGACCCTTGACCCTGGCCTGTCCGATGAGGACCCTTTGCTCCTCTGGTATGTGTTCGAGCCCGAGCAGGTCTGCTTTCGCCGTGTTCACCGCTACGGCCGAGCGAACGATACCGGAGTTCGTTCGCTGGTCGTATTCGAGGAACTTGTCGACGATTTTGCCACCGGCCTGCCCGAAGCCGATCATCGCGAGTTTCATTTGATTCGAGACTCCGCTTAAGGAGGGGAAGTGGGAAGGCGGGCATAAGCCTTGTGCCAAAATATCGGATAGGATACGGGGAATTACACGTGACAATCGACAGCTTTCCCGACACTAACGGGACGCTAACGAGACCTCTCGCCCTCGACGCCGAGGTAGTCCGCCAGCGTCGTGAGATCCGCAACCCGTACGCCGAATTCCGTCACGTCGTTGTCCGCGACCGTGTTGTCGAATCGCAGCGACCGGTACTGGTCCGGGCCCATCGGGAACCCCGGTATCGCGCCGCCGATCCGCAGGCCGACGCCGGCCAGCGCCATCGGGATCGGGACCACCGTCAGCGACCGGCCCTTCGCGCGCTCGGCCAGTTTCGCCACCTCGGCGAGCGTGAGCACCTCCGGGCCGCCGAGTTCGTACGTCTCCCCGACGTGCGCCTCGTCCTCGACGGCGTCGGCGAGCATCGGGGCGACGTCCTCGACGTACAGCGGCTGGAACCGGGTCTTCCCGCCGCCGGGGAGCCCAGTGACGTACGGCGTCGTCAGTTTCCGCGTGAACGGGACGAACTCCCCGCCGTCGCCGAAGATGACCGACGGGCGGACGATGACCCACTCGAGGTCCGCGGTGCGCACGACGTCCTCGGCCCGCCCCTTCGACCGGATGTAGTGGGTCGGCCCCTCGGGGTCCGCGCCGAGCGCACTCATCTGGACGAACCGGTCGACGCCCTGTTCCTCGGCCGCGCGAACGCAGTTGCGCGTCCCGCCGAGGTGGACCCGCTCGTGCATCTCGTTCCCGCCGCCGGGTTCGAACAGGGGCGAGAGCGCGACGAGGTTCACGACGGCGTCGCGCCCCTCGAAGGCGCTCGCTATCGAGTCGTACTCGGTGACGTCGCCGGTCGCCGTCCCGACGCCGGCGGGCAGGTCCCCCTCGTCCGGCGACCGCGACAATGCCGTCACGTCGTGGCCCCGCTCGACCAGTTCGCGACACAGGTAGCGACCGACGAACCCGTCGCCGCCGACAACGAGGACGTTCATACCCCTACCTGTCGCCGGAGCACCTGTAAAACTAGGCCGCGGGGGCGACGGACCGGTTCGCCACTGCCGGCACGCCGCTGTCACCGGCAACCACGCTGCTGCCACCGGTTACTTCGGACGCACCCGTTCTCCCTCCGTGGCCGAGTCTCCCCCGCTACGGCCCGATTTCGGGCCCGACACCGGACGGGACGGTCACCCGTTAATCCCGCGTTTTGCCCGCTCTCCGCTCGAATAAGCTGTCAATTACAATTCCGATACTCCCGGTTTCTCCGAGGTACATGTCCAGTCAGTCACAGGAGGCGGCCACCGACCAGCGAACGGCCGACGACCCGTACACCGTTCGATGGTTCGACGCCGGCGACGCGGAGGGGGTCCGATCGCTGTTCGCCGGCGAACTGGGACGCGAGCGCTCCCCCGCGTACTTCGACTGGAAGTACGTCGAGGACCCGTACCTCTCGCACGTCCCGGTGACGGTGGCCGAGCGCGACGGGGAACTCGTCGGCGTCCAGGCGTACCTGCCGTGCGAACTCCGCGACGGCGACCGGACCGCGCTCGCCCTGCAACCCGCCGACGCCGTCGTCCACGCCGACCACCGGCGGAACGGGCTGTACACCCGGATGACGGAGCGGGCGGTGGAGCGGTACGCCGACCACGAGGCGGCGCTGTTCTTCAACTACCCCACGCCGGGGGCGCTCGGCGCGCAGGAGAAACTGGGGTGGGAGTCGCTGGGCGAACTCGCCGTCCACTACCGGATCCAGCGGCCGTCGACGTTCCTCGACGACGTCGGCGGTCGCTCGCTCGCGCGCGTCGCGGACGCGCTGGCGCGGGCCGGCTACGGCGTCGTCGACGCGCTCGCGCCGTCCGCGACGTACCTCGACGTCACCAGGTACGACTCCGTCCCCGCGAGCACGCTCGCGTCGCTGTACGAGACGGCCGTCCCGAACCGGCTCCACGTCCACCGGGAGACGCGGTTCTACCGGTGGTGGCTCGGCAACCCGTTCCGCTCGTACACGACCTACGTCGCCCGGTCGGGCGGGCAGCCGGTGGCGGCGCTCGTGACTCACCGGTCGAACGCGGACGTGTTGCAACTCCGCGACGCGCTCCCGCTCGGACGCAACCGGCCGACGCGCGCGCTCGCGAGACTGCTGTCCGTCGCGCTGGCCGACGAGTCCGACGCCGACGTCGTCAAGTCGGTCGGCGAGACGCTGCCCCACGACCTCTTGGGCCGGTTCGGTTTCGTCCAGGACACGGCACCGGTGCTGGACGGGCGGACGGAACCGCTCACCATGGCCGCGCGCCCGCTGCTCGACGGGTCGGGAGACGGCCCGCTCGCGGACGCGGTCACGGAACGGTCGAACTGGTCGCCGACCTTCGTCGAGCTCAACAAGGACTGATCCGATGGAGCGACACAGCCGTCCGACGGTGATGGTGCTCGACGGGGACAACGACAACGCGATACAGGTGGCGCGGGAACTGTCCGCGGACCTGGACGCGCGGGTCGTCGGCGTCGGCACCAGCACCTGGAGCCGACTCCTGCGCTCGCGCCACTGCGACGTCGGCGTGACGACGGCCCGGGCGAGCGACCCGCGGTACCCCCGGCAGTTGCTCGACGCCGTGAACGACCACGAACCCGACCTCCTCGTCCCGGTCGGCTACCACTCCGTCGCCGCCGCTGACCGCGTCCGCGACCGGTTCCCGGAGTCGGTGTCGTGCTGGCTACCGCCGTCGGAGTCGCTCGATGTGGCTGTCGACAAGTGCGCTACCGCCGACCTGGCGGCCGACCTGGGCGTCGACACGCCGTCGGAGTTCACGGCGACCGTCTCGGACCTGGACGAGCGCGGCCGGCCGGGGTCGATAGACGACCTCCCCTTTCCCGTCTTCGTCAAGGCCCGCCACGAGATGGGCAAGAACGTCACCGCCCGCGTGGACGACCCCGACGCCTTCTGGGAGACGTACGACGAGGTGGTCGCGGAGGCCGACGGCGACGCCGTCGTCCAGGAGTACGTCGAGCGGGACGCCACCTACGGCTGTGGCCTGCTGTACGAGGACGGGGAGCCCCGGTTGCTGTTTACTCACGAGGAGGTCCGCTCCGTCCCCCGGCGGGGCGGCAGCGGGACGCGGGTCCGGATATTCCGCGACTCGCGCGTCGAGACGGCCGCCATCAGGCTACTGGACAGGCTCGACTGGCACGGCCCGGCGCTCGTCGAGTTCGGGCGCCGGGCCGACGGCTCGTTCGTCCTGCTGGAGGTCAACCCGAAGCTCTGGGCGTCCTACGCGCTCGCGAGCCGGTCCGGCTACCGCTTCGTCTCGACGATGGCCGCCCGGGCGCTCGACCTGCCAGACCCGTGCCTCGATACCGACCCCGCGCGGACCGGCGAGATGGTGTTCCCGCTCCGGGAACTGTACTTCGCCGCCAGAACCGAGGGCGAGTCGCTCCTCCGCTCGGCGGCCGCCATGTGCTGGCCGCCCGCGCCGATGGACGTGGACGTCCGCGACGCGGGCGCGTGGTTCACCCCGCCCGCGGCCGTCGTCGACCTGCTCCCGTCCTCGCCCGGCGGGACGACCGGGCGTCCCCCGTCGCACGACCGTCGCTCCGGCCCGGGCGTGCTCGCCGTCGGCGACGTACGATCCAACGGCTCCGAACCGCCCGCGGACGCGACGGACGACTACCCCCGCATCTCCTGGTGACGCCGCGTCCGGTCGGCGTTCGCTGGTGGACCGTTCGCTGGTGGACCCTTCGCCGGCGACCCGGCGCGCCACAGTCGGCGCGTTTACGTGGAGCGGTCCCGACCTGCGGGTATGCTCGTCACGCTCGAGGGACTCGACGGGAGCGGCAAGACGTCCGCCTGGCGCGCGCTCCGGGAGGCCGACGTCGTCCCCGACGACGCCGCTTTCACGCGCGAACCGACGGAGACGTGGTACGGCGAGGCGGTCGAACGCTCCATCGCGGACGACGACGCCGACCCGCTGGCCGAACTGTTCCTCTACACCGCCGACCACGCCGCCCACCTGGACGACACGGTCCGGCCCGCGCTCGCGGACGGGCGCGTCGTCGTCTCGGACCGCTACTCCGACTCCCGCTACGCCTACCAGGGGGCGACGCTGGCGGACGTCCTCGACGACCCGGTGACCTACGTCCGGGACGTCCATGCCCCGTGGACGCGCCCGCCGGACGCCACTATCTACCTCGACGTCGACCCGGAGACGGCCGCCGACCGCAGCGGCGCGACGAACAAGTTCGAGGCCGCCGACTACCTCGCCGACGTCCGCGAGAACTACGAGCGACTCATCGACGACGAACCCGACCGGTTCGTCCGCGTCGACGCCTCTCAGTCCCAGGCCGACGTGTTGGACGAGGTTCGTGAAGCCGTCGCCAGCATTCTCTCCTAGTTTCGCTTCTCCGTCGGTGGGCGAGTGTCAGAGAACTCGCGATTGGTAGAATCGAGCCAGTTGCTCCGATCGTGGACGCAACCACTTCGAAAGCCCTCGGTCCGCTCTCTGAAGCCGGAACACGGGCCTACAACAACCAGAAAGCCCTCAGCCCGCTGAACTCGCGCGGACCGCGCTTCGCTCAGTGCTTGTGGGTCCGTGCTTCGTTCACCAGCCCTCGCCCTTTCATTCCTCCAGGCACCGCATAGCTCGCGCGGCCTCCGGCCCGCGTTCGCGAGTGACTCCCCACCCCTCCCCGGTCGCGCCGGAAATCGGCGCGACCGCTTCCTGACTGCACCACCCGGCGGTTGGCCGGGAGCGCGTGCGCGAACGACAGTGAGCGTCGCGCGACCCGGGGAAGGGCAGGGCTGCCGGTTACCTGGCGGACTGAAAGGGCGAGGTGCGGTCGCCGAAGTCCGACCCCGCAAGCACCGACCGAAGGGAGGCGCGCAGCGTGGGTCGCACGAGGCGAGCGCGCCGAGGGCTTTCTGGTTGTCCTTGATCCGTGTTCTGGCTTCAGAGAACGCGCCGAGGGCTTTCTGGTCGCTGTCAGTCTCTCTTTTCCAGTTAGCTCACGACGAACAGACCGCTCAACTCAAAGAATTTCCTAGGACCGCTCTGGGAGTTCGACTTCCTCGGGGGCGGGCATCCAGAAGTAGTCGAACGTGAGCCCCAGCGCGAGCGGGACGGCGATGGTGAGGGTGATGACCGCCGCGCGACTCCCGAGGTCCGCGCCGAGGTCGAACACGCCGGAGAGGACGAAGAGGACGAGGACCATCGTGAGCGGGATGAGGAAGAGGGCGTACAGCAGGCTCCCCCAGCTGGTGTCCAGCCGGACGCGGAAGAACCGGGTCATGAGTGCGGCGAGCGCGCTGTTGACCAGCACGATGACGAGGAGACCGACGATGCCGACGGCGTCGACCATACCGGCTCTTGCGGACCGGCCCTCTTTGCCGTATCGAAGTTCGTTCGGGTTCGCCGGCCGCACTCCGTGCAGAACCGTCGTTCACGCGGACGCGTCACTCCATGCAGATGTAGGTCCGGGTGTCGACGACGCCGTCGAGGTCGCGGATGCGCGTCGCGACGGAGTGCATCACGTCGTACACCTCCTCGCCCGTCGCCTCCGCGATGACGTCGTACTGGCCGGCGACGATGTGGGCGTCGGCGACGCCCTCGTGGCCCCGGATGGTCGCCAGCAGGTCGGCTGACTTCCCGGCGCCCGTCTTTATCATGATGAAGGCGGTGACCATACGGACCATGTGGGTTGGTAACAAGAAAAGGTTTGCCCGCCGGGGGTGGTCGGTCCGCCCGACGCAACGGATCAGTCGCGGCGGCGACGCCGACGAAACCCCGATCACGCCGTCGTGAACCGGATCGGCAGCGACTCGACGCCGTAGACGAAGGAACTCCGGGTCGGCTGGAGTTCGGCGTCGACCACCTCGACGTCGTCGAGGCGGGAGAGCAGTTCCGAGAGGGCCACCTTCGCCTCCAGACGGGCGAGGGGCGCTCCGAGGCAGTAGTGCGTCCCGTGGCCGAAGCCGAGGTGGCCGGTGGGGGAGCGGTCGGCCCGGAACTCGTCGGCGTCCTCGAACTGGCGCTCGTCGCGGTTGGCCGACCCGAGCCAGACGACGACGCGGTCCCCCTCCTCTATGGTCTCGCCCCGCATCGTCACGTCCTGTTTTGCGATGCGCGTCATCGCCTGCACTGGCGAGCGGTGGCGCAGGACCTCCTCGATAGCGCCGGAGAGGGCGCGCTCGTCGCCGGCGAGTTCGTCGAAGCAGTTCGCCTCGTCGAAACACCGGACGGCGTTGGTGATCAGGTTCGTCGTCGTGATGTTGCCCGCGATGAGCAACAGGATGCACATGCCCA
>CAZMGU010000107.1:0-6969 GCA_964565905.1 uncultured Halobacteriales archaeon
TCGGTCATCTCCGAGATGAGGAGGACGGTGGCGTCCGTCTGCTTGAGCGCCGAGAGGAAGCCGGTTATCTCGTCGGAGACGTCGGTGAAGAAGTGCTGGAGCAGCATCGTCGAGTCGACGACGACCCGGTCGACGCCGTTCTGGTCGATGAACGCGACCAGCCGGTTCGTCAGCCCGCTCTCCGTCCCGAACTGCGAGATGGTCCGCTTGCCGCTCTCGGTGACGAGGTTGAGAAACTGGATGGCGTCGGACTGCATCGCCCGGTCGAAGCCGAACTCGTAGCCGGCCATGTCCTGCATCAGTTCCGTCTGGGTCTCGTGCATCGTCACGTAGAGACAGTCCTCGCCCTGCTTCGCACCCTGGGTGATGAACTGGGCGCAGAACGTGGTCTTGCCGCTCCCGGGCGGACCGCTGATGACGTAGAGCCGGTCCTCGAGGAGCCCACCCTCGACGAGTTCGTCGAAGCCCTGGACGCCGCTCGAAACGCGCATACCACCAGCAATACCGAGTCGCCCTATAGGTGTTGCCGCTCCGTTTTCACCGCTGATAACCGTCGTCGCTACCCGAGGAGCGCGTCCGGATCCGCGGCCGAGAGGAGGGCGGCGGTGGCGTCGTCGTCGAACCGGAGCGGGCGACGCCACCACGGCCCCTTCCCCGAGTCGGCCGACAATTCCGTGACGACCCGGTTCGGGTCCGCGCCGGCCGCCGGGGAACTGAGGGGGACGGCCGTCTCGTACAGTTCGGAGCCCTCTGGGTCACCGAGCAGGAGGACGCGCGCGTCGAACGGGTCGCGCCTGACGTGGGCGTTGCCCGCGAAGACGGCTCGCTCGTCGGGCGGCAACTCGCGGTACTCCTCGCCGGTGACGGGGTCCCGGGCCAGTTCGAAGTGGCCGACGAGGTAGGCGCCCCACTCGGGGCCGACCCAGTCGGGGTGGTCGGCGGCCGACGCCGCGGGGGAACCCGACTCGTCCGTCGTCGTCAGCGTCGCGTAGAAGAACGCGTGGTCGCCGGCCGATAGCTCCGCGAGCGGCCGGGCCTTGACGCCGTAGTCGTCGCCGTACAGGTACCGGTCGGCGGGCACCGGCCCGCCCATCTCGGGGAACAGCGGGTCGAGGTGGACCGGCCGGTCCGCCACCGCCTCGACGTCCGTCGTCAGGTCGAGGTCGCCGTACGTCGGCACCGGTTCCGCCGTCGGCTCCGTCTCGGGGATGGGGACGTACTCGAAGGAGCCGTCGGGGTATATCGGCCCGCGAAAACCCGGTTCGTTGGTGTTGGCGGCGACGTTTATCGCGACGCTGGGCATGGTCGGTGTCGGTGGCCGGCGGGGAAAACTCCTACCGAAGCGACCGGGCGCACGCCCCGCAGTAGGTGAACATCTCGTCGCGTTCGTTGACCGCTCCGCAGTGGGGGCACTGGACGCCGTCGATACCCTCGTCGTCCTCCGGCGGGTGCGGGGACCGCTCGACCGCGCGGTGACCGGACTGGTCGGTGGAGCCGGGGGTGGCGTCCGGCGACGGGTCGTCCCGCTGGAAGTAGCGGTAGAGCAACAGCTGGACGAGCCCGAACCCGACGACGTAGGCGACGAGCCAGCCCCAGACCTCCATGTCGTGTGAAACGTTGTCACTCTACTTGGAAGTTTGGGAGCGAGGGCGGGAGTCGATGACAGGTGGTACGTACGGCGGAGTAGCGAGGCCACTGACGGGCAGGTGCGTGGTGGCTACTCGTCGCGGTCCGGCGGCGACCGGTCCCGCTGGAACTCGTCGAACGGTTCCAGGTCGTCGGGGAGGTCGTACTCGATCTGTCGCTCGGCGCGCCGGTCGACGTTGGCGTCCTCCAGCGGTTCGGCGGTCGACTCCCACCCGGGTTTGACCCTGATGCTCTTCGCGGGCGTCCCCGCGGCGACGTGGTGGGCGGGGACGTCGCGCTGGGCGACGGACTTGGCCGCGAGGACGCTGTTCTCGCCCAGGCGGACGCCCGCGCGGACCATGGAGTCGTAGGTGACGCGGACGTCGTCCTCGATTATCGTGTGGAAGTTCTCGACGTCGGTCTGGTCGACGACGTCGTGGTCGTGGCTGTACACGTGGGCGTCGTCGGAGATGGAGACGCGGTCGCCGATTGTCAACTTCCCCCGGTCGTCCAGGTGGACGTCGTCGTGGACGACGACGTTGTCGCCGACGCTGATGTTGTGGCCGTAGGTGAAACTGATCCCCTTGAAGAAGCGACACCCCTCGCCCACCTCGTCGAAGAGGTGCTCGGCGATCATCTGGCGAAAGCGCAGGGCGAACTCCACGTTGTCGGCCATCGGTGTCGCGTCGAACTGCCGCCAGAGCCACTGGAGGTGTTTCGACTCGGTGAACCGCTCTTCGTCCTTCTCGGCGTAGTACTCGCTCTCGAGGGTCGCGTTGCAGGGGTCGTACCCCTGGAGGCGGACGCGCTCGGCGGGCGAGACGTCCTCGCCGGCCTGCCAGCGCTCGTAGGCCGCCCGGTCCCCGTGGAGGTCGATCAGCACGTCCTCGACGACGTCGCAGGTGTCCTCGTCGCTCCGGAGGCGCTCGTCGACGTCGGAGATGAACGCCCGTAACCCCTCCTCGGCGAGCGGCGGGAGCGAGACGTTCCGCTTGGTCATACCCGGGCCATCGACGCGCGCGCTGATAGGGGTTTCCGTTACGTGGACGTAACCGCCCGCGGCCGGCGGTGTCGGGGGTCGACGGCCTCGCGGGCGGCCGAATCACGGGCCGTCTCGTCCCGACGGACGCCGCCCCGCGTGGCGTACCTCTAAGGGGCGAGGTGCCGACGGGTCGACCATGTCAGGGTCGCAGGACCGGTCGCGGGTCCACCGAGCCTTCGTGAACGGACGGGAGGGACGGCTCCGTGCCGGGTGGCGGTTGCTGGTCGCGCTGCTCGCGCTCGTCGTCGTGATAGTCCTCTTCCTCTTCGTCGCCGGCGTCGTGACGACCGTGCTGGCGCTCGGTGGCGTCTCCGTCGGCGTGACCGGGTTCGTCGGCCAGTTGACGAGCGAGGCGCTCCTGGCCGTCGTGCTCGTGGGCGTCGCCTGGTTCGTCGACCGGCGGACCATGCCGGACCTGGGTCTGGGGGGCAAGGGCTGGTGGCCAAACCTCGCGTTCGGCCTGGTGCTCGGCGTGGTGATGACGACGGCCGTGTTCGCCGTCGAACTGGCGGCGGGGCTGGTGACCGTCGCGGAACTGTTCGCGACGCGACCCGCCTTCGGCGTCGGACCGGACGTCTCGTTCCCGGTCGCATTCGCGCTCACCGCGCTCCTCTTCGTCGTCGTCGGCGTCGCCGAGGAGGTGGCGTTCCGCGGCTACCTCATGACCAACGTCGCGGAGGGCCTGAACGGCCTCGGCCCGATAGGGGCCCGCAGCGCCATCGCCATCGCGGCCGTGGCCACCTCGGCCATCTTCGGCTTCGCGCACGCCGCCAACCCGAACGCGACGCTCGTCTCATCGCTCAACATCACCGCCGTCGGCGTCCTGTTCGCCGCCTTCTTCGTCGCCACGGACGACCTGGGCGTCCCCATCGGCGTCCACATCACCTGGAACTTCTCGCTCGGGTCGGTGTACGGCTTCCCCGTCAGCGGTCAGCCGACGCCCGCGACGCTCCTCACGGTCCGCCAGACCGGCGACCCGCTGATCACCGGCGGCCCCTTCGGCCCCGAGGCGGGACTCGTCGTCTACCTCGCCGTCGCCGTCGCCGCCGGCCTCACCTGGTGGTGGGTCCGCCGCACCAGAGGCGAAGTCGGGTTCCCGATAGACGTCGCCGTCCCGGACCTGCGGGACGACCACGACGCGGACGCTTCCACCGAATCCCGCCAGTCGACGCAGACCACGGGCGGCGGGGTGGACTGAAAGGGGCGACCGTCTGCACGAAGGACGGCGACGCAAGCACCGCAGGAGTGAGCGTAGCGAACGACGAGGAGCACAGCGAGCCACCCGAGTGCAGACGGTCGGGGCTTTCGGTCTGTTTCCGAAAGCAGTCGTTCCATCTGTTCCCGTGGTACTGTCCGCCCCTGCTAGAACCACGAGGGCTAAGTGCGGCCGCACGCATGCTCTAGCCATGCACTACCGCGAACTCGGGAACTCCGGCGTGGAGGTGTCGGAAGTCGGCTTCGGCGCGTGGGTCGTCGGGACGGACTGGTGGGGCGACCGCTCCCGCGAGCAGGCCATCGAGATGGTCCAGCACGCGCTGGACCGGGGCGTGACGTTCTTCGACACGGGCGACGTGTACGGCCACGGCGACTCCGAGGAACTCGTCGGCGAGGCGCTGGCCGAGCACCGCGACGAGGTGACGCTGTCGACGAAGGTGGGCTACGACTTCTACGACAACCCGCAGGCTGGCCACGGGGAACTCCCCAAGGAGATAGACCCCGACTACATCCGCACCGCGTTCGACCGGTCGCTGGAGCGACTCGACACCGACTACGTGGACGTGCTGATGCTCCACAACGCCAACGTCGACGAGGTGACGCCGGACGTCCTCGAACTCCTCGACGAACTCCGCGAGGAGGGGAAGGTGGAGGCTATCGGCTGGGCGCTGGGTCCCTCCATCGGGTGGCTCGCCGAGGGCGACGCGGCCATCGAGAACGAGTTCGACGCCGTCCAGGTCGTGTTCAACCTGTTCGAACAGACCCCCGGCCAGCACTTCCTCGACACCATCCGAGAACTGGACGCCGACACGAGCCTCCTCCCCCGCGTCCCCCACTCCTCCGGCCTGCTGAACGAGCAGGTCACCCCCGACACGGAACTCGACGAGGGCGACCACCGCGGCTTCCGCCCGGACGAGTGGTACGAGACGGGATGGGAGAAGGTCGAAACGCTCCGGTTCCTCGAAGACCCCGACCACGCCGAGGGGACGCGCACGATGGGCCAGGCCGCCATCCAGTGGCTGCTCGCCCACGACGAGGTGGCGAGCGTCACGCCGACGTTCCGGACCACCGACGACGTCGACGAGTGGGCCGGCGCTTCCGAGGTGCCGCCGCTCTCCGACGCGGAGTACGAGCGCGTCCAGGACCTGTATGCGGACGACTTCGGCATCGACCGCGACGACGGGATGGACTCCCTGCGCTCCTCGGTGGACGGGGCGGACCTCGAAGGCACCGGCATGAAATCCGCCGGCGACTGATCCGCCCGACTTCGCCTGGAGCACTCTCGAACCCCTCCGTTTCGGCTCGAAACCCCACCACGTCTTTCGATTTTCCCGTCCCGAACTGGACTTTCACTCCGGGGTCTGACGGCCGTCAGACGCCAGACGGCGACCGGTTCGAGTCGAAGTGAGGGGGTTCGACGGCGTCCGTCGACCCCATACTATCTGATCCCGGAGAGGTATCTCCGCACGGGACGGCGTTACAACCCGATATTTTCGGCTCGAACCCGGTCGCTATCCTGCGGTTGGCAGTCGATACCACGACAGATCCGGTCCGGCGTCAGACGCCTCTCACGAGGCTGACGCCACGCCGGAGAACTCGAAGCGCGCCCCGCCGTCGTCGCCCCTGGTCACCCGAACCGACCAGCCGTGGGCGTCGGCGATCCGTTCGACGATGGCGAGGCCGAGGCCGGTCCCGCCGTCCTCCGAGTTGGTCGTGTGTCCGGGGTCGAAGACGGTGTCGCGCCGGTCGGCCGGAATCCCGGGACCGTCGTCGGCGACGTAGAAGCCGGTGCCGTCGTCGAGGAGACCGACGGTGACGGTCGCCCCCTTGCCGGCGTGTTCCACGGCGTTGCGGAAGATATTCTCGAATATCTGGGCGAGCAGGCTCTCGTCGGCCTCGATCCGCCCGGTCGACGCGACGGCGAGCGTCGCGTCCGCGGTGGCGACGTGCGACCAGGCGTCGCGAGCGACGGCGCCGACGGCCACCGTCGAGAGCCGTTCGACGTCGGTCTTGCGGGCGAGGACGAGCGCGTCGTCGATTATCGCGTTCATCCGTTCGAGCGAGGACCGGATGGCCGCCACCTGCTCGTCGTCGCCGTCGAGTAACTCGGCCCGGCCGAGCGCGACGTTCATCGGGTTTCGCAGGTCGTGACCGAGAACGCCGTTCAGGAGTTCTAGCTGGTCGTTGCGCTCCTCGACGGCGAGTTCGGCCTCGCGGCGCTCCGTGATGTTCGTGTGGACGACGAGGACGCACCGACGGTTCTCGTACTCGAGTGGGATGGCGCGCATCATGAACCAGCGACGCTCGTCGGGCCCGTGGCACGGGTACTCGAAGGAGAAGGCGTCGCGCTCGCCCCCGGCGACGGCCCGGATACCGGCGGCGGCCGCCGTCGCCGTCTCGTCGCCCTCGGCGCCGTCGCAGGCGTCGAGGTAGTTCTCGCCGACCATGTCCGGGTGAAAGGAGACGCCGTTGTCCTCGGCGAAACGCTCCCAGGAACCGTTCGTCTCCAGAATGGTACCGTCGGGGTCGAGGACGGCCGCCTCGCTGGGGAGGGCGTCGAAGGCCAGCGACCGGAGTTCGTCAGCCGCGACGCGCCGGAGTGTTTCGGTCACGATGACGCAGATGGGCGACGAACGCGTATAAGTCGCACCCGCCGAGTATCGACTGCGAGAATCGTCCGGCGGCGTGGTCGAAATTCGAGGGGATCGGCCGCCGGTCGCTACGTCTCGTCTACTCGTTCAGCAGGCCGTCCTCCTCGACGCGCATGACGGCCTCGCCGTCCGGGAGGTTCGGGGCGTCGACGAGTTTGACGATGCGTTTCGTCCCCTTGGACTTCCGGAGGTAGATGCGGAACGTCGACGTGTGCCCCAGGATGTTGCCACCGATGGGCTGGGTCGGGTCGCCGAAGAAGGAGTCGGGGTTCGAGGCGACCTGGTTGGTGACGACGACGGCGGTGTTGTTGAGGTCGCCGACGCGCATCAGGTCGTGGAGGTGTTTGTTCAGCTTCTGCTGTCGGTCCGCGAGTTCGCCACGGCCGACGTACTCGGCGCGGAAGTGGGCGGTGAGCGAGTCGACGCAGAGCAGGC